>CBDUGF010000139.1:0-8434 GCA_965366835.1 uncultured Rhodobacterales bacterium
GCGCCTTCCCTGGCGGCGCGCACCACATGCGGATCGCCATGCACGGTGAGGAAATCGAGATCGAACTGGGCCAGGCCGCGCACCGCCGCTTCCACCGTGGCGCCGATATCGAACAGTTTCATGTCGAGAAAGATGCGCTTGCCATGCTCGTCCTTCAGCTCGCGCGCCAGGGCGAGGCCGCCGCCGGTGAGCATGCCGAGGCCGATCTTGTAGAAGCTGACCGCATCGCCGAGCTTTTGCGCCAGCTCCAGCCCGTCGAGCGCGCTGGGCAGATCGAGGGCGACGATCAGGCGGTCATCGGCGGGGTGGCTGGGCATGGGCGTTCTCCGCTGGCAGGGGTCGCGCGGGTTTTGGCAGGGGGGTGGGGAAATGGCAAGGCAGGGAAAGGTGCGTGAGATCACGCACCCTACGGGGCGGTGTCGGGATCGGGGGCGAGAGAGGCGTCGGGCGTTGTCTGCACCCGGGTGCCGTAGATCCATTCCATGTCGGGCTTCTCGGTACAGTAGAAATGCACCCAGATATAGGCGTGCTGGAACAGGGCCACGATCAGCGCGTTCCATGATCCGAACAGGAAGGCAATGGCCCAGAGGCCGAGGAAGGCGACGCCATACATGCCATTCCTGGTGAACTCGAAGATACCCTCGGTGACCAGCGGCATTTCGGCGTAGTCATCACGGAAATGATCGCCGCCCATGGCGCGCGGCAGGGTGAAATAGACGATGGTGGAATGCAGCGCCCAGGAGGCGAGGGCAAGGAGGGCGAGGCCGATCAGCACCTCGATGGTCTCGAAGCCGGTGATCAGCGCGGTATCGGCCCATGCCACGAGGATCAGCGCGAGCGGGCGGGCAAGCAGCAGCGGCAGGAAGATCATTGCCCAGACGCGCATGTCGCGCTCGCCGAAACGCTCGGTCAGCCAGTTGCGATGCAGCTGGAGGCGGAACACCAGGGCGACGATGATCTGATGCGCGAGGGCGAGGAAGATGCTGAGCTTGGCCCAGAACACGGCGGAGAGGCCGAACAGGCTGGCGCCGGGGCTGTCGCGCAGCAGCGAGAAGGCGCCGAGCGTCATCAGGAGAGCGATGGCGAGATGCTGGGGCTGGCCTTCGAGAAGGTCGGGCAGGCGCGCGCGGGCGCGGATATCGGCGAGTCTGGACATGGGCGCAGTATGGGGCGACGGCGCGGGCCGGTCCAGTCTGTTGCGGGGTAGGGCGGGGTGAAACCCCACCCTACGGGGGGTGCGTCAGGCGGCGACGGGGAAGGGCAACTCGGATTGCGGCACCAACGGGCGCAGCTGCATCCGCATGCCGGGGCGGCGCGAGCGATGTGCGGCCAGGGCCTTGCGGCTGAGGCCTTGCGCAATCAGCGCGAATTCGGCGTGCAGGGGGGCACTGAGATAGGCCGGGTAATGCGTGGCGCGGCCATTGTCGTGAACTGTCACCAGCGCCTCGAAACCGGCGCGTTCGGGATTGTAACGGATATCGGCAATCTGAAGCTTTTCCGTCTGCATGGGTCTTCTCCATCTGCTCGAAGGCATGTTTGCCCTCCTGTGGATAACTTGGGAATCGCCGGGTTTGTTCCAAAGGGCGGTCACGGAAATGTGTAACCGAGTGCGGAAATCCGCACGGGTCGTCTTGAAGGCGGGGAAAATGCTGCCCATCTAGCTCTCAGAGGTTCCCGCCCGCTGCATGCCTTTGAGAAGGGTGCACCACATGGGAAGGCTTGTAAAAGGAGAGAGCACATGAACCTGGAGAAGTTCACCGAGCGGTCGCGCGGTTTCATTCAGGCGGCACAGACGATTGCGATGCGCGAAGATCATCAGCGCCTGTTGCCCGAACACCTTCTGAAAGCATTGATGGACGACGATCAGGGGCTGGCCAGCAACCTGATCAAGGCATCGGGCGGCGCGCCTGCGCGCGTGGCCGAGGCCGTGGATCTGGCGATCGGCAAGATTGCCAAGGTCAGCGGCGATGCCGGGCAGGTCTATATGGACGGTGCCTTTGTCAAGGTGCTGGACGAGGCCGAGAAGATCGCCAAGAAGGCCGGCGACAGCTTTGTGCCGGTCGAGCGCATCCTGATGGCGCTGTGCATGGTGAAATCCAAGGCCAAGGAGGCGCTGGAAGCCGGGGCGGTGAACGCGCAGGCGCTGAACGCTGCGATCAACGATGTCCGCAAGGGGCGCACCGCCGATACGGCGAGCGCCGAGGAAGGCTATGATGCGCTGAAGAAATATGCCCGCGACCTGACGGAAGCGGCGCGCGAGGGCAAGATCGACCCGATCATCGGACGCGACGAGGAAATCCGCCGCTCGATGCAGGTTCTGAGCCGGAGGACCAAGAACAATCCGGTTCTGATCGGCGAGCCCGGCGTCGGCAAGACCGCGATTGCCGAGGGCATGGCGCTCAGGATCGTCGATGGCGATGTGCCGGAATCCCTGCGCAACAAGAAGCTGATGGCGCTGGATATGGGTGCGCTGATCGCGGGCGCGAAGTATCGCGGCGAGTTCGAGGAGCGGCTGAAGGCGGTGTTGAACGAGGTCACCGATGCGGCTGGCGAAATCATCCTTTTCATCGACGAGATGCACACTCTGGTGGGTGCGGGCAAGGCGGATGGCGCGATGGATGCGGCCAACCTGATCAAGCCGGCGCTGGCGCGCGGTGAGCTTCACTGCATCGGCGCCACCACGCTGGATGAATACCGCAAATATGTCGAAAAGGACGCGGCATTGGCGCGGCGGTTCCAGCCGGTGATCATCGAGGAGCCGACGGAGGAGGACACGATTTCGATCCTGCGCGGCATCAAGGAGAAATACGAGCTGCACCATGGCGTGCGGATCTCGGATGCGGCGCTGGTGGCGGCGGCGACGCTGAGCCATCGCTATATCACCGACCGGTTCCTGCCGGACAAGGCGATCGACCTGATGGACGAGGCCGCCAGCCGGCTGCGCATGGAAGTGGACAGCAAACCCGAGGAGCTCGACCAGCTCGACCGCAACATCCTGCAAATGCAGATCGAGGTCGAGGCGCTGAAGCTGGAGGACGATCAGGCCAGCAAGGACCGGCTGGAACGGCTGGAAAGGGAACTGGCTGATCTTCAGGACAAATCCGCCGAGATGACCGCGAAATGGCAGGGCGAACGCGACAAGCTGAGCCAGGCACGCGATCTCAAGGAACAGCTCGACCGGGCAAGGGCCGAGCTCGACATCGCCAAGCGCGAGGGCAACCTGGCCAAGGCGGGCGAGCTCAGCTACGGCGTCATTCCGCAGCTTGAAAAGCAGCTGGAAGCGGCCGAGACCGTGGGCGCCGATGGCGTGATGGTGGAAGAGGCGGTGCGCCCCGAGCAGATCGCCCAGGTCGTCGAACGCTGGACCGGGATTCCGGCGGGCAAGATGCTGGAAGGCGAGCGCGACAAGCTGCTCGGCATGGAAACCAACCTGCACAAGCGGGTGATCGGCCAGAACACTGCCGTCAAGGCCGTGGCCAATGCGGTGCGCCGGGCTCGGGCGGGCCTGAACGACGAGAACCGCCCGCTGGGTTCGTTCCTCTTCCTCGGGCCGACCGGCGTGGGCAAGACCGAGCTCACCAAGGCGGTGGCCGAGTTCCTGTTTGACGACGACAACGCGATGGTGCGCATCGACATGAGCGAGTTCATGGAGAAACACTCGGTTGCCCGTCTGATCGGCGCGCCTCCGGGCTATGTCGGCTATGACGAGGGCGGGGTGCTGACCGAAGCGGTGCGGCGCCGGCCCTATCAGGTGGTGCTGTTCGACGAGGTCGAAAAGGCGCATCCCGATGTGTTCAACGTGCTGCTCCAGGTGCTCGATGACGGGGTGCTGACCGATGGCCATGGCCGCACGGTGGACTTCAAGCAGACGCTGATCATCCTGACCAGCAACCTCGGGGCGCAGGCGCTGAGCCAGTTGCCCGAGACGGCGGATGCCAGCGAGGCCAAGCGCGATGTGATGGATGCGGTGCGGGCGCATTTCCGGCCCGAATTCCTCAACCGTCTGGACGAGACCATCATCTTCGACCGGTTGAGCCGGGCCGATATGGACGGGATCGTGACGATCCAGCTGAAGCGGCTGCAAAAACGTCTGGCGGGCCGCAAGATCACGCTCGAGCTCGACGACGCGGCCAAGAAATGGCTGGCCGATGAGGGCTATGACCCGGTGTTCGGGGCGCGGCCCTTGAAGCGGGTGATCCAGCGTGCCTTGCAGGATCCGCTGGCCGAGGCGATTTTGGCCGGTGATATCCTCGACGGCGAAACCATCGAGGTGAGCGCCGGGGCCGAGGGGCTGATCATCGGCGATCGCCTGGGCAGTTCAAATCGCAGGCCGCCCAAGGATGCTGTTGTGCATTGAACCCATCGCGACGGCAAAAAGAAAAATGCCCGCCAATGGTAAATTGGCGGGCATTTCCATTTCTGCGCAGACGACGGAAATCAGAATATGAAATCGCTGTCGTCGATATCGGCAATATCGGTGTTTTGCAGGTAAAGCACGTCGCGGACGCTGGTGCGAATTTCAACCGAGGTTCCGGTTTGAAGAATGGTGAAATCCGCGGTGCTGGAATACCCGAAGGACGAGAAATCGAACAGGTCGATCCCATCTTCGAAATCGGTGATGGTATCGGCGCGCATCCGGTCGTCGAACACGAAAACATCGGCTCCGCTGCCGCCGGAGATCAGATCATCGCCATAGCCGCCATCGATCAGATCGGCGCCGCTGCCGCCCCATATCTGATCCTTGCCGGCGCCGCCTTCGATCGTATCGTTGCCGTTGCCGCCGGAGATACTGTCGTTGCCGTGTTCGCCGATGAGATAGTCGTTGCCGCTTTCGCCCCAGATCCGGTCATTGTCGGATCCGCCGTTGATGTAATCGTTGCCGCCGCCTCCGAGCAGCTTGTCATTGCTGGACCCACCAAAAATGGTGTCGTGGCCGCCGCCGCCATAGATGTCATCGTTGCCCGAACCGCCGTCGAGGTAATCCTTGCCGCTGCCACCATAGATCGTGTCGCGCCCGGTTCCGCCAAAGATGGTGTCCTTGTCGCTCAAGCCATAGACGCGGTCTGATCCGGCCCCGGCATCGATCCAGTCGCGATCATCGGTTCCGTAGATCACGTCGGCGCCGTCTGTGCCGGAGGGCGGCGGCGGCGGGGCGGCGAGGACGAAATCGTCATTGGAAAGATCCGCCAGATCGGTGTTGGCGAGCGCGATCGTGATGCCATTTCCAAATGAAACCAGAACATCAACTCCAACCTGGGTCAGGGTCATCTCGGAGATATCCCAGGCACCGGTGGCTGAAACGTCGATCTCGTCGACAGTATCCTCGAAATCCGTGATCAGGACATGGCCGGAATTGGCGGTGATCCGAAACAGGTCGGCACCGGCGCCGCCGGTGAGGGTATCACTGCCCGGGCCGCCGCTGAGCGTGTCGGCGCCGCTGCCGCCGTCGAGGCTGTCATCGCCGCTGCCGCCGTCGAGCTGGTCGAGGCCATCGCCGCCGAGCAGCACGTCGTTGTCGTCGCCGCCGAACAGGCTGTCATTGCCGAGACCGCCAAGCAGCGTATCGTTGTCGTTGCCGCCATAGAGCGCGTCGTCATCGGCGCCGCCGTCGAGGTGATCGTCGTTGTTGCCGCCAACGAGGGTGTCATTGCCCGCGTCGCCATTGAGCACGTCGTTGGCGCTGCCGCCATCGAGCCAGTCATTGCCGCTGCCGCCATGCAGGGTGTCGTTGCCGCTGTCGCCGAAAAGCGAATCGTCGCCGATACCGCCGCTGAGCAGATCGCTGCCGGATCCGCCATAGAGCGTATCGGCGCCTTCGCCGCCCAGAACATTATCGGAGCCACCGCCGCCGTAATAGAGATCATCGCCCGCCAGAAGATCAATTGTGTCGGCGCTTTCCGTTCCGGTCAGTGTATCATTGCCAGTCGTTGCCATTGTTCATTCCCCCAAGGCTTTCCAAATCCGAAACAAATGTTTGTTTGTTGTCTGACTAATTTCACAGTCCGGCGGAAACAGACCATTTTCAGCGTTTCGGCATTTGTCAGAATAGCACGGCCTTGGCGAATTGTGATGGAAAAATGGCTAAAACATGTCGGCAATCTGGCCAATCGAACCACCGAAGCGGCTCGATTGGTTTGATTGTGGAAACAAAATCTTCGGAACTAAACGATTGTGCCGAATTGGCTCGGCAGGAATTCAGTTTTTCCCAATAGCGGTTTTGACGATTCCATCGAGCAGGGCCTCAACCTCTTTCATCGGGCCTTCGGGAAAGCTGCGATAGCCGATGGTGACTTTGTCGTCATCCGGCATCTGGAGCACGAAGATGTCATAGGGACAATAGATCACGTTTTTCGGGTCGGCTTCCATCACCCGACGCGAGATCGCGGCCGAGCAGAAGGAATAGATGTCGGCCTTCTCGAAAATCTTCACGTCCGAGCCGACATCGGCGCGGGTGCGCTCGAGCATGTCGCCGGTATGGGACACGGAATCGACGACCAGCCCGGCATCGACGATGGCGTTTTCAAGCCCGAACACGACATCCTCGAAGCTGTCGTCGGTGCTGTAGGAAATCATCTCATCCGCGATGGCGGCGGCGGCGGCGAAGAGCATTGTGGCGGCGGCCAGGGCAAGGCGTTTCATGTCGGTCCTCCCGAGAAATGGCTTCTGGTTGCGTGGTCACTGGCGGCTTGCTCCGCCGGACCATCCGCCGCAGAGTAACCGATGCGGGCGGATGACCCAATGATGCATATCAAAAAGGGAATATACCATGAGTTTTGCGGTCATGGCGTTCAACGTGTTGGTGGTGATCTTCGTGCTGGTTATCGCGGTTGCCATGCTTGCGCTGCTGGCACTGTTCGTGATCGACCGGTCGCAGCGCGCCGATGCGATCCGGCGCAACTATCCGGTGATCGGGCGATTCAGGCGGCTGTTTTCCAATCTTGGCGAGTTCTTCCGGCAGTATTTCTTTGCCATGGACCGCGAGGAGATGCCGTTCAACCGGGCCCAGCGGGATTGGGTGGAACGCGCGGCGGAGGGCGTGAGCAATACCGTCGCCTTCGGATCGACCCGCAGCCTGGGTGTGCCTGGTACGCCGATCTTCATGAACGCGGCATTTCCGCCGCTCAGCGATCAATATGCCGAGACCAAGCCGATGGTGATCGGGCCGGGCGCGGCGCTGCCCTATGTGGCGCGGTCGATCTTCAACATCTCGGGGATGAGCTATGGCGCGCTGAGCCGCCCGGCGGTGCGCGCGCTGAGCCGCGGCGCGGCGCGCGCCGGTATCTGGATGAACACCGGCGAGGGCGGCCTGAGCCCGTTTCACCTGGAAGGCGGCTGCGACGTGGTATTCCAGATCGGCACCGCGAAATACGGCGTGCGCGATGCGCATGGCAATCTCGATGACGACAGGCTGAGACAAGTGGCGGAAAACCCGCATGTGAAGATGTTCGAGCTCAAGCTGGCCCAGGGCGCCAAGCCCGGCAAGGGCGGCATCCTGCCCGCCGAGAAGGTCAGCCCCGAGATCGCCGCGATTCGCGGCATCGAGGCGGGCAAACCGTCGATCTCGCCCAACCGCCACGCCGAGATCGACGATTGGGGCGATCTGCTCGACATGATCGAGCATATCCGCGCGGTCACCGGCCGGCCGGTGGGGTTCAAGACCGTGCTCGGGTCGAGCGACCCGTGGGAGGAGTTCTTCGAGGAGGTGAATGCGCGCGGCGCCGCGAGCGCGCCGGATTTCATCACCATCGACGGCGGCGAGGGCGGCACCGGGGCGGCGCCGATGCCGCTGATGGACCTGGTTGGGATGCCGATCCGCGAGGCGCTGCCGCGGATCGTGGACCTGCGCGACCGGCACGGGCTGCATGAGCGCATCCGGATCATCGCTTCGGCCAAGCTGATCAACCCCGGCGATGTGGCCTGGGCGATCTGCGCCGGGGCCGATTTCGTCACTTCGGCGCGCGGCTTCATGTTTTCGCTGGGCTGCATCCAGGCGATGAAATGCAATCGCAACACCTGCCCGACGGGGATAACCACCCATGATCCGAGATTGCAGCGCGGCCTGGTGGTGGAGGAAAAGGACGAGCGCGTGGCGCATTATGCCCGCTCGATCATCAAGGAGGTCGAGATGATTGCCCATTCCGTGGGGGTGGCAGAGCCACGGCTGATGCGGCGCCGGCATGTACGTATCGTGCAGGGCGACGGGCGCTCGGTGCCGATGAACAAACTCTTTCCGAGCCAGGATGGCAAGGCGGGGGTGAGTATCTGAGGTATTGCGCCGCCTGACGGCGTCGCCCGGTGGCCTCGCTACGCTCGGCCAGGCGGGGCTGCACCGTGGTGCGCTGACGGCCGGCGCGGCGTGGTCTCAGAGGTTTTGATACGAGTATTTCGGCCAAGAAAAAGGGCTGTTTCGCGCTTCCTCTGACTGGAAATATCC
>CBDUGF010000140.1:0-8345 GCA_965366835.1 uncultured Rhodobacterales bacterium
GAACGCCCGACCCTAACCTTGGCAAGGTTATGCTCTACCCCTGAGCTACGCCCGCTTCCTTGGGTGAGGCGGAGATATGAAATCTGGCCCGGGGCTGCAAGGGGAAAATCGCGCCCGGCCAAAAGATTCTGCCGGTTCGCCGCGCTAAAGCGGTCCGCCTTGTAGCTGAGACAGGGTTCAGATGGAGCGCAGCGCGACACATGAATGTTTCGCGCGCCACGCCAAATACCAGAACTTCAGGTTTTTTGGCGTGACGCTTTATTCGAACTCGATCAGCAGATCCTTGGCGTCGATCTGGCCGCCGGGGTGGACATGCACGGCCTTGATCACCGCGTCGCGTTCGGCGTGGATTCCGGTCTCCATCTTCATCGCTTCGATGGTGAGCAGCATGTCGCCCTCGCGCACCTGCTGGCCGGCGCTTACCACCACCGAAGCGACGACACCGGGCATCGGCGCGCCGATATGGGCCGGGTTGCCCTCTTCGGCCTTGGGGCGCTGCGCGGTCTGGGATTTCACCAGGCGGTTGGGCACGCGGATCACCCGGGGCTGGCCGTTGAGCTCGAAGAACACCTTCACTTCGCCGTCTTCGTTGGTCTCGCTGATCGCCTGACAGCGGATTTCCAGCGTCTTGCCGGGGTCGATCTCGACCGAGATTTCCTGCCCCGGTTCCATGCCGTAAAAGAAGGTCCGGGTCGGCAGGGTGCGCACCGGGCCATAGCTGCGATGGCGGCCCATGTAATCGAGGAACACCTTGGGATACATCAGGTAGCCGTTGAGGTCTTCGTCATCGACCTTGAAGCCTTCGAGCTCCCTGGAGAGCCTGGCGCGGGTTGCCTCCAGATCGACCGGGGCGAGATGTTTGCCGGGGCGTTCGGTGTTGGGGGCTTCGTCTTTCAGCACCTTCTTCACGATCCTGGCGGGAAAGCCGCCGGGGGGCTGGCCGAGATTGCCGCGCATCATGTCGATCACCGAATCCGGGAACACGACGTCCTTGTCGGGGTTTTCCACATCTTCGCGGCTGAGCCCCTGGGAGACCATCATCAGGGCCATGTCGCCGACCACTTTCGAGCTGGGCGTGACCTTCACGATATCGCCGAACATGCGGTTCACATCGGCGTAGGCCTGGGCCACTTCGGGCCAGCGGTCTTCCAGACCGAGGCTGCGCGCCTGGGCCTTGAGATTGGTGAACTGACCGCCGGGCATCTCATGCAGGTAGACCTCGGAGGCGGGGGCCATCAGCCCGCTTTCGAAGGCGGCATAGTGGCTGCGGACCTGCTCCCAATAGTTGGAGATTTCACGGATCGCGGCGATGTCGAGCCCGGTGTCGCGGTCGGTGTTGTCGAGGGCTTCGACGATCGAACCGAGGCAGGCCTGGGAGGTGCCGCCGGAAAACGCATCCATCGCCAGATCGGCGGCATCGACACCGGCCTCGGCGGCGGCGAGGATCGTGGCGCCGGCGATGCCCGAGGTGTCATGGGTGTGAAAATGGATCGGCAGGCCGGTCTCATCCTTGAGCGCGGCGATCAGCTTGCGCGCGGCGGCGGGTTTCAACAGGCCCGCCATGTCCTTGAGGCCGAGGACATGGGCGCCGGCGGCCTCCAGATCCTTGGCCATGCCGACATAATACTTGAGATCGTATTTGGCGCGGTCGGGATCGAGGATATCGCCGGTGTAGCAGATCGCGCCTTCGCAGATCTTGCCGGATTCGATCACGGCGTCCATGGCGACGCGCATGTTTTCGACCCAGTTCAGGCTGTCGAACACGCGGAAGATGTCGATGCCGGTTTCGGCCGCCTGGCGGACGAATTCCTGAACCACGTTGTCGGGATAGTTGGTATAGCCGACGCCGTTGGAGGCGCGCAGCAGCATTTGCGTCAGCAGGCCCGGCATCGCGCGGCGCAGATCGCGCAGCCGCTGCCACGGGCATTCCTGCAGGAAGCGATAGGCCACGTCGAAGGTGGCGCCGCCCCAGCATTCGACGCTGAACAGCTGGGCCAGGTTGGCGTTGTAAGCCGGGGCGACCTTGATCATGTCGATCGAGCGCATCCGCGTGGCCAGCAGCGATTGATGGCCGTCGCGCATGGTGGTGTCGGTGATCAGGAGCTGTTTCTGCGCCTTCATCCAGTCGGCCACGGCCTGCGGGCCTTTCTCGTCCAGCAGGGCGCGCGGGCCGGCGGCGGGACGATCCTTGCGCGGCTTTGGCAGGCGCGGTTCCTTCAGATCGGCGGGCGGTTTGGGCCGGCCTTCGGTCTCGGGATGGCCGTTGACCGAGATGTCGGCGATATAGGTCAGCACCTTGGTGCCCCGGTCGCGGCGCTTCTTGAACTGAAAGAGCTCGGGCGTTTCGTCGATGAATTTGGTTGTGTAGTCGTTGCCGAGGAAGGCCGGGTGTTTCAGCAGGTTCTCGACAAAGGCGATGTTGGTCGACACGCCGCGGATGCGGAATTCGCGCAGCGCGCGGTCCATCCGGGCAATGGCCATCTCGGGCGTCGGCGCCCAGGCGGTGATCTTGGTCAGCAGGCTGTCGTAGTAGCGGGTGATGACGCCGCCGGCATAGGCGGTGCCGCCATCGAGCCGGATGCCCATGCCGGTGGCCGAGCGGTAGGCGGTGATGCGGCCGTAATCGGGGATGAAGTTGTTCTGCGGATCCTCGGTGGTGACACGGCATTGCAGGGCGTGACCATTGAGGCTGACATGATCCTGATCGGGCTTGCCTGTCGCCTCGGCAATGGTCTTGCCCTCGGCGATGAGGATCTGGGCGCGCACGATGTCGATGCCGGTGACTTCCTCGGTCACGGTATGCTCGACCTGCACGCGCGGATTGACCTCGATGAAATAGAACTGATTGGTGTCCATATCCATAAGGAATTCGACGGTGCCGGCGCATTCGTAATCCACATGTTTGCAGATATTGTAGCCAAGCTCGCAAATCTCGCTGCGCTGAAGCTCGGTCAGGTAGGGCGCGGGGGCGCGTTCGACGACCTTCTGGTTGCGCCGCTGCACCGAGCAATCGCGCTCGTAAAGGTGATACATGCCGCCGTGCTTGTCGCCGAGGATCTGGACCTCGACATGACGGGCGCGCAGGATCATCTTTTCGAGGTATCCCTCGCCATTGCCAAAGGCGGCTTCGGCCTCGCGGCGCCCTTCCAGCACCTTCTCTTCCAGCTCGCTTTCCGACTCGATCGGGCGCATGCCGCGCCCGCCGCCGCCCCAGCTGGCCTTGAGCATCAGGGGATAGCCGACCGCTGCGGCCTGTTTGCGGATCAGCGCCATGTCTTCGCCCAGGACTTCGGTGGCGGGGATCACCGGCACACCGGCCTCGACCGCAACGCGCCTGGCGCTGGCCTTGTCGCCGAGCGCGCGCATGGTGCTGGCCTTGGGGCCGATGAAGACGATCCCGGCGGCGTCGCAGGCATCGACGAAATCGGGGTTTTCGCTGAGCAGGCCATAGCCCGGATGTATCGCATCGGCGCCGCATTCCCTGGCGACGCGGATGATGTCTTCGATGCTGAGATAGGCCGCCACCGGCCCCAGCCCCTCGCCGATGCGATAGGCTTCGTCGGCCTTGAAGCGGTGCAGGCAGAGCTTGTCCTCCTCGGCATAGACCGCGACCGTGCGCTTGCCCATCTCGTTGGCGGCGCGCATCACCCGGATGGCGATCTCGCCCCGGTTGGCGATGAGGATTTTCTGGAAGTCTGGCATCTGCGGCGTTCCCCCGGGCTGGTCCGTCTTCGAGCTTGGTTTCAATGGTTTGCTAACGTGTTGCCGCGTTGCAGCGCAAGTGTTGTGGTGCGAGTGGGCCGCAGATAAGCGAGATTTGCGGCCCGGTCGGCCTTATGGGGCATGATTGTCGCGATGGAACGGCGCGGGCAGAGGTTCGAGCCGGGACGTAAGATCGGAAAAGCGTTCAACGCCGATCTGACCCATGTTGGCCTCGAGATCGCGGCGCAGCATGTCGGCCAGATGATCGGGGCCGGCAGCGCCGAGCGCGGCCAGCGCATAATGCCAGGCCCGGCCCAGCATCACGAAATCGGCCCCGAGGGCGAGGGCGCGCAGGATGTCGAGCCCGCCTTCGACGCCGCTGTCGAAGATGATCGGCAGGCTGGTGGCGGCGCGCATCGCGGGCAGCATCTCGATCGTGCTGGGCGCGCCGTCGAATTGCCGCCCGGCATGATTGGAGAGCCAGATCCCGTCGACCCCTTCGTTTTCCAGCCCCTTGGCCTCGGCCGGGTTCATCACGCCCTTGAGCAGCAGGGGGCCATCCCACAGATTGCGCACGGCGCGGACATAGTCGAGATCGGGGGAGGTGCGCAGCAGGTAGCCGATATGTTCGGTCGGCGGCAGGGCGTCGCGATGCTCCATGTAGGTTTCGATGGTGCGCAGGCGCGGCATGCCATGCGGGCGCATCGCCATGGCCCAGGCAGGGCGTTGCGCCACCTGCCACAGGATGCGCGGCGTGGTGCGCGGCGGATGGGTGAGGCCCGAGCGGGTCTGGCGTTCACGCCGCGAGGCCACGGGCACATCGACGGTGAGCGCGACGGCCTTGAACCCGGCGGTTTTGGCGCGGCTGAGGATGTCGCGCAGGATCTCGGGGTCTTTCGGCGGATAAAGCTGAAACCAGCCGTGATTTCCCAGCACCGGCGCGACATGTTCGGGGGTCTGCGCCGCCACTGTCGAGAGCGAATAGGGGATATCGAGGCGTGCGGCGGCTTGCGCCAGAAGATACTCCGCATCGGGCCAGATCAGCCCGGACATGCCCACGGGCGCGATGCCGAAGGGCAGCGGCAGATTGCTGTCGAACAGCCGGACGCCAAGCTCGGGCGCCATCGGGCCGCGCAGGATCGCGGGCATGAAGCGGACCTGATCGAGCATTTCGCGGTTGCGCCGCAGGGTGGCTTCCGAGCCGGTGCCGCTGTCGAGATACTCGAACACGAAATGCGGGATGCGGCGGCGGGCGCGGGCCTTGAGATCGGACAGGCCGGGATATGTCGCGTGCAGGTCAGCCAAGGATCAGATGCCCCGCCAGCCCGAGCGCCATGCCCGCCACGGCACCGAGCGGTGGCAGCCAGGCGCGTTCGAGCTTTACCTGCGGTGCGATGTCCTGAAACATCAGGTAGAGGATCGCGCCCGCCGCCAGCAGCATCATCGCGCCGAGAATGGCCGGGCGATCGGCGAAATAGACATAACCCAGAGCCGCGCCGAGCGGGCCGAGCGCCGCCAGGGCGCAGAATTCGCCCAGGATACGCCCCGGCGCGGCGCCGGTCTGGGCTTGGCGTTCGCGATAGGCATTGAAGCCTTCGGGCAGGTTTTGCAGTGCGATCAGCCCGGCCAAAAGCAGGGTCGAGGCGCCGCCAATCGCCGAGAGTGCGCCCAGGGCGATGATTTCGGGCAGAAAATCGGCGAGCATGGCGATGAATTGACCGGGGGAATCCCCGGCCCGCGCGATCAGCCCGTCGACACAGCCCATGGCGATACCACCGATCAGAAGCCAGACCGGCGCGCTCCACGCAGGCACCTTTTCGGACCCGTCAGGCACCAGAACGAAGGCAACCGCGGCCAGCAGCGCCCCGGCGCCAAAGGCGATCACCGCATGGCGGGACTCGTCTTCCAGCCAGCCGGGTTGCAGGTTTTCCCGTTGCGCCATGGCCGCGCCGAGAGGGATCATGCCTCCGGCAACCGTGGCGAGGATGAGAACCTGAATCATTGGATCAGGCTATCTGTTGGCATAACCCGCGCAAGAGGGAACAGAGAGCGAACAAAGGCTTTCGCATGGCGCGCGGGCGCGCTATCTTCGCGCGCATGAGCAGTTTTGACGAATCCGATGCCTTTGAAGGCGCATCGCTGGCGGCGCGGGCGATGGCGGCGCGCCCGAGGCCCTATCTCGACGAGTTGAACCCGGCGCAGCGCGACGCCGTCGAAGCGCTTGACGGGCCTGTCCTGATGCTGGCCGGGGCCGGCACCGGCAAGACCAAGGCGCTGACCACGCGGATCGTGCATTTGCTGAACACCGGCAAGGCGCGGCCCAACGAGATCCTGGCGGTAACCTTCACCAACAAGGCGGCGCGCGAGATGAAAGAGCGGGTGGCGCGGATGCTGGGCCAGCCGGTCGAAGGGATGCCCTGGCTCGGCACGTTTCATGCGATCTGTGTCAAGCTGTTGCGCCGCCATGCCGAGCTGGCGGGGCTCAAATCGAACTTCACCATTCTGGATACCGATGACCAGCTTCGCCTTTTGAAACAACTGGTTGGCGCGGCCAATATCGACGACAAACGCTGGCCGGCGCGGATGCTGGCGGGGATCATCGACAACTGGAAGAACAGGGCATGGACGCCCGAGACCGTTCCGGCGAGCGAGGCGGGGGCGTATAACCATCGCGGCACCGAGATCTATGCACAATACCAGGTGCGGCTGCGGGAGCTGAACGCGGTCGATTTCGGCGATCTCTTGCTGCATGTGGTGACGATTTTCCAGAAGCACCCGGACGTTCTGGAGCAGTATCAGCGCTGGTTCCGCTATGTGCTGGTGGACGAATATCAGGATACCAACGTGGCGCAGTATCTGTGGCTGCGGCTGCTCGCGGGCAAGCATAAGAATATCTGCTGCGTGGGCGATGACGATCAGTCGATCTATGGCTGGCGCGGTGCCGAGGTGGGCAATATCCTGCGGTTTGAAAAGGATTTTCCCGGTGCCAAGGTGGTGCGGCTGGAACAGAATTACCGCTCGACGCCGCATATTCTGGCTGCCGCCGCCGGGGTGATCCGGGGCAACGAGAACCGGCTGGGCAAGGAGCTCTGGACCGAGGCCGAGGACGGCGAGAAGGTCCGCCTGATCGGCCATTGGGACGGCGAGGAGGAAGCGCGCTGGATCGGTGATGAGATCGAGGCGATGCAGGGCGGCACACGCGGTATACGCCCGATTTCATTGGATGAAATGGCGATCCTGGTGCGCGCGTCGCACCAGATGCGGGCCTTCGAGGACCGGTTTCTGACCATCGGATTGCCCTATCGCGTGATCGGGGGGCCGCGCTTCTATGAGCGCATGGAGATCCGCGATGCGATGGCCTATTTCCGGCTGGTGGTGTCGCCCGAGGACGACCTGGCGTTCGAGCGGATCGTCAACACGCCCAAGCGGGGGCTGGGCGATGTGGCGCAGAAGAAGATCCAGGGCGCGGCGCGCAGCAATGGCGTATCGCTGGTCGAAGGCGCGCGAATTCTGCTTGAAACCAAGGGGTTGGGCGGCAAGGGCGCGATCGAGCTGACGCGGCTGATCGAGGGGTTGGATCGATGGGGGCGGATGGCGGGATCGCCGGAGCTGAGCCATGTCGAGCTGGCCGAGATCATTCTCGACGAGAGCGGCTATACCGGCATGTGGCAGAACGACAAGACGCCGGAGGCGCCGGGGCGGCTGGAGAACCTCAAGGAGCTGGTGAAGGCGCTGGAAGGCTTTGAAAACCTTGGCGGATTTCTCGAGCATGTCAGCCTGATCATGGACAATGCCAGCGGGGATGAGGACGAAAAGGTCAGCATCATGACGCTGCATGCGGCCAAGGGGCTGGAGTTTCCGGCGGTGTTCCTGCCTGGCTGGGAGGACGGGCTTTTCCCCTCGCAGCGTTCGATGGATGAGAATGGAATCAAGGGCTTGGAGGAAGAACGGCGGCTGGCTTACGTGGGGATCACGCGGGCCGAGGAATTATGCACGATCAGCTGTGCGGGCAATCGGATGGTGTTTGGCCAATGGCAGAGCGCGATGCCGTCGCGCTTCATTGACGAGCTGCCCGAGGCGCATGTCGAGGTGCTGACCCCGCCGGGGCTTTACGGTGGCGGATATGGCGCGGCGGCGCCGCGGGGCGGCGGCATCGAGAGCCGCGTGGCAGAGGCCAATGTCTACAATTCTCCGGGCTGGAAGCGGATGCAGAGCCGGATCCAGGACAGACCGGTAAGTCAGCCGAAAGAAAGCAGGAATCAGGTGATCGACCTGGAGGCCGTGTCGTCGCATACGGTCGGCGAGCGGGTGTTTCACCAGAAGTTCGGCTATGGCGAGGTGCTGAGCATAGAGGGCGACAAGCTGGAGATCGCGTTTGACAAGGCCGGCACCAAGAAGGTGATCGCCAAGTTCATCTGCGGCGCCGACGACATCCCGTTTTAAGCCTTTCTCAAGCATGGGTTAACGGCGCTCTGGCGCCTCAAACCGGGGGGTGACTCTCGGCTGCCGCCCGGCTGACATCCGGCTGCCGGGGGCAAGGCACGTGGGCGCTGCGAAAAAGAGTTAATCGCGCGTGCGGCGGTCGCCTGGCGCAGCCAACCGGGCGGGGTGCGACCCGCACCGAGGCGGCGGCGCGATGGCAT
>CBDUGF010000141.1:0-8244 GCA_965366835.1 uncultured Rhodobacterales bacterium
GAGCTTCATTCATTCGGTGCACCAAGCTTCGCCAAATCGCCAGCCCGGGGGGCGGTATGGCGATAGCCCGGCACCTTCGGTGCTATTCGGGCTGGGCGATGAATTGCGGCGAATTCCGCATAGCAGACCAACGCGATTTGCGGAAATGACTTGAGGAAATAGAAAAGCGCGTGGCCCTGCCCGGATTGGGCCGCGCCAGATGCCCCGGCCCGGGCAAAGATGCCCCGCGTGTGGCGGCAACGCCCGGCGCCGGGACTTGCCAGCCGGATGAATTGGCCCATGATAGGGCGCGGCGCGGACAAGGAGACACGCGATGACCTATTATGACCTCGGTTCCTATTCCCGACCGGTGACAACCACATCCAAAGAGGCCCAGACATGGTTCGACCGCGGCTTGGCCTGGACCTATGGCTATAACCACGAAGAAGCCATCGCCTGCTTTCGCAAGGCGCTCATCGCCGATCCCGGTTGCGCCATGGCCCATTGGGGCATCGGATATTGCATCGGTCCCAACTACAACAAGCCGTGGGAAACCTTCGAGGATGACGAAAAGCCCGAATGTATCGCCCTCGCCCGCGCCTCGATCGATGCTGCCAATGCCCTGCTCGACCGGGTCACGCCGGTGGAACGCGCCCTGATCGAGGCATTGCGCGCGCGCTATCCCGACTCGCCGCAGGTCGCCGATTACAACCCCTGGAACGACGCCTTCGCCGATGCCATGCGCCGGGTCCATGCCACGCATGGCGGCGATCTCGATGTCTGCGCGATTTTCGCCGAGGCGATCATGAACCGCACCCCCTGGCAGCTGTGGGATCTGCCCAGCGGCCAGCCGGCCGAGGGCGCCGACACGCTCGAAGCCATCGCCCTGCTCGACACGGCCTTCGATGCCCTGCCTGGCGCGTGGCAGCATGCCGGCCTGCTGCACATGTATATTCACCTGATGGAAATGTCGCCGCACCCGGAAAAGGCGCTGCGCCATGGCGATGCGCTGGCCACGCTCGTGCCAGACGCCGGGCATCTGCTGCACATGCCCACCCATATCGACGTGCTCTGCGGCGACTACATGAATGTGGTCTCACGCAACCAGGCCGCCATCGCCGCCGACCGGAAATTCCTGAAACGCGAGGGCGCCGACAATTTCTACTCGGTCTATCGCTGCCACAATTATCACTTCAAGATCTACGGCGCGATGTTCCTCGGTCAGCCAGGCGCCGCGCTGGAAGCCGCGGACGAGCTGATCGCCACCCTCCCGGCGGATACCCTGCGCCCGATGGCCGACTGGTTCGAAGGCTTCATCCCGATGAAGCAGCATGTCCTGATCCGCTTCGGGCGCTGGCAGGACATCCTCGACCAGGACCTGCCGCAGGACGAGGAGCTCTATTGCGTCACCCTGGCGATGATGCGCTATGCCCGCACCGTCGCCCTGGCCAATCTGCACCGGCTCGACGAGGCCGAGGCGGAACGGAAACGCTTCTTCGCCGCCGTGGCGCGCGTGCCGGACTCCAGAATGCTGTTCAACAACACCTGTCGAGACATCCTCAAGGTGGCGGAACGCATGATGCTGGGCGAGCTGGCCTATCACAAGGGCGATCACCAGGCCGCCTTCGATCACCTGCGCAAATCGGTCGAGATCGACGATACCCTGCCCTATGACGAACCCTGGGGCTGGATGCAGCCGACCCGCCACGCCCTCGGCGCGCTGTTGCTGGAACAGGGTCAGCTCGACGAAGCCGAAGCCGTCTACCGGGCCGATCTCGGGCTCGATGCAACGCTGAGCCGGGCCTGCCAGCATCCGGCAAATGTCTGGAGCCTGCACGGGCTGCACGAATGCCTCACCCGGCGCGGTGAAAGCGTCGAGGCGGCGCATATCAAGCTCCAGCTCGACAAGGCCGTCGCGCGCGCCGAAGTGCCGATCAAGGCGTCCTGCTATTGCCGCCAGCAGCGCCTGGCGTCCTAGGTTCCTAAATCCGCGCGGCCCTTACACGGCGGCGTCGCGCACCACCACTATCGCCCGGGCGGCCTCCGGCCCTGCCGCGCGATAGGCATGTTCATACCCGGCATCGAAATAGATCGAGTCGCCCGCCTCCAGCCGCTCTTCCCGCCCGTGAATGTGCAGGCCCAGCGCCCCGCCGATCACATAGATCAGCTCGACCCCGTGATGCACATGCGGCTCGGATTGTGGCGCACCTTCGGGAAATTCGGCGAGATAGGCTTCCAGCTTACGCTCCGAGACCGGGAAATCGAGGCTCTCGAAGAAAAACGCCGGCTCGCCCTGCGGCGTGTTGGGCAGGCGCAGCCGGTCCGCCGCCCGCACCACCTCCAGAACCGGGCGTTGCGCACCGTCGGCAAAGAAATGCTCAAGCCCGACGCCAAACACCAGCGCGATCCTGAGCAGCGTCGGCAGGGTCGGAAACACCTGGCCGCGTTCGAGCTTTGAAAGCATGCCCGCCGACAGGCCGGTATGCGCCCCGAGCTGCGCCAGCCCCAGCCCCTTGGCGGTGCGCAGGGCGCGAATCTTCTGCCCGATCCGATAGGCTTCCAGCCCCTCGCTCAAAGTCTCCGATACCATTTTGCGCATCCTTCCGCCGATGGTTTTGCGTGTGAGGAAATCTTCCACGCGCCGATTTTCACTACAAGAACTTTTCTAGAATATCACGAAACTGTGCATTGTGTGAACATTAATTGCACTACATTCAATATCACAGGCGCCAACAGACCGGCCCCTGTTCAACCTAACGACCTCAAACCCAAGGAGACGACCATGACCTTACCCTCCCCCCGCCTCAAGAGCCTCGCCCTGATCGCGAGCCTCGCCCTCGCCCCCGCCGCCGCTTTCGCCGGTGACATGAAGGCCGATATCGTCGATACCGCCGTCAGCGCGGGCAATTTCAACACGCTGGCCGCCGCGCTCGGCGCCGCCGATCTGGTCGACACGCTCAAGGGCGAAGGCCCGTTCACCGTGTTCGCGCCCACCGATGCCGCCTTCGCGGCCCTGCCCGAAGGCACGGTGGAAATGCTGCTCAAGCCTGAAAACAAGGCCCAGCTCATCGCCGTGCTCACCTATCACGTGGTCCCCGGCAAGGTGATGTCCTCCGATCTGGTCGATGACATGAAGGCCGCCACCGTGCAGGGCGGCGAGATCACCATCGACCTCGACAACGGCGCCATGGTCAACGATGCCAAGGTCACAACCGCCGATATCGCCGCCTCCAACGGCGTCATCCATGTGATCGACAAGGTGATCCTGCCGCCCGAAAGCTGATCACCCCCGGCGCGGCGCCGCTCCTCCCCCGGCGCCGCGCAACTTCCGACTTTCTCATGAATGGAGCTTTCTGATGAACCGCCGCAAACTTCTCTCGAGTGTCACCGCCCTTGGCCTTGTCGCCGCTCTTGCGGCCTGCACAACGCAGTCCAAACCCGATATCGTCGATATCGCGGCGGCCAATGGCAATTTCGACACGCTCGTCGCCGCCGTGCAGGCCGCTGGTCTTGTCGATACATTGAAATCCCCGGGGCCGTTCACCGTGTTCGCCCCCACCGATGCCGCCTTCGCCGCTCTGCCCAAGGGCACGGTCGAAATGCTGCTGATGCCTGAAAACCGCGATCAGCTGGTCTCGGTCCTGACCTATCATGTCGTGCCGGGCAGCGTGACGTCCGACCAGATCGCCGGCAAACGCCAGCGCGTGGCCACTGTTCAGGGCAAGACCCTCGATATCGACGCCCGCAATGGCGTTCATGTGAACAACGCCCGTGTCTCGACGGCAGACATCATCGCCTCCAACGGCGTGATCCATGTGATCGACAAGGTGCTGCTGCCCTGACCGGCGCAGCATGACCCAACCATAACCCCCCCATGAAAACGGAGAACACCATGCCCATCCTCAATATCCTCACCCTCGTCCTGCTCATCGTCGGCGGCCTCAACTGGGGCCTCGTCGGCGCGCTCGATTTCGATCTCGTCGCCGCGATCTTCGGCGACGGCTCGGCGCTCGCGCGCATCGTCTACGGGCTCGTCGGCCTCTCGGCGATCTACCAGATCGCCACCGCGCGCCAGAACATGGCCGCCATCACCGGCTGAGCGCAAAGCTCACGCCTTGAAACACCGGGCGGCGGCGCACCCATCGCAATGCCGCCGCCCGCCTGCCCCCATTGCGGCCCGCCGCCTGCCTGCCTAAGGTCGCGCCGAACGCGCAACATATCCGGGGGCACCGCCATGAAAGACGCCGCACCGCAGACCATCCATCTCAAGGACTACACCCCCTTCGGCTACATCGTGGAAGAGGTCGCACTCACCTTCCGGCTGCACCCCACCGCCACGCGCGTGCTCTCGCGCATCCGCTTTGCGCCCAATCCCGAAGCGACCGATCGCCGCTTCTTCCTCCATGGCGAAGAGCTGACCCCGATCAGCATCCGGCTCGACGGCGCCGAAGTCTCCCCCCGCGCCGTCCCCGGCGGCATCGAGCTTGACGTCCCCGATGCCCGCTTCACCTTCGAGGCCGAGGTCGAGATCAGCCCGTCGACCAACACCGCGCTGGAAGGTCTCTACATGTCCAACCAGATGTATTGCACCCAATGCGAGGCCGAGGGCTTCCGCAAGATCACCTGGTATCCCGACCGCCCGGATGTGATGGCCCCGTTCAGCGTGCGCATCGAAGGCGCCGAGCCGGTCAAGCTCTCCAACGGCAATCCCGGTGCCTCCGGCGATGGCTTCGCCGAATGGTCCGATCCCTGGCCCAAGCCGACCTATCTCTTCGCCCTCGTCGCCGGCGATCTGCGCGCCACGCCCGGCAGCTTCACCACCCGCTCGGGCAAGAAGGTCGATCTCAACATCTGGGTGCGCCCGGGCGACGAAGCGAAAACCGGCTTCGCCCTCGAAGCCCTGAAGAAATCCATGACCTGGGACGAACAGGTCTATGGCCGCGAATATGATCTCGATGTGTTCAACATCGTCGCGGTCGATGATTTCAACATGGGCGCGATGGAGAACAAGGGGCTCAACATCTTCAATTCCTCCGCCGTGCTGGCCAGCCCCGAAACCTCCACCGACATGAATTTCGAGCGCATCGAGGCGATCATCGCGCATGAATATTTCCACAACTGGACCGGCAACCGCATCACC
Organism: uncultured Rhodobacterales bacterium; assembly: GCA_965366835.1. Classification (GTDB taxonomy): domain Bacteria; phylum Pseudomonadota; class Alphaproteobacteria; order Rhodobacterales; family Rhodobacteraceae; genus JAKGBX01. Next base: position 5,120 of record CBDUGF010000141.1, read on the forward strand.
TGCCGCGACTGGTTCCAGCTTTGTTTGAAGGAAGGGCTCACCGTGTTCCGCGATGCCCAGTTCACCGCCGACATGCGCTCGGCCCCGGTGAAACGCATCGAAGACGTGATCGCGCTCCGCGCCCGCCAGTTCCGCGAGGATAACGGACCGCTGGCCCATCCCGTGCGCCCCGAAAGCTTCGTCGAGATCAACAATTTCTACACCGCCACGGTCTACGAAAAAGGCGCCGAGGTGATCGGCATGCTGAAAACCCTGGTCGGCGACGACGCCTATTCCAAAGCCCTCGACCTCTATTTTGCCCGCCATGATGGCGATGCCGCCACCATCGAAGACTGGCTCAAGGTGTTCGAAGACACCACCGGGCGCGATCTCAAGCGCTTCAAACGCTGGTATTCCGAGGCCGGCACGCCGCGCCTGAAGGTGAGCGAAAACTTCAACAACGGCAGGTATACCCTTACCTTCAAACAGAAAACGCCGCCCACCCCCGGCCAGAAGCAGAAAAAACCGCGCGTCATTCCGATCAAGATCGGCCTGCTCAATCCCAATGGCGATGAAGTGCTGCCGACCACGGTGCTGGAGATGACCAAGAAGCAGCAAAGCTTCAGCTTCGAGAACCTCGCTACAAGACCGATCCCCTCCATCCTGCGCGAATTCTCCGCCCCGGTGATCCTCGAACACGAGACCGACAGCGCCACCCGCGCCTTCCTGCTCGCCCATGACACCGATCCGTTCAACCGCTGGCAGGCCGGGCGCGATCTCGCCCGCGACAGCCTGCTCGCGATGATCCGGCACGGCGCCGCCCCCGACAGCGCCTATCTCGACGCGCTCCTCAGCCTCATTCGCGACGATGCCCAGGATCCCGCCTTCCGCGCCCTCGCCCTCGGCCTGCCAAGCCAGGACGAGCTGGCCCAGGCGCTGTTCGAAGCCGGCGAGATCCCCGACCCGCAAGCCATCTGGGAGGCGCTGGAAACCCTCAAACAGGCCCGCGCCGAAGCTTATCACGACACCGCGACCCGGCTTTACGCCGAATTCCAGGTGACAGAGCCCTACGCGCCCACGGCCGAACAATCCGGCGCCCGCAGCCTCGCCAATGCCGCGCTCGGGCTGATCAACCGGCTCGATGGCGGCGCGCTGGCCCGGCGTCAGTATGAGCGCGCCGACAACATGACCCAGCAGCTCGCCGCGCTCAATGCGCTGATCTCGGCGGGCAAGGGCGAGGCGGCGGTGCAGGCCTTCTATGACCAATGGCAGCAGGATCGGCTGGTGATCGACAAATGGTTCTCGGCCCAGATCGTCAACGCCCGCCCCGAAGACGCCGCGCGTATCGCCAAGGATCTGACGGAACACCCCGATTTCACGATGAAAAACCCCAATCGCTTCCGCGCCACCCTGGGCGCGCTGGCGATGACTCCGGCGGGGTTTCATCACGCCTCCGGCGCGGGCTACGAGTTGCTGGCCGACTGGCTGATCCGGCTCGATCCGCTCAATCCGCAAACCACCGCGCGGATGAGCACCGCCTTCGAGACCTGGCGGCGCTATGACAGCGCCCGGCAGGCGCTGATCAAGGCCCAGCTCGAGCGTATCCTCGCCACGCCCGGCCTGTCCGGCGACAGCACCGAAATGATCGCCCGCATCCTCGGCTGACCACCGCTCGCGTAGCCTCCCGCTCCGGCGTCGGTCACGGCGCCGGGCCCGCACATCCGAGCCGCCATTTGCGACACGCCAGTGCCGCCATCGGCCAAGACAGCCCAGCCCGCCTGCGGCCCAATCGCGCCACCGCACACCGACCCGCCATGCGCCATGACCGACCCGAAGCCCAACCCGCTTTCCGCGCTGCTCGAGCTGCTGGCGCGGCTCTATGCCGCCGAACCGCGCCCCGCCGGCCCGGCCACCGCCGCCGCCCTGCGTGCCGCTGCCCTGCTGCCACTGCCCCAGCCTGCCGCCACCGCACCAGCGCCCGTGCTGGCGCAACTGCGCGCCGCGCTCGCGATCGACCCGCACCCCGGGCGCGAGGTGATCGCAGCCGCCCTGCCCCATGTCGCCTGGTGCGACATCGCCGGCGCCATCGCAGCGCTCAAACCCGCCTGGTCGGCGGGCATGCTGGTCAGCGAGCTTCTCGGCCCGACCGGACAGTTCCATCACCCGGCGCTGCGCGTCGGGCTATACGTGCAATGGCCCGGCGTGCATTACGGGCTGCGCATCCATCCGGCGGAGGAAACCTATTGCCTGCTCGGCGGGCGCAGCTATTGGGCCACCGGTCACGCCAAGCCGCGCCGGCACCGCACCGGCGATATCATCCACCACCCCTCGTTGATCCCGCACCAGACGCTGACCCGCGCCGCGCCGCTGGTCGCAGCCTGGCGCTGGTCGGGCGACATTGCCTTCGAAGGCTACGCCGCGCTCGAAACCGCCTAAGATGCCTGCCGTGCTCTTGCTCTGCCTTGCCCGCCCGGCGCATCGCTTGCCGGCACCCTGCGCCCGGCATAGGCTCTCCTTCATGCCCCGGCGACGATCCGGTGCTTGGGCTGGAAAACGGCGCCAGACGAAAGACGCGACATGCATCCCTACCGCTTCGAAAACCGCGGCCGTTCGCGACGCGCCTTGCTGGCGCTGCTGGCGGTCTGGGGCCTGCTCGTGGTGTTGATGCTGAAAATCTCCCTGTCGCCATGGATCGCCGGCGCGGTGGCGCTGCTCACCCTGCCAACGGCCTGGGAATACCTCACCGATCCACGCTCATGGCTGACGCTGGACCAGGACCATCTCGGCTGGCAAAGCGCGCGCAGCAACGATCGCGTGGCACTGTCGATGATCCGGAATGTCCGCTTCGACACCCGGCTCGATCTTTCGGTGCGCATCACCCTGCGGCTGGTCGATGACCGCAATATCCGCCTGCCGCATGCCTGCACCCCGCCGCATCGCCGCTTCGAGACGGAGCTGAAAGCCCGCGGCATCGCGACCGAACGGCACCATTTCGCGCTGATCGGCTAGGTCCCGCTTCGAGGCGCTGCGGCGCCGTCCGGTTGGAGGAATTGCGCCGCCTGCGGCGTCGCCGGGGGGCGCCTCGTTTCGCGCGGCGCCAAAGCTATCATCGTCGCGAGCAGGCATCAGCGATGCGCGGGTTTCGA
>CBDUGF010000142.1:0-8147 GCA_965366835.1 uncultured Rhodobacterales bacterium
GGCGGATTCGGAAATGCCGGGCAGGCGCTCGTGCAGCGCTTCGGCGGGCAGGTGGCTGAGGTTGAGGTGAATGTGATCGCCTTCCTTGCCGACGCCGCGGCCTTCGCGGATTTCCATCGTCATCGAGCGCGACACGTAATCGCGCGGCGCGAGATCCTTATACTGCGGCGCATAGCGCTCCATGAAGCGTTCGCCCTCGGAATTGGTGAGATAGCCGCCCTCGCCGCGTGCGCCTTCGGTAATGAGACAGCCGGAGCCGTAGATGCCGGTGGGGTGGAACTGGACAAACTCCATGTCCTGCATCGGCAGCCCGGCGCGGGCGACCATGCCGCCGCCATCGCCGGTGCAGGTATGCGCCGAGGTGCAGGAGAAATAGGCCCGGCCATAGCCGCCGGTGGCCAGCACCACCATCTTGGCGTTGAACACATGCATGGTGCCGTCATCGAGCTTCCAGCAGACCACGCCCTGACATTGGCCGTCATCGCTCATCACCAGGTCGATGGCGAAATATTCGATGTAGAACTCGGCGTTGTTCTTCAGGCTCTGGCCATAGAGCGTGTGCAGGATGGCGTGGCCGGTACGGTCGGCGGCGGCGCAGGTGCGCTGCACCGCCGGGCCTTCGCCGAATTCGGTGGTGTGGCCGCCGAACGGGCGCTGATAGATCTTGCCCTCTTCGGTGCGCGAGAACGGCACGCCGTAGTGCTCCAGCTCATAGACCGCCTTGGGCGCCTCGCGGGCGAGATATTCCATCGCGTCGGTATCGCCGAGCCAGTCCGAGCCCTTGACGGTATCATACATGTGCCATTGCCAATGATCCGGGCCCATGTTCGACAGTGACGCGGCGATGCCGCCCTGCGCCGCAACGGTGTGCGAGCGGGTCGGGAACACCTTGGTCACGCAGGCGGTGCGCAGGCCCTGTTCGGCCATGCCCAGCGTGGCGCGCAACCCGGCGCCGCCAGCCCCGACAACGACCACGTCATAATCATGTGTCTCGTATTCGTATTCGGCCATGTCTTTGGTTCCTCAGAGCGCCATCTTGGCGAGTGCAAATAGCCCGACGGCGGTGATGCCATAGCTGAGCCCGATCACCAGCATGACCAGCGCCTTGCGCAGGGAGCCTTGCCAGTAATCCTCGATCATCATGATCGCGCCCTTCTTGAAATGGATCATCGCGACGAAGATCGTCAGCCCGGCCAGGATCGCCGGGAACGGGCGCGCGAAGGTGGCGAGCACGCCGGCATGGTCCTGGCCGATGGCGCGGCCCATGACGATGATGAAGGTCGGCACCAGGAAGGCCAGCGCGACGGCCGAAACCTGCATGTGCCAGTGATGTTCGGTGCCGGTGCCGGAGGCGCCTTTGCCCTCGGCGCGTTTGCGGGCGGTAAGGTAGCGCATGGGGTTTCTCCTTACACGATCAGAAGGGTGATGAGGGTGAGGATGACCGAGCCGATCAGGCAGACCCAGCCGAGCTTGTCGGCGGTCTCCATGTCGAGCCCGTGCCCGGCATCGAAATAGAGGTGCCGGAGACCGGCGAGGTAGTGATACCAGATGCCCAGCACCGACAGCGCCCAGATCAGCTGACCGAACCAGGAGGTGACAAAACCGTTGGCGATGGCGAAATAGCGCTCGGACGTGGAGGCGGCGAGCAGCCACCAGACGATCATCATCGCCGAAACGATCAGCGCGTTGCCGGTGATCCGGGTCAGGATCGAGACCAGCATGTTGAACTCGCGGCGATAGATCTGGATATGTGGGCTGAGCGGACGTTCGACCGGTTGTTGAGTGGCCATGGGCGGTTCCCCCTGCATGTCTTTGGCATGCGCCGAAAAAGCGCAATCCTTGACGCCTTTGATAACGGTTTCAGGGGCGGTGTCACGCCTTGTTCGCAAATCCGGGGGGATTTTGCCGGGTTTCGCGGCGATATGTCCACTTTGTGATCACTGTTATCGCTAGCGTGATCACAAAATTGCAGGCTGACCACGCTCTCTTGCTACGGTGAGTTAATCACGCATGGACAAGGGGTTCGACGTTTCCCGGATCAGCTTGAGGCGGATCGCGCGGGGGTAATCGGCGAAATCATTGGCGGTGACGACGAAAGCTCCCGCGCCTGTGATCACATTTCCCCAATACCAGCCGGTGAGGTCTTCGTTGTTGATGTCGATGGCCAGGGCATTGACGGTGATTCCCGCCCGGGTGAGGGCGGCGCGCGGGGTTTCCGTCGACATGCCTTCGTTGGTTTCGCCGTCGCCCGAGATATCCATCACCCTGCGGCGGCAATCCGTCACCTCGTCGAACATGGTGAGCCCGAGCGCCATCGCCTCGCCGACGGCGGTGGAATAGTTGCGCCAGGCGCGCGGCGCGGTTTCGACCCGAACGGCCAGCGCCTCGATATCCTCAAAGCTCCGGATGCTGGTCCATGGCACGGTGACCTGCTGGCGGCTGGAACCGGTCCATTGCATCAGCGCCACCTGCGATTGCCCGCGCACCAGCGCCTCGGAGACCACGCCATCGCGCAGCGCATTGGCCAGCCCCTGCATCTGGATGGTGTATTCGCCGGGATCGACCGAACCGGAGATATCGACCGCCAGCAACAGCGCAAGCTCGCAGGCGCCGGCCGGGGCGGCCGTCAATGTCATGGCAAGGGCAGAAGCGCGCAGCATGGGCGCGAGTGTAGCACAGGGCGGTCATGAGCGGATCAAATTTGGAATGGATTTTGCCACGCAGATCGAGCGCATAGCGCGCGGACCAAGGCCGCGGCTTTCCCCGGAATCAAAGCGGCATCAAGGCCCAGTAATCGAGATCGAGCAGCACGCCGGGCAGGTATCTGCCATCCTCGCCCTTGAGGTCGCCGACCGAGCCATCCGAGGTCGCCACCAGCCGCAGGCGGATCGCGCCGACGCCGGGCGCGGCGGTTTCGGCCTTGTCGAGCACCTCCGACCAGGCCTTGACCGTGAGCCCCGAGAAGCACGGGTTGGCATGGGCGCCGCCGTTGAGCCCGGCGACGATCTGGGCATTGGCGAGGCCGTTGAAGCTGAGCGCGCGGGCCATCGAGATCACGTGGCCGCCATAGATCAGGCGCTGACCGTCGGGGCGGAAGGTGGCATCGAAATGCACCTTGGCGGTGTTCTGCCACAGCCGCGTTGCCAGCATGTGTTCGGCTTCCTCGATGGTCACGCCATCGACATGGTCGATCACCTCGCCGATCTGGTAATCGCCCCAGCGATGCGCCTCGCCGGCGAGGCTGAAATCGTAACTCGAGAAGTCGAGCCCCTGCGGTATGGCGAGATCGGACGCCGCGAGGCTCTGTTTCAGCTCGGGAATCGCCGTTTCGGGCGCCGGCGCGTCGAGGTCGGATTTGCGCACCATGACCCAGCGCACATAGCTCAAAACCGCTTCGTCATGCTGGTTGAGACCGGTGGTGCGGACATGGACCACGCCGGATTTGCCATTGGAGTTCTGTTTCAGGCCAATGACTTCGGAGACCGAGCGCAGGGTATCGCCGGGCCAGACCGGCCTCAGCCAGCGGCCTTCGGCATAGCCGAGGTTGGCGACGGCATTGAGCGAGATATCGGGCACCGTCTTGCCGAAGACGACATGGAACACGATCATGTCGTCGAGCGGGCTGAACGGCAGGCCGCATTGCTGGGCGAAGGCGTCGGAGGAATAGAGCGCGTGGCGCGCCGGGTAGAGCATGTGATAGAGTGCGCGCTCGCCTCCCGAAACGGTGCGCGGCACGGCGTGGTCGATCACCTCGCCGAGGCGATAGTCCTCGAAGAACCGGCCCGGATTGGTTTTGGCCATGTCGTAAGCTCCAGATTTGAATTCGGTTCAGCCGAAGGTCGGATAGCCCAGCCATGTATGGATGAGGGCGATGACGCCATAGACCGCGACGGCGCCGACAATCGCGCCGATCTCCTTGCCGATCGGGGCGGGCGCCGGTTTGGGCGAGCGCGGATTTGCGCGGTTGAGCAGGATCACCTCGACAACCGCCCAGGCCAGCAGGCCGCCGAACAGCACGAATGAGGCCATATCGCCATTGACCAGCAGATGGCCCAGCGCCCAGATCTTGAACGCGGTGAGCTGGGGATTGCGGAACCAGCCCTTGGCGCGGGTCTTCATGCCATCGGCGGCGAACAGATAGACCGCGAACAGCACCATGAGGTTGTTGATCCCCACCAGCATCGGGCTGCGGCCCCAAAAGATCGCGCCATCGGCCATGCGATAGCCGATCACCATCACCACGATCGAGGCCAGGATCATCAGCGCGATCGGGCCCTTGAACTTGTCGCCCAGCGCGGCGCGGCGTTCGGGGGCGATGCGCTTGAACAGATGCACGCCGGACCAGAGCAGGATTCCGAGGATCAAAAGCGTCATGGTGAGGTCTCCTGGCGTTCAGACAATGGCGGGTAGAAGACCCACCCTTAAAGGGATGCGATGGAACTGGCCATGGCGAGCACTTTCTTCGCGGTCTCGACATGCAGGTTCTCGACGATCTTGCCATCGACCACGGCCACCCCCTGCCCGGTGCGTTCGACCTCCTCGAAGGCGTCGATCTGGCGGCGGGCGAGGTCGATCTCGTCTTGCGAGGGCGAAAACGCGGCGTTGGTCACATCGACCTGCGCGGGATGGATCAGGGTCTTGCCGTCAAAGCCGAGATCGCGGCCCTGTTCGCATTCCGCGCGCAACCCGTCATCGTCCTTGAACTGGTTGTAGACGCCATCAATCGCGATCACGCCGTGGGCCCGCGCCGCCAGCAGCATCATTTGCAGCGAGGTCATCATCGCCAGGCGGTCGGGCCGTGACCGGCAGTTGAGTTCCTTGGCCAGATCGTTGGTGCCGGCGACAAAGCCCTGCACCGCCGGATGCGCGGCGATTTCCATCGCGTTCCAGATGCCGTGGCAGCTTTCCATCATCGCCCAGATCGGCATCTCGCCGACCAGATCGGCCAGCGCCTGCACGTCGAGCGCATTGTTGACCTTGGGCAGGAGCACCGCGTCGGCGTCCATCTGCGCCACGGCCTTGGCATCTTCCTTGCCCCAGACGGTATCGAGCCCGTTGATCCGCACGATCCTGGCGCGGTTGCCATAGCCGCCCTCGGCCAGCGCGGCGGCCAGCGTGGCGCGCGCCGCGACCTTGGCATCGGGCGTCACCGCGTCTTCCAGATCGAAGATGATCGCATCCACCGGCAGGCCACGGGCCTTGTCCAGCGCGCGCTCCTTGGAGCCGGGGATGTAGAGGACGGAACGATAGGGGCGGGTCATGGCATTCTCCGGGGATTTTTCTTGCGCGGATGAAGCATTTTTTGCCGGTTTTGTTCAAGTCCAAAGCTGCTGCGGCGCAGAATCAATCGCGCATTTGAGGCATCGGGCGCCGCGTTAACCGCGTTTTCACCAGCTTGGCACAGGCTTCTCGTCGCGTTGGAGCCCACGAGAGGGCCGGTTTGGCGAAGCGGCCGAACATCACGGCAAACGGTTGATCGACGCCGAACTGATCCACGCCCGCCGCCGCCGGAAAACCCGGATCGAGCCAAGCGGCCGGCCAGCACGACGAAAGGTTGATGCGATGACACGCTTGAATGCAAAAGCCGCCCTGATCCTGGGCGCAATCGGACTTCAGAGCGCCGCCCTGCCCCTGCATGCGCAGAACGCGCGCAATTGCGCGCCGCGCGACACGGTGGTGGCGCGGCTGGCCGAAGGCTATGGCGAAACCCGCCAATCCATCGGGCTCGGCGCCAACAATGCCGTGGTCGAGGTATTTGCCAGTCCGGACAGCGGCACCTGGACGATCACCGTGACGATGCCCAACGGGGTGACCTGCCTGGTGGCTTCGGGACAGGCCTATGAGGCGCTGGCCGAGGCGCTGCCGGCCAAGGGCAACGACGCCTGAGGCCGCAATACTTGCCCGACCCGGACCCGCCATGCCAGATTGGCAGGGGGCGGCCCGGGAGGCGCGGAAATGGAAATGTCGATCTGGATCGCGAAATTCGTCGGGCCGGTCATCCTCGCCCTCGGGATCGCCATGGCCACGCAACCACGACAGATCGAAGCGACGTCCCGGCAGTTCCTGGCCAACCCGCCGCTGATCCTGATCACCGGTGTTCTGGCGATGATCGGCGGCATCGCCATCGTCTCCAGCCATGATCTCTGGGTTGCGGACTGGCGCGTGGCGATCACGTTGCTGGGCTGGGCGCTTCTGGTCGGCGGCGCGGTCCGGGTGATGCTGCCCGCTCTCGTCGAGCGCGTCGGCAACGCCATGATGGCGCAGTCCGGCCTTCTGCGCGGTGCCGGTCTCGGCTGGGCGATCCTGGGGCTTTTCCTGACTTACAAGGGCTATGGCTGAGGCTCAGGTCAGCCCGTCCCAGACCAGTTTGGAGCCGGTGACTGTGAGCAGCACATAAGTGAGGGCGAAAAAGGCGCGCTCGGGGATGGCGAAATGAGCTTTGACGCCCAGCCATGTGCCCAGAAGCGCGAAAGGCGCGAGCCAGAGGTCGAGCCACAGGGTTTCGTAGGTAAAGATGCCGAGCACGCCATAGGGGATCGCCTTGGCGAGGTTGTTGACCCAGAACACGATCACGGTGGTGGCCTGGAACTCGGTCTTGCCGGGGCGCCTTGACAGCAGGTAGACCGCCGCCGCCGGGCCGCCGGCATGGGCGACGAAGCTGGTGAAGCCGGCCACGACCCCGGCCAGAACCCCGCCCCAGGCCGGCATCGGGCGCCCGGCGAGCGGGATTTTGCCGGCCCGGGCGGTGATCTGCCAGATCACGAACAGGATCGCGATGGCACCGATCAGAAGGCGCAGATGATCCGGATCGGCCGCCTTGTAGAACGCCGCGCCCAGCGCCACGCCGGGCAGGCCGCCGAAGATCAGAAGCCAGGTATCGCGCACATTCCAGCGCCGCCAGAACGGGCGCAGCGTGGCCGCGTCGATCAGCATCAACAGCGGCAGCATGATCCCGATCGCCGCCCCCGGCGCCATCACCAGCGCCAGGATCGCCGCCGAGGCGAAGGCCGCGCCCGAACCGAACCCGCCCTTGGACACCCCCGCGAATGTGACCGCAGCCGCCATCAGCACCCAGATCATCGGGTCATGGGCAGGCAGGACCAGCGTCATCTCTCAAAAAAACCTTTCGCGGACCCGGAACTTTTGCGCGGCGGATCACGTTCTCTCAACATCTAGCCAAACGCGCCCGATATGCGCGCCACTGTGACCAAGAAGGAGAGAAACATGAAACGTTTTCTGACATCAACCGCTCTTGCGCTGACCCTCGGAACGGCGGCCATCGCCGAATCCCACGCAGCGATGGACTGGAGCGCGGCAATGGAGCCGCAGGCCGGTGAATTCTACGGCTCGGACCTGATCGGCATGCGCATCTATCGCGCCGAAACCGACTATGACAACTGGTCGGGCGTGGGCGCCGACGCCGAGCGCGAATGGGACGATATCGGCGAGGTCAACGACCTGATCATCTCTAAGGATGGCGAGCTCGAGGCAGTGATCCTGGGCATCGGCGGGTTCCTCGGGATCGGCGAACATGATGTCGCCATCAAGATGGACGCGATCCGCGTGCTGCACGAACAGGACGATCCCGACAGCCGCTTCCTCGTGGTCAATGCCACCAAGGAACAGCTCGAATCGATTCCAAAATACGAGCACCGCAGCGGCATGACCGCGGATCGCGACACCACCGCGATGATGGACGGCAACTCGGCCGTCGTGCCGCCGCTGCAACGCCCGCAGGTCGAGCGCGAAGGCTATGGCGAGGTGCAACTGGCCGATGCCCAGAAGATCAATGCCGACGACCTGCAAGGCGCGCGCGTCTATGGCGCCAATGATGAGGATCTGGGCGAGATTTCCACCCTGGTGATCGACGAAGGCAAGCTGACCCATGCCGTTGTCGATGTCGGCGGGTTCCTCGGGATGGGCGAGAAGCCCGTGGCCGTGGAATTCGAAAAGCTTCAGATCCTCAAGGGCCAGGACGGCGATGACCTGCGCGTCTACATGGACGCCACCGAAGAGAGCCTGAAGGCGCAGCCGGAATACACTTCGCGCTGATTGACCCATTCGGGCGGGCACTTCCCCGGCGCAAGTTCCCGCGCTGAACCCTGTCCAACGCCCCGCCCGAAACCGGCCGCCCTGCCCCCCCCGGC
>CBDUGF010000143.1:0-8042 GCA_965366835.1 uncultured Rhodobacterales bacterium
TTCCGTGAGGGCCGGTTCATCGACGAGAGCGTTGCGGCAGGGGTGGCGCATTGATGGAATCGCCGCAAATTGAGGACAGTGCGGATCGCGCCGAGATTGCGGCCGCGAGATCCGGAGAAGGCAGGTTTTCGGCAAGGCTTGGCCGAATGCAGGTGCAGAAAAGCGCGGGTTTCAGCGCAGATCTGCCGGGGATTTCCGCTCATATTGGGGGCGTGGGGCAAGCTGGCCCAACATGGATGCATTCTCGAAAGGAGGATACACCATGTCACACTTCGATTATGAAACCGGCGCCCGGAAACCAGAGATTTCCGGCGTATCGGGCGGATTGGGGATACTGCTTCTCCTCGTCGTCGCCATCGGCCTGCTGGCCCTGTTCAGTTTCTTCGGGGGCGGCACGACGCCAAGTGTCTCGGATGATACCGGCGCACCGGCTGCCGCTGTGCCCGCCGCGCCCGCGCCGGCGACCGACTGAGTTCAATCCAGATCTGACCGACAAGCTTTCGGGCGGGTGCCATTCGGCGCCTGCCCGTTTTTCATGCCCGATTGTCCGCGAGGGTTTCCCTCGCGCGACCAATCAGAGGAGCGCCCTGCCATGCTGATCCTTGACTGCCCCTGTTGCGGGGTGACAGCGGAAGAGACGGAATTCCACGCCGGCGGCGAGGCGCATATCAAGCGCTTCGGGCCGGGCTCGAGCGATGAAGCCTTTCACGACTACCTCTTCGCCAAGGAAAACCCCAAGGGCGTGCATTTCGAGCGTTGGCGGCATGTGAATGGCTGCGGCAAGTGGTTCCACCTGGCGCGCTGCACCGCAACGCTGGAAGTGTTCGGCGCCTATAGCGCACAGACCACCGAGCCGCCGCAGGAGATCAGGGACAGGATTTCGGCCCGGCGGCCGGGCTGGACATGGAGGGCATTCGCATGAGCACGCGTCTCGCCACGGGCGGGCGGCTGATCGACCGCTCTAAACAGGTTTCCTTCCGCTTCAACGGCAAGCGCATGACCGGGTATGCCGGCGATACGCTGGCGGCGGCGCTGCTGGCCAACGATCAGATGATGATGGGCCGGTCGTTCAAGTATCACCGCCCGCGCGGCGTGGTGGCGAGCGGGGCGGAGGAGCCCAACGCGCTGGTCAATCTGGGCGAGGGCGGCCGGTTCGAGCCCAATCAGCGGGCGACAACGACGGAGATTTTCGACGGGCTCAGCGCCACGAGCCAGAACCACTGGCCGAGTCTCGAATTCGATGTCGGCGCGATCAACAACAAGGTGGCGCGCTTCCTGCCTGCAGGGTTCTACTACAAGACCTTCATGTTCCCGCGCTTTGCCTGGAAGCATCTTTACGAGCCGATCGTGCGACAATCGGCGGGGCTGGGCAAGGTTCCCAGGGATCGCGATGTCGATACATACGAGCATGTCTACGCCTTCTTCGACGTGGTCGTGGTCGGCGGCGGCGTTGCCGGGTTGCAGGCGGCGAAGGTGGCCGGTGAAGCTGGTGCGAGGGTGCTGGTGATGGAGCAGACCGCCCATTGGGGCGGGCGTTCGCCTGCGGATGGCGGCGAGATCGACGGCGCGCCTGTGGAGAAGTTTGTGGATAAAATTGTTTCCGAATTGGAAACGATGGAGAATGTGACACTGCGCACCCGGATGATGGGGGCAGGGGTCTACGACCACGGCTATATGCTGGGTTATCAGCGGTTGCGCGATCATCTTCCGCATGTGGCCGGGCCGCGTCACCGGCTGTGGCGGATCAGGGCTGGGCGGATCATCACCGCCACCGGCGCCATCGAACGCCCTCTGAGCTTTGCCGGCAACGACATTCCCGGTGTGATGCTGGCCGGTGCGCTGCGCGACTACATCGTCGATTATGGCGTCAGCCCGGGCGACCGCGTCGTCGTGGTGACCAACAACGACGACGCCTATCGCACTGCGATTGCTGTGAAAAAAGCTGGACTTGCGGTGCCGGTCATTCTCGATGCGCGCAACAACGGCGGCGGGGCACTGGCCGACGAGGCGCGCGCTCTGGGTATCCGCATCGAAGCTGGCAAGGCGGTTTCCAAGGTGCTGGGCAAGAAGCGCGTTACCGGTGTGGCGATCTGTTCGCAGGCGGGTGAAGGCGCTGTCGAAGAGGAAATCGCCTGCGATGCTGTGGCGATGTCCGGCGGTTGGTCGCCGGTGGTGCATCTGTGGTCGCATTGCGGCGGCAAGCTGATCTGGGACGAGCAACAGGCGAATTTCCGCCCGGATGGGGATAAACCGCCTATGGGCGCTGATGGCGCGGGCTTCGTGCTCGCCACAGGGGCAGCCAATGGCGAGATGGCGCTCGACGCGATCCTCGCCGACGCAACCGCTGCGGGCGCGCGTGCGGCTTTCGAGACGGGACACAAGACGAAGAACGCCGACGCGCCGCAAGCGCGGCCCAGCGATGAGGCGCCGATGGCGCCGGTGTGGCTGATGCCGCAGGGCGCGGGGCCGAAACTGCGGATGAAAGCCTGGCTCGACTATCAGAACGATGTGAAAGTTTCCGACGTGCAGTTGGCGGCGCGTGAGGGCTATGAGAGCGTCGAACACACCAAGCGCTACACCACGCTGGGGATGGCGACCGATCAGGGCAAGCTGAGCAATGTCAATGGCTTGGCCACATTGGCCGCGGCGCTGAACGCGCCGATCCCAGAAGTGGGCACCACCACCTTCCGCCCGCCCTATACGCCGATTTCCTTTGGTGCGATCGCCGGCGAGGCCCGCGCCGAGACGTTCCAGCCGCTCAGGCGTACACCGATACACGACTGGCACGTGGAAAACGGCGCCCATTGGGAGCCGGTCGGCCAATGGCGGCGGCCCTATTGTTATCCCAAGACCGGCGAAAGCCATGGCGATGCCGTCGCGCGCGAAATCAACCAGACGCGCAAGAGCCTCGGGCTGCTCGATGCCTCGACCCTGGGCAAGCTGATCGTGAAGGGGCCGGATGCGGGCAAGTTCCTCGACATGCTCTACACCAACATGATGAGCACGCTGAAGCCGGGCAAATGCCGCTATGGGCTGATGTGCAGCGAAAACGGCTTCCTGATCGACGATGGCGTTGTGGCGCGGCTCGATGAGGATACGTTTCTCTGCCACACCACCACCGGCGGCGCCGAGCGCATCCATGGCCATATGGAAGAATGGCTGCAGACCGAATGGTGGGACTGGCAGGTTTATGTCGCCAACGTGACCGAGCAATGGGCGCAGATCGCCGTGGTCGGTCCCAATGCCCGCAAGGTTCTGGAAAAGCTGAGCGATGATGACCTCAGCGCCGAGGCGTTGCCGTTCATGGCCTGGGAAGAGGTGACGCTAAGTAAAGTCAGGGCGCGAGCGTTCAGGATTTCATTCTCCGGCGAGTTGAGCTATGAAATTGCTGTGCCTGCCAGCCAAGGTCGCGCCATTTGGGGAAGGTTGCTGGCGGCTGGGGAAGAGTTTGGCGTGACACCTTATGGAACCGAAGCCCTGCACGTGATGCGGGCCGAAAAAGGTTTCATCATGATCGGCGACGAGACCGACGGCACCGTGATCCCGCAGGATCTGGGGCTCGATTGGGCGCTCTCGAAAAAGAAAGACGACTATCTCGGCAAGCGTGCGCAAGCCCGAAGCCACATGGCCGATCCGAACCGCTGGAAGCTGGTCGGGCTTGAAACCGTCGATGGTTCGGTGCTGCCCGATGGCGCCTATGCGGTGGCGGCGGGCGAAAACACCAACGGGCAGCGCAATGTGCAGGGCCGGGTCACATCGACCTATTTCAGCCCGACCCTGAACAAGGGCATCGCCATGGGGCTGGTGCTGCACGGGCCCGAACGGACGGGCGAGACACTGAGCTTCCCGGGTACTGATGGCAAGACCTACGAGGCCCGGATCGTCGATCCGGTATTCTACGACAAGGATGGGGAGAAGCAGAATGTCTGAGGCTGCGAGCGCGCTGCCCGGCGCCCGGTTTGAAGGGATCGCCATTGTCGAAGAAGCCGGACCGGTGGGCATGCTGACCCTGCGCGGAACACTGGACGATAAGGGGTTTGCCGAGGCGGTGCACAAGGTGAGCGGCCTGGCCGTGCCGGGGCAGCGCGAAGTGGTGCGCGGCGGCGGCAAGGTTCTGATCTGGATGTCGCCCGACGAGCTTTTGCTGGTGCTGCCGCATGAGGCGGCCGAGGCCGAGGTGGCGGCGCTCGACAAGGCCCTGAGCGGCAGTCATGCGCTGGTGGTCAATGTCTCGGATGCGCGGGCCGTCTTCGATGTGAGCGGCGATCAGGCGCGCGACGTGCTGGCCAAGCTTTTCCCGGTCGACCTCTCGGTCGAGGTGTTCGGAATGGGCGCGGTCCGGCGTTCGCGCATGGCGCAGATCCCGGCAGCGCTGTGGATGGAAGAGGCGCAGGTATTCCGCATCGTCTGTTTCCGCTCGGTGGCGCAATATGCCTTCGATGTCCTGAGCGTGGCCGCCGCATCTGGCAGCGAAATCGGGCTGCACGCCTGAGGGCGTGGCCTTCAGGCGCGGGGCGGCGATCTGCAAAGCGGCAAGGCGCCGTTTCTTGAGGGTTTTGCCCGGAAATCCCGCCGCCCCCCTTGACCTTCCGGCGGGTTGCCCCCCATGTGAAGGTAACGAAATCACGTTAACAATAAGGGGGCTGTCCCATGGCATTCGAACTTCCCGATCTTCCTTACGCCCACGACGCGCTGGCCGGCAAAGGCATGAGCGCCGAGACGCTGGAGTATCACCACGACCTGCACCACAAGGCCTATGTCGACAATGGCAACAAGCTGATCGACGGTACCGAATGGGCTGGCAAGAGCCTCGAAGAGATCATCAAGGGCACCTATGACAAGAGCGCGGTGGCGCAGAGCGGCATTTTCAACAACATCAGCCAGCTTTGGAACCACAACCAGTTCTGGGAGATGATGGGCCCCGGCGACAGCAAGATGCCGGGCGAGCTGGAAAAGGCGATCAAGGACAGCTTCGGCTCGGTCGATGAGTTCAAATCGCAATTCGCCGCCGCAGGGGCCGGGCAATTCGGCTCGGGCTGGTGCTGGCTGGTCAAGGACGGCGACGGCAAGCTCAAGGTCACCAAGACCGAGAACGGTGTGAACCCGCTCTGCTTCGGTCAGACCGCGCTTCTGGGCTGCGACGTGTGGGAGCATTCCTACTACATTGATTTCCGCAACAAGCGCCCCGCTTATCTCGACAATTTCCTCAACAAGCTGGTGAACTGGGAAAACGTGGCTTCGCGCCTCTGAACGCTCTCCCATCGCAGAATTTTTCGCGCCCTCCGGTTTGCAGCCGGGGGGCGTTTTCTATTGTGTGCATGGAACCTTGGCGGCGGCTTGTGGGTTTCGCTCAAGCCGGCCTCAAAGGTGGAAAACCTTTACCGAGTGCGAATATTCGAAAGACAGGAGCCGCGACAGCGACAGGATTTTCGGTTACAAGATGCCTATGGGCCAACGGGCGCGCGCCGGCAGCGTTCTGGCGCGCAAGATGGCGGCGCGCGACGACAAAGAGCGTAGCAAGGAGCGCTTGGCAGGCGCGACGTGCGTCACCAAGCAGGATGAATTTAACACCGGAACCAGACAGAAGGAGGCTCGAATGGCTGTGTTGACCAAGGGCACATGGGTCTTGATCGCGGATGGCGAAAAGGCGCTGTTCTTGCGCAATGATCTGAATGCGAAGAATCCCGATCTGAGCGTCATTCGCAAGGACGAGCAGCACAATCCACCGGAAAGCGTGCAATCCGCCAGCCGACCTGGAAGGAAGCCCGATGCCGGTATCAACCAGTTCTCCGCCATGGAGGAAACCGACTGGCATGAACTGGCTAAGGAGCGTTTTGCCAGCGATCTTGCCGAGAGGCTTTACAAATACGCCCACCGGGGCGCGTTCGATCGCATCGTCCTGGTCGCGGCGCCCAATGTTCTGGGCGCGCTGCGCAAGGAACTGCACAAGGAGGTTCAGGACCGGGTGGTTGCGGAAATCGACAAGGATCTGACCAATCATCCGCTGGACAAGGTCGAAGCCATGCTCAAGGCCATGCTCGATCCGGCGTTGTGACGCGTCCGCTTGCTCTCTAGCAGATCAGGTGAAACTTGTGCGCAGCGCCTCTGTCAGCGCCTCGACGGTCGGCACCACCTCCAAGAAATCCTTGAGCGACTCATCGGCAAAACCCTCGCCGATGGCATGATCCAGAAGTCGCATCAAAGGTGCCCAGTAATCTTCTGTATTCAATAGAAAAATCGGCTTCCTGTGCAGTCCGAGCTGGCGCCAGGTCAGAACTTCGAAGAACTCGTCGAGCGATCCGGCGCCACCGGGCATCATCACGATGGCATCCGAATTCATGAACATCACTTTCTTGCGCTCGTGCATGTTCTCGGTAACGACAAAACGCGTCAGGTCGCGCTTGCCGACCTCCAGCCGCATCAGATGTTTCGGGATGACGCCGAAAGTCTCGCCGCCGGCCTGTTGCGCGGCGCGCGCCACCGCGCCCATCAAGCCGATATCGCCGGCACCATAGACCAGCCGCCAGCCCTCGCCGGCAAGGGCGGTGCCAAAGCGGGTTGCCGCCTCCATGTAGTCAGATCGGAGGCCGGGGCGCGAGCCGCAATAGACACAGATCGAAAACCGGCTGGGCGAATCGGGCATCGTGATAAAGCTTTCGTGGCGCAAGAGAGTATTTTGACCCGTGTTACCCTTGTTGATAAACAGGCTCAACCGCGCGGCACCAGGCCTGCGCGGACGGGAAGGAAAAAGATGAGCGAACGGGCCGGTCTGATGGGGGCGCGAGGCGCGGTTTTGGCCGTGACCGTCGTGATTGCGATTGTCGTCGGGTCAATATGGTTGTTCCGGGTGCCCGAACCCGAACATGCACCGGATCCCGTATCCGAGCCCGAAGCCCGCACGTCGCCAGAGGCGACGGGTGCAACCGTCCGCGACACGGCGGATGGCAGCCCGAAAGCATCGCCCGCGGTGCCGGACACCGCGTCTCAGGAAAGCACTCAGGCGAGTCCGCAGCCGCCACCTTCGGACGCTCGGGAGACTGCATCGGAGCCGCAAGATCAGAATGCGCCGGCGGAAGCCACCGCCGAGGAAGCTGCCGCGGTCACGCCTGCGCCGGAGCCTGCTACTTCTGAACCTGCCACAGCGCCTCTCGAACAGCCGCGTTTCGATCTGGTGCGGGTCGAGCCCGGCGGCAACACCACCATCGCGGGGCGGAGCGCACCCGGGGCAGAGGTCGTGATCGAGCTCGATGGCGAAGAAGTCGGCCGCACGACCGCAGGCAGCGACGGCAGTTTCGTCCAGTTTCTGGAGGTGGCGGCGTCCGAGGCGCCAAGGATGATCCGGCTCTGGGTTGCGCAGCCGGACGGGGCGCGGCTTTACGGCGCCGAAGATGCGATCCTGGCGCCGGTTGTTGCCGCCATCGAAAAGGCCGATCCGCCGCCGGTCGAGCCTCCCGTGTTGTCGGCAGAGGCGGAGGTGGCGCAGAGCGATGATGTGTCGAATGTGCCCGAGGTTCCGGCGCCGACCACTCCGGGCGCGCCGACCGCACCGGTTGACATGGCGACACCGGAGGCAGCGGAGCAGATCGCCGATCTGGCAGCGACCGCGGATGCAGCCATGCCGGCAAGCGGTGCTGCGGCTCCTGTGGTGCAGACCGAGGTTGAAGAGATAGCACCGGCGCAGGAGGCCACGGCCGCGCCTCAACCGGAGGCTGCGCCGGGTGTGCCGGCCAGACCGGTTGACCCGCCGCGCGCGCCTGCGGTGATCCTGGCCGGGAAGGACGGGGTGCGCCTGGTGCAGCCTTCGCAATCGTCGCCGGAGGCGATGAGTTCCGTGGCGCTCGATACGATTTCCTATTCCGATGTCGGCGAGGTGCAGCTGAGCGGGCGGGCACAGGGCAGCGGCTTTGTGCGGGTCTATATCGACAACAGGCCAATCACCACCTCGCGGATCGCGCCCGATGGCGCCTGGCGCACCGATCTGCCGGATGTCGACACCGGCATCTAGACCCTGCGGGTCGATGAGATCGACGATGCCGGGCAAG
>CBDUGF010000144.1:0-8009 GCA_965366835.1 uncultured Rhodobacterales bacterium
ACCAATGTCGGCCGCGACGACAGGAAATCGGCGGGCAGCGCCAGAAGGTCGATCAGCGCCGGGTTGAACAGCGCCAGCTGGCGCTCGCGATCGAAAATCGCCAGCCCGGTGGAGAGCTGGGCGAAAGTCTTGGTCAGGGTTTGGACGAATTTGCGCTGGGAGATTTCGGCCGCGATCAGCTTGTCGATATCGCCGGTATAATTGAGACTGCCGCCATCGGCCGATAGCGTCTTGGTGACATTGAACCAGCGCGGCCGGCCGTTGCCCCCGTCTTCGATCATCAGCCGCTCGGTGCGGGTCGTCTCGCCGTCTTCGATCCGCAATTCCAGTTCGGGAATTGGTTTTTCGTCGGGCTCGGCAGGTTTGCCGCCGCGCAGGTCGTGATAGGCCGCGTTGGCCCAGCCGAGCGTGCCGTCTTCCGAGGTCAGCCAGACCGGATAGGGATAGAGATGCGCCACAGAGGCCATCTTGTTGAGCGAAAAGCCATGCTGGATGCGCAGATGCCGGTCGGACAGGGTTGCCGGTGTGTCATCCTCCAGCCCGAGCCGCAAATGGCCGCGCACTTCCTCCAGCGTCAGGCAGGCGGTGTCATCCTCGCCATCCGCCGGTATTCTCGCCGGGCTCATGGCGCGGGCGGCTTCGACAGATTGCGGCAGGCTGCGAAACCGGGCGTGCAATGCACGATAAAGGTGGCGCCATTCCCGGCCGTGGCGCGATCCGGCCTCGCGCAATAGCAGCGTGCCCAGATCGGTGGCCTCGACGATATCGTTGCCGTCGAGCAGGAAATGCACGCCGCCGCCGGGCGCGGCCCGGGCAGCGCGCCGAAAGTCCAGCCGGCTGACCAGCCAGAGCGCCAGCACCGCAAGCCCGAGGCATAGCCCGGCAAGCGCAAGGTAAGTTACAAGCTGCAACCCGATCTTCCCCAAGATAAAATTCGCACGAAACCGGTTTCAACTCTGAGGTGTAAAAGTTAACAGAAGGTAAAGCCAGGCCGGCGTAGCTGCGCGGGGTGACGAAAAAACCGGTGTCAGGCCTGAAACCGGGGGTTCTCGCCATGCGGAATCCGGTTCTCGCCAAACTGCGCGTCGATCTTGCTCAGCGGCCAGCTCACCATCACCAGCGCACCCTGGCGCTCGGTGCGCCTGGCATCCGCCCCGTTGGCAAAGCTCAGTTCGGCGCCGCTGCGCTCCAGCAGCGTCTTGGCGATGAACAGGCCCAGCCCCATGCCCTCATAGGCCGGCCGCGCGGCGCGTTCTGCGGCGCTGCGCCGGTCGCGCATGAACGGATCGCCGATCCGCCCGATCAGATGCGGCGGAAAGCCCGGCCCGTCATCCTGCACCCGCACGGTGATGCGCTCCTCCGACCAGCTGCAATCGATCCAGACATTGGCGCGGGCGAAGTCCACCGCGTTCTGGATCAGGTTGCGCAGACCATGGACGATTTCCGGGCGGCGCAGGATCATCGGCTGGGGCAGCTCGGTCCCCAAATGCGGTATCGCGTTGAAATGAACCACCTTGCCACGCTCGAGATGCGGCTGCGCGGCCTCTTCCACCACCGTGGTCAGCGGCGCCTGGCGAACATAGAGATCGTCTTTTCCCACCCGCCCCATCGAGCGCAGGATATCGCGGCAACGATCCACCTCCTGAGTGATCAGCTGCACATCTTCGAGCAATTCGGGCCTGTCGGCCAGATCGTCGATCAGCTCGGAAGACGCCAGCTTGATCGTCGCCAGCGGCGTGCCGAGCTCATGCGCTGCCGCCGCCACCACCCCGCCGAGATCGGTCAGCTTCTGTTCGCGCGCCAGCGCCATCTGAGTGGCCTGCAGCGCGTCCGACATCGAATTCACTTCCGATGCGATCCAGCGGGTATAAACCGCCAGGAACACCACCGCGATCACCAGCGCGATCCAGTTGCCGAACACGAACACATCCGCGATCCTGAGGATGAAGCCGTGTTCTGTCCGCAGCGGCAGGTGAAATTCCGCCAGCAACGACACCAGCAGGATCGCGGTTGCCCCGAGAAACACGGTGCTGCGCAGCGACAGCGCCGCCGCCGACACCGTGACCGGCCCGACGACAAGCAGCGAAAACGGATTGTGCAACCCGCCGGTGAGGAACAGCAGCGCGCAAAGCTGCAACAGGTCGAACAGCACCATCAGCAGGTTTTCCCGCTCGGTCAGGCGCTTGTTCTTGGGAAAGATCGACATCGCCACGAGATTGGCCACAACCGACAGCCCGATCACCATGTAGCAATAGCCGATCTCGAGCTTGAGCTGATAATAGGCCTGCGCAATCACCAGCGCGGTGATCTGTCCGGCGATCGCGGCCCAGCGCAGCCAGATCAGCGTTCGCAGCCGGATCCAGTTGCCACGCTGGCGTCTGCCGGTCGGGCCTAGGGACGTGTCGCTCATCTAAGGCCTGTCTCCGGTTGCATCGCCTGCGTTGATTGTTAGATGTGACGCAGGCGCCGATCAATGGCGGGATGGGATTCGATTTCGAGGAGCGGGAGAATGACCAAGTATTATGCGTGGGGGGCGATGGTGGTTGTCGTTGCCGTGACCCTCGGGTTGGTGGTGTTCACCATGGGCGGTGTCGGCGGCGAGAAATACTCTAAATGCCGCCAGGGCCAGATCGCCGGCGGGGTCCAGATCGGCGGACCGTTCACGCTGGTCGATGAAAACGGCGCGACCGTGACCGAAGCAGAGGTGATCGACGAACCCAGCCTGATTTATTTCGGCTATACCTTCTGCCCCGATGTCTGCCCGCTCGACAATGCCCGCAATGCCGAAGCCATCGAGATTCTCGAAAGCCGCGGCCAAAGCGTGAAACCGGTGTTCATCTCGATTGATCCGGCGCGCGACACACCCGAGGTCTTGCGTGATTTCACCGACAACCTGCATCCCCGGATGCTGGGCCTGACCGGCAGCGAGGAGCAGGTCAAGGCCGCCAGCCAGGCGTATCGCACCTATTTCAAGCGCCACGAGCCCGAAGCGGGTTCCGAGGATTTCTATCTCGTCGACCATACGACCATGTCTTATCTGATGTTCCCGGGCGAAGGCCTGGTCGAGTTTTTCCGCCGCGATGTGACGCCCGCGGCGATGGCGGATCAGATCGGCTGTTTTCTCGAGGCGCGCTGACGCATCCCGGCCGATCACGGCTTTGTTTGACGCTGGCGTATACGCGGGATAAAACCGCTGGGAAACAGACGCGCGTATGGGGAGGGCCGGGATTTGGCCGAAGACCGCACCGATATCGGTGAAGATAAGACTCTGCTCATCCTCGACGACGACGAGCCGTTCCTGCGGCGCCTGACCAAGGCGATGGAAAAGCGCGGGTTCGAAGTCATCCCCGCCTCCAGCGTGGCGGCCGGGCGGGCGATTGTCGCCTCGCGCCCGCCGGCCTATGCGGTCTGCGATCTCAGGCTCGAAGACGGCAACGGGCTCGATGTGGTTGAAATCCTGCGCGAAAAGCGGCCCGACAGCCGCATCGTCGTGCTCACCGGCTATGGCGCCATCGCCACCGCGGTTGCGGCGGTCAAGATCGGGGCGACCGATTATCTGTCGAAACCGGCGGACGCGCGCGACATCACCAATGCGCTTCTGGCTGTCGACGGCGCGATGCCGCCGCCGCCCGACAATCCGATGAGCGCGGACCGGGTGCGCTGGGAGCATATCCAGCGGGTCTATGAGCTGTGCGACCGCAATGTCAGCGAAACCGCGCGGCGGCTCAACATGCATCGGCGGACCTTGCAGCGCATCCTGGCCAAGCGCAGCCCGCGTTAACCTTTCGAATCATCCCGTTTTTCGGCTGTATGACTCCCGGCTGACATCCAGCTGACTCCCGGCTGTCGCTGAAACGCAAAACCCCGAAACCCGCGAATCCTGACGCGGCGCGCGCCGGCTCAGCGCAGATCGTAGCGTTTGGAGATTTTCGATACGATCAGACCGTTGCCGAGCGGCACGTTGTCATCACGGGTCCAATCCTCGAATCCGCGACTTTGATAATAGGCCAGACCGCCGGAATTGTCGGCGCGGATCGTGGCGTTGATCCAGGCATAGCCGAGCGCGCGGGCGGCGGCGCGCGAGGCCTCGAACAGTTTCGAGCCGACGCCGAGACCGGTCTGGCCGACGCGCACGAATGTGGCGATATCGCAGGCTTCGGGCGGCAGGTTTTCATGCGGGCCGAGAAACTGGAAGCCGAGCACGTCCCCGGCCCCGTCTTCGGCCAGATGCCAGGCGCTCGCCCCTGCTTCGGCCTGCATCCAGCCTTGCAGGATTTGCGCTGTCACCGGCGCGGTGATTGCGGTGCTGCCGCCTTTCTCGATGATCGCATTCAGCAAGCCGGCCATGGCGCGGGCATCGCCCGGGCCGGCGCGGCGGATATGGATGCGCTTTGAAGCAGTGGATTTCATCGAGTTGCGCCTTGTCAGAGCCTATATTCGCGCCAACAGCGCCGCATGGCGCGCGGTGAAATCGCGGCGTACCTCGATCGGCGGGCGCAGGTGAATGTCGAGCCCCGCGGTCAGCGCCGGATCGGGCTTGCCAAAGAACCTGTCGGCCTCGGCGGTGGTAAACCCGGCGATCTGGGTGGCCTCCATCCAGGCCGAAACCCGGTCGGCCCGCTTTATCAGGCGCTTGATCTTGACCGGCACGGCGGCGGGAAGGCCAAAGCGGATATGGATCGCTGCCGCCAGCCGATCATCGAGCGCGCCATAGCCCGGCCCGACAGCCGCCTTGACCGGCGAAATCATGTCTCCAATGACATATTCGGGCGCGTCGTGCAGCAGCGCCGCCATCTGCCACTTGCTGGGTGATTTTGGCTCTAACCTTGCGTAAATCGTCTCGACCAGCAGCGAATGCTCGGCCACGGAATAGGGCCAGTCACCATGGGTCTGGCCATTCCAGCGCGCCACGAAGGCCAGCCCGTGGGCGATATCCTCGATCTCGATATCCATCGGTGTCGGATCGAGCAAATCGAGACGGCGGCCCGAAAGCATCCGTTGCCAGGCGCGCGGCTGTTTCATCGCAAACCTCTCCCAATAGGTTCCCCATTGCCTAGCCGTCTGCCAACGGGCTGTAAACATCACTCTCGGAACACAAGCTTCTGAAGAGACGTGCGCCCCAACCAGGCGGTGTGAGGGCCGGTTCGCCCCCATATCAGAAGGGCGAAAGCACCAAGCTCCGCCACCCATGGCGGCGCGTCGCAATATCGCAAAGGAGACCACGATGTATAAACGATTGATCACGGGCGGGCTTGTCTTTGGCATGGCGGCAATCGCCCCGCCGGCCGAAGCGCAACCCCTCTGCACAGACCGCACCGCGCTGGTCGCGCGACTGACCGGGGCATATGACGAGGTTCAGCTTGCTACCGGCCTGCAAGGCAACGGCGTTGTCGTCGAGATCTGGGCCGCGCCCGGATCCGGCAGCTGGACGATCTTCCTGACCGGCCCCGAAGGGCTCAGCTGTATCGCCTCCAGCGGCACCGGACTCAGCCTCGGGCTGATGCCGCAGCCCATCGAGGATGTGGCGGGCTGAGCGATCGGCGGCACAAATGTGTTGCTTTTTGGCCCCGCTTGCGGCCTGCCCCATTTCCGCCACATTTGTGGCACGCGATCACCACAATCCGGGCCGAGTGTGGTCTTGTTCGGATCACCAGCTGCCGAGGGTGATGTGACCGACCCGGAATACCGGGCGCCGCATCCACCCGATCCTCGTAAATAGAGGGGGCGCCGGTCTTTCGTTCCTCCAGCGGCGCCTCCTCCGTTTCCAACGAGCAGTTAGGAAAAGGAGAAGGACAATGTTCAAGAGATTGATCGCCCTCGGCCTGGGCATCGGCGCCGTGATGACGGCCCTGCCCGCGCATGCGAGTACCTGTGCCCTGCGCGACCAGGTGGTGAGCCGCCTTCAGGAACAGTATTCGGAGCAGCTGACCGCAGGCGGGCTCAACAGCTCGGCCAACAAGACCACGCTGGTCGAGGTTTGGGCCTCGCCCGAAACCGGCACCTTCACGGTGATGCTGACCAATGCCCAGGGGCTGAGCTGTATCGTGGCCACCGGCACCGATTGGTATGCCCAGACCACCGAGCCTGCGCGCAAGGATACCGCCAGCTGAGTGCCGGAAGGTAAGGCCCGGCCAGATCAGGCGGGAATGAAGATCGCGTTTTTCTCGATCTGGCCGGCGAAGCGATAACCGGCCTTGGGCGCCAGCGCGGCCAGATCAGCGAGATAGGTGCGGCTGAGCCAGGCCTTGCCGGATTCAAGCACCACAAGGGGCGCATGATCGTTCAGGATGCGCGTTGCGCCCCTGAGCGCCTTGCGCTCGAACCCTTCGACATCGAGATGCAGCACCGACACCTTGCGTGACTTGGGCACGAGGCTGTCGATGGTGACGAGTGGCACCGAGACGAAACGGGCGTCGTCGGCCGCTCTGTTGGCGACGATTTTCTCGCCCGCCGCGATTTTCTTGCCGCCGGGGCGAGCCACCTGCATGGTCACGACATCATCGCAATCGCCGACGGCGACATTGTGCAGCCTCACGTTCGCGAGGCCGTTGAGGCGGATGGTTTCGAGACAGGCGCGATAGCTGAGATCGACCGGCTCGAAGCTGTGCAGATGCGCCTTTGGGGCGAGGCATTCGCAGAGCGCCGGGAAGAAATCGCCGACGAAGGCGCCACCGGTGACGATATCGCCGCTGCCCAGCTGCCGCCGCAGAAAGCGCAGCGTCTTGGGCTCATAGACCGCCCCATTGGCCAGCAGGGTGGGAATGCCGCGCCCGCGATACGCCCGGGGGACGCAATAGAAGCCGTATTCATTCGCCGAAACGGTGAAATCGAACGCCTCCGCCGGTTCGGGCGGTTCGGTTTTGACTGCTGCTTCGGCCAAGGTTGTACCCCCTTGTCTGCCTTTGTCCTCGGGTTTCAGGATAACGCGATTGTGCCGAAATTCAATGAATGATAGATGCGCGGCCAAATATGGAGGCCTATTCAATGGCAAACGACTATATCGTCAAAGACATCAACCTGGCCGAATATGGTCGCAAGGAAATCGCCATCGCCGAAACCGAGATGCCGGGCCTGATGGCCCTGCGCGCGGAATACGGCGCCAGCCAGCCGCTCAAGGGCGCGCGCATCGCCGGTTCGCTGCACATGACGATCCAGACCGCCGTTCTGATCGAAACGCTGACAGCACTTGGCGCCGATGTGCGCTGGGCCAGTTGCAATATCTTCTCGACCCAGGATCACGCCGCGGCGGCGATTGCCGAGGGCGGCACGCCGGTGTTTGCCATCAAGGGCGAAACGCTGGAGCAATACTGGGACTATGCCGACCGGATCTTCATGTTCGAGGAGGGCGGCTGCAACATGATCCTCGACGATGGCGGCGACGCCACGATGTATATCCTGCTCGGCGCGCGGGCCGAGGAAGGCGAGACCGATCTGATCGAGAATCCGCAGAGCGAGGAAGAAATCTATTTCTTCAAGCAGATCAAGAAGCGCATGGCCGAAAGCCCCGGCTGGTTCGTGAAGCAGCGCCACATGATCAAGGGCGTTTCGGAAGAGACCACCACCGGCGTGCACCGGCTCTATCAGCTGATGGAAAAGGGCCACCTGCCGTTCCCGGCGATCAACGTGAATGACTCTGTCACCAAATCGAAATTCGACAACAAATACGGCTGCAAGGAATCGCTGGTCGATGGCATCCGCCGCGCCACCGATACGATGATGGCCGGCAAGGTGGCGGTAGTCTGCGGCTATGGCGATGTCGGCAAGGGCTCGGCGGCCAGCCTGCGCGGCGCCGGCGCGCGCGTGAAGGTGACCGAGATCGACCCGATCTGCGCGCTGCAGGCGGCGATGGACGGGTTCGAGGTCTTGCCGCTGGAAGATGCGGTGTCGAGCGCCGACATTTTCATCACCACCACCGGCAACAAGGACATCATCCGCATCGAGCACATGCGCGAGATGAAGGACATGGCGATCGTCGGCAATATCGGCCATTTCGACAATGAAATTCAGGT
>CBDUGF010000145.1:0-7945 GCA_965366835.1 uncultured Rhodobacterales bacterium
GCCACCGTGCTGGCCTCGCTCGCCAACAGCAGGCTTCCCGCGATCGACCAGAACAAAGCCACATTCCACAACCGTGTGGTGATTGACGAGCAATATGGCGGCCTGGCTTTCGAGGCGGAGGGCGAACGCTGCGCCGCGCTGTTCAGCGATCCCGCCCGGAAGGTCATGATCATGGGCAATCACGGCATCATGGTGATCGGCGCCACGGTGGCCGAGACGTTCAACAGGCTCTATTATTTCGAGCGCGCCGCCGAGACCTACATCCGCGCCCTGCAAACCGGCCAACCCCTGCGGGTCATGCCCGACGATATTGCCGAAAAGACCGCGCGCGAACTGGAAGACTATCCCGAGCAGGACACCCGCCACCTCGCCGAGCTGAAAGCGATCCTCGATGAGGAAGGCAGCACTTATGCCAGCTGATCCCGTTGCCACCCAAATTAGATCGCAAGGATATCACCCATGCAGTTTGGCCTGACCGAAGAACAGCAGATGATCGTCGAAACCACCCGCAGTTTCGTCGAAAACGAGCTCTTTCCGAACGAGGCCGAGGTCGAGCGCAGCGGCCATCTTTCGATGGATGTCATCCGCGAAGTGCAGGCCAAGGCAATAGAGACCGGCCTCTACGCCGCCAACATGCCCGAAGCGGTGGGCGGCGCCGGGCTCGATACCCTGTCGTGGTTGCTCTATGAAAAGGAACTGGGCCGCGCCAATTACGCTTTGCACTGGACCTGTGTTGCGCGCCCCTCGAACATCCTGCTGGCCGGCACCGACGCGCAGAGAGAGAAATACCTCTATCCCTGCATCCGCGGCGAAACCTGGGATTGCCTGGCGATGACCGAGCCTGGCGCAGGGTCGGATCTGCGCGGCATGAAAGCCAGCGCGCGCCAGGACGGCGATGATTTCATCCTCAACGGCACCAAGCATTTCATTTCCCACGCCGATATCGCCGGATTCGCCATCGTGTTCATGGCGACGGGCGAAGAAGAGACACCGCGCGGCCCGAAAAAGCTGATCACCGCCTTCTTCGTCGACAAGGGCACACCGGGCTTCACGGTGCGCGACGGCTATCGCAATGTCAGCCATCGCGGCTATACCAATGCGGTGCTCGAATTCGACGATTGCCGCCTGCCGAAATCGGCCGTGCTGGGCGAGGTTCACAAAGGCTTCCAACTCGCCAACGACTGGCTCGGCGCAACCCGCCTGCAGGTCGCCGCAACCTGTCTTGGCCGCGCCGAACGCGCCCTCGATCACGCGATCGCCTACGCCGCCGAGCGCCGCCAGTTCGGCCAGCAGATCGGCAAGTTCCAGGGCGTGTCGTTCAAGCTGGCCGATATGGCGATGGAGCTGAAAGCCGCCAACCTGCTGACGTGGGAGGGCGCATGGAAATTCGATCAGGGCTCAGTGAGCGAGGCCGACATGTCCATGGCCAAGCTCAAGGCGACCGAAGTGCTGGCCATGGTCGCCGATGAGGCGATCCAGATCCATGGCGGCATGGGGCTGATGGACGAGTTGCCGCTGGAACGGATCTGGCGCGATGCGCGGGTCGAGCGGATCTGGGAGGGTACCTCGGAAATCCAGCGCCACATCATCAGCCGCGAATTGCTGCGTCCATTCGGCGGATAAACCCAGATGTTTCCTTTTGCCCGAAATATTCCCACCCGTTCCCTGACAAACGGCTCTGCCGCCGAAGGGAGAGACTCCATCCCCCACAACGTTTGCAAGAGCCGCAGATGACGCGCGGCCTTACCCGCCTGTTTCGCCCAAGTTCCATCGCCGTGATTGGCGGCGGCGCCTGGTGCGCGCAGGTGGTCGCGCAGTCTCGGAAAATGGGCTTCGAGGGCGCGATATGGCCGGTACACCCCAGGGGCGGAGAAATGGCGGGGCTGCCTGTTTTCAATCGGTTGGAAGACCTGCCCCGCCCGCCCGACGCCGCCTTCATCGGGATCAATCGTGCGGCCACGATCGAAGCTGTCGCCCAGCTTTCCGCGATGAACGCAGGCGGCGCCGTCTGTTTCGCCTCCGGCTTCTCCGAGACGCAGGCCGAGGATACCAGCGGCGAAAGCCTGCAAGCCGGGCTGGTTGCCGCTGCCGGAGACATGCCGATTCTCGGACCGAACTGTTATGGCTTCATCAACGCGCTCGATGGCGCGCTGCTCTGGCCGGATCAGCATGGCTGCACGCGGGTCGAGCGCGGTGTCGCCATTCTCACCCAAAGCTCCAACATCGCGATCAACCTCACCATGCAGCGCCGCGCCCTGCCGATCGCCTATACCGTAACATGCGGCAACATGGCCCAGACCACGCAGGCAGAAATCGCCGCCAGCCTGCTTGATGATCCCCGGGTGACAGCCATCGGTCTGCACATCGAGGGCTTCAGCGATCTGCGCGCCTGGGAGGCGCTCGCCGCAAAGGCGCACGGCAAAGGCATCCCTCTCATCGCGCTCAAGGTGGGCCGCTCGCAACAGGCCCGCTCCGCCACCATCTCGCACACCGCCTCGCTTGCCGGAGAAGACGCGGGCGCACAGGCGCTGCTGAACCGCCTCGGGATTCCCCGGGTCGATGACCTGCCGACCTTGCTCGAAACCCTCAAGCTGCTGCACGTCGCCGGGCCGCTTCGTTCGGCGACGCTGGCTTCGGTCAGCTGCTCGGGCGGCGAGGCCAGTCTGGCCGCAGATACCGCTATCGGCCGCGCCCTGCGCTTCCCGCCGCTGAATGACCGCCAGCGCAAGGATCTGCGCGCCGCACTCGGCCCCAAGGTGGCCCTGGCCAACCCGCTCGACTATCACACCTATATCTGGCGCGACACGCAAGCGATGGCCCGTACCTTTGCCGCGATTACAGATCCTGGCATCGCGCTGACGCTGCTGATTGTCGACTATCCCCATACCGATGCCTCCGATTGGGAATGCGCCACCCAGGCGGCACTGTCGGCTCGGGCGCAAACCGGCGCGGCAATCGCCGTGGTCAGCACCCTGCCCGAACTGATCCCCCAGGACGTGGCCCAGCGGCTCATCGCGGGCGGGGTCGCGCCCTTGCAAGGCCTTACCGAAGCGATTGCCGCCGCCGAGGCCGCGGCGCAGATGCGCCCGCCAAACAAGGCGGCGCTGCTGCTGCCCGGCGCCCCGCGCCAGGCGGAGGTGATGACCGAAGCCGAGGCCAAACAGGCGCTGGCCGCGCATGGGCTGGTGATTCCGCGCCACGTCGTGGCCGATACAAGCGAAACCGCCGCGCAAACGGCGGGTGTGCTTTGCCCGCCGCTGGCCCTGAAGGGACTCGGGATCGCCCATAAATCCGAGGCCGGCGCGGTGCGGCTCAATCTCGCGCCGTCCGAAATCGCAGCGGCAGCCCGCGGCATGAAAGCAAAGCACTTCCTGATCGAAGAAATGGTCCAGAACGGCGTCGCCGAATTGCTGATCGGGATCACCCGCGACCCCGCGCATGGCTTCATACTTACCCTCGCCGCGGGAGGCGTTCTCACCGAGCTTATTGCGCAAAGCGCCTCGCTTCTCGTCCCGGCAGAGCGCGAAGCCGTGCGGCAAACCCTTGAGACCCTGCGCATCTGGCCGCTGCTCACAGGCTATCGCGGCAAACCACCCGCCAATATCGAGGCCATCCTTGACGCCGTAGCCGCGCTGCAATCCTATGTTCTCGCTAACGCCGCCACGCTCGAAGAAATCGAGATCAACCCGCTGATCTGCACAACTGAAAGCGCCATCGCCGCCGATGCGCTGATCCGAAAGGCTCCCGATGACCAACCCGATCAAGACCCGCCGCGACGGCGCCATCCTTGAAGTCACGCTCGACCGGCCCAAGGCCAACGCGATCGACCTCGCCACAAGCCGGATCATGGGCCAGGTCTTTGCCGATTTCCGCGACGACCCGGAGCTGCGCGTCGCCATCATCACCGGCGCCGGCGACAAGTTCTTCTGCCCCGGCTGGGATCTGAAAGGCGCCGCCGACGGCGATGCTGTCGATGGCGATTATGGCGTCGGCGGGTTCGGCGGCCTGCAGGAATTGCGCGATCTCAACAAGCCGGTGATCGCGGCGGTCAATGGCATCTGCTGCGGCGGCGGGCTGGAATGGGCGCTGAGCGCCGATATCATCCTGGCGGCGGATCATGCCAGCTTCGCCCTGCCCGAAATCCGCTCGGGAACAGTGGCTGATGCGGCCTCCGTCAAGTTACCCAAGCGCATCCCCTATCATATCGCGATGGAGCTTCTGCTGACCGGGCGTTGGTTTGATGCCGAGGAGGCGCGGGGCTGGGGCTTGATCAATCACATCCATCCCGCCGACAGGCTGATGCCCGAAGCCCGGGAAATGGCGCGGCTGATCGCTTCCGGGCCGCCGCTGGTTTACGCTGCAATCAAGGAAGTCGTCCGCGATGCCGAAGATTCAAAGTTTCAGGACACGATGAACCGGATCACCAGACGCCAGCTGCCGACGGTCGACCGGCTCTATGGTTCGCAGGATCAGCTCGAAGGCGCTCGCGCCTTCGCAGAAAAGCGCGATCCCGTCTGGAAGGGAAAATGACCGGTCCCGAGAGCGCATAGTCCTATCCAACCGACACAGTCGTCGATCGCGCTGATTCTTTGTGTCGGCGACACCGGGCCCGGCTTTTCCTTTTGGCGAATCGCACCGATGTCGGAAGGGTTGCGCAAGAAACCGCCTGCGCAAAGATGGCAAAATTGTGTTTGCGGTGGCACTGCGCAACAATATCTGGAACGGAATAGCAGATTTGCACTCGCAGCATTCTATCTCTTGCTTAATGCACAGGTGACAAAGTAGTGTCATTGCACATTAAGACGAGAAAGAGCTTTGTAGTCCGCCATTTCCCGGAACGCCTGAAATTGACACGGAGCAGAGCGTGAAATGCGGTTTATAGTGCCAGGGCTTTCTGGGGGGACATATGCTTTTCTATGAGATGGTCACCTCGTTGACCCGAAGCCAGAAGCGTCTCATCTTTCTCACAATAGACGGGTTCATGGTTCCCGTTGCGCTTCTCCTTTCGGTGCTGCTCAATTCTTCAGTCATGTTCACCTGGCAGACGGTCGTATCGCTCGCACCGCTCGCCGCCATCATGATTTGCATCGCCACACTGACATCACACTTGCTGGGGCTGACCCGGATCAAGCTGAACGCATACGAATACCAGGGCATCGTTCGTACCAGCTTATTTGCGGGTATTCTCGGTGTTTCGGGTCTTTGCCTGAATTTCGTGTTCGGCCAGCCAGTCAACAGCGCGACATTTTTCATCTTCACCATGAGTTTGATGATCATCAGCGTATCGGGGCGCATGGCCCTGCGGCAGTTCCTTCTGCACATCTATCGCGGAGGCTCCAACCGGATGCGCGTTTTGGTCTACGGCGCCGGCCAGACCGGTCAGCAGCTGGCTGCGGCCTTGCGCACCGATGATGCCGTTCTGCTTGTAGCATTTGTAGATGACAACCCGACCTTGCAATCGCTGGTGGTCTCTGGCTTGCCCGTTTATGCGCCGTCGAAGATACAGGAACTGATCGACAGCGAATCCATCGACCGTGTTGTTCTGGCGATGCCGTCATCGTCGCAGACCGTTCAGGCCCGAATTGCCCACAAGCTGCGCCAGCTTGGGTGCGAGGTGCACTCGCTACCCTCCTTCGCCACGTTGGTGGGTGAAGGCGAACTCAACACTCGCCTGTCGCCTGTTTCGATCGGTGATCTGCTCGGTCGTTCACGGCTGGAGTATGAACTGCCATCGGTTTCCGATACCTATTCCGGCCGCCGCGTCCTGATCACCGGCGCGGGCGGCTCGATCGGCTCCGAGCTGTGCCGACAGCTGATCTCGTGCAAGCCCGAGCGTATCGTGCTGCTCGATCACTCAGAACTGGCGCTCTACACGATCACCAAGGAAATGAACGACCTGACCAGCGACATCGTGATTGAGCCGGTGCTCGGCTCAGTCTGCGATCGCGAGCTTGTCGAACAGGTGCTCAACACCAACAAGGTGGATGTTGTTCTGCATGCAGCAGCCTACAAGCACCTCACGCTCGTCGAAACCAACGAAATCGCCGGGATCAGCAACAACGTCTTCGGCACAAAGACGATGGCCGATGCGGCGCGGGCCGCCGAGGTCGAACGCTTCATCCTTGTGTCTTCCGACAAGGCGGTGCGCCCGACCAACGTCATGGGTGCCTCCAAACGCCTGGCCGAACTTGTGGTTCAGGACCTGTCCACGCGCTCGGAAAAGACCCGGCTCTCGATGGTGCGATTCGGCAATGTTCTGGGCTCGTCCGGTTCGGTCATTCCGCTGTTCGAGGAACAGATCGCCCGTGGTGGTCCGGTCACGCTCACCCATGGTGAAGTGACGCGCTATTTCATGACCATTTCCGAAGCAGCCCGGCTGGTGCTTCTGGCCGGTTCCTTCGCCCGGGGCGGTGATGTCTTCGTGCTCGACATGGGCGATCCGGTGCCGATCCGCAAACTGGCGCGCCAGATGATCGAAGGTGCCGGACTCAGCGTGATGGACGAGGAAAACCCCAAGGGCGACATCGAAATTGTCGAGATCGGCCTGCGCCCGGGCGAGAAACTGCACGAAGAGCTGCTGATTTCGCCCGATATGCTCACCACCCCGCACCAGAAGATCATGCGCGCCCAGGAGAGCTTCCTGTCCGAACTCGAAATGGCCAACGCGCTCAAAGACCTGCGGCAAGCCATCAATACGCGCGATCCGCAGGCCGCCCGCGCCGTCATCTCGCGCTGGGTCGAGCGCTACGAAGATGTCCGAATAGACGAAGCTCAGATCAGCTAGGTCTTTCCTTCGAGCCGATTGGCAATCTCGATCAGGTTGCGATCGGGGTCGCGCAGATAGATCGACAGGATCGGGCCCCGTGCCCCGGTTCTCTGAACCGGCCCAGCTTCGATCTCGAGCCCCATACTGTTAATATGACCGGCCCAATCTGAAACATCGCGCGCGCTCAGGAAACACAGATCCGCCGATCCCGCGGTCGGCCGCGCGGCTTTTGGCTCGAATTCGGCACCGGCCTGATGCAGGTTGATCTTCTGCGTTCCAAAGACCAGCGCCGTGCGCGAACTTCCGTCTGCCGGGCGAAACTCTTGCGCCGTCATACCCAGAACCTGCGTGTAGAACGCGGCCGTTACGCCGATATCAGCCACGGTCAACACCAGGTGATCGAGATGGTCGAGACGGAAGTCCTTATCTTGCATTGCTTTCACAGCCTCATCTTTTTATGACCTTTCCTATGCAGGATGCCAGCGCCCCCAGCCTTCGTCAAAGTGATCTCGTCGATCCGGCGCGCGCTCGCGCCATGCAGGCCGCACTGGGCGATATCCCAAACATCGAAACCGGCACGGCCTTGCCGCCGTTCTTCGAGCAACTCTATTTCTGGGAGACCCGCCCTCCAGCCGAGTTGGGCCGCGATGGCCATCCCCGCACCGGCATGGGATTCATCCCCGATATGGGACTGCCGAGGCGCATGTGGGCGGGTGGACGCCTGGAGTTTCATGCACCGTTCCTGGCCGGACAGCCGGCGGAAAAGCGCAGCCATGTCGACTCCGCCGCCCGCAAGGCTGGCCGCAGCGGGCCGTTGGCCTTCGTGGTCCTGCGCCATGAATTCTATCAGAACGACAGGCTCTGCCGAACCGAATGGCGCGACCTGGTCTATCGAGAGGATCCGGCACCTGACCAACCCAAACCGCAACCGCCCCAGGCCCGCACCGACGAACACAGCGCCATCGCGGTAAGCTTCGATACGACGCTGCTGTTCCGCTACTCTGCGCTCACGTTCAACGGCCACCGCATCCACTACGATCTCGACTACGCCCGCGATGTCGAAGGCTATGCCGGCCTTGTCGTGCACGGCCCGCTGCTGGCCCAACGCCTCATGCTGATGGCCGAGGCCGAGCTTGGCCCGCTCAAGAGCTTCCGCTTTCGCGCCACCTCGCCGCTCAC
>CBDUGF010000146.1:0-7739 GCA_965366835.1 uncultured Rhodobacterales bacterium
CGGGATGGTGGGCGGGCTGGCATATTTCTGGCCCGAGGGTGCGCGGGTGTGGCTGGCAGAAGATGAGGGGCGCGCGCTGGGCTGTTGCTATCTCAGGGCGAACCAGACCGGCAACGGCGCGCATGTGTGCAACGCTGGCTATTGCACGCTGCCGGAGGCGCGCGGCAAGGGCGTGGCGCGGGCGATGCTGGAACATTCGCTCGAAGTGGCGAAAAGTGAGGGCTTTCGCGCGATGCAATACAATTTCGTGGTGGCGACGAATGTGCGGGCGATCGAGACATGGGAGCGGGCCGGATTCGCGGTGGTGGGGCGGCTGCCGGGGGCGTTTCTGCACCCCAAAGAGGGGTATGTCGATGCGTTGGTGATGTATCGGGATTTGACGGTGTAAGGTAACGGATGGTTGAAGCGGGCCTCGGGCTAAGGTCGGGATTGAGCCCAAAGCGGTCATCTTGCCGCGCGGAATCAAGGCCGCAGGCCGCCGCGCATCGCCGGGCCGCCCCCGGGCTCGGCGATTGGGTGAGGACGGCGCTTCGGTTCGAGATTTTGCGGATTTGGCAGGGATAAAGTGCTGCCGAACAGCCGTTGGATCGCCGACCCGCGGCCCGACGATGCGCGGCTCTTCACCACAAAGGCTCAATGACGGCAAAGTCCCGCAAAGCGGACCTGGCCAGCGGCGATAACCACCTCAGGATTTGCCTTCCAGCCCCTGAAGCGTGGCCGGGTTGTCCGACGGGATCTTCATCTCGAAGGTCTCTGTCACCGAGGTATAATCATAGTAGCCGAGCCGCGCCAGGGGGCGGATGGCCGGGATGTCGAGCTTGCCTTCGGGGGTGATCACCTCGTCGGCGACATGGATGCGCATGACCTCGCCATAGACCACATCGACCCAGCCATGCGGCGAGCTGCCGCGCAGCCGGTGGGTGCTGAGATAGCGGCATTCGAACTGCGCCGGGCTTTCGGCGACGCGCGGGCCGGGGGCGTCGATACAGGGCGCCTTGGTCACGCCGGCGCGCGCGAATTCGTCCTCTCCGGCGGGCAGCTCCATCGCCGAGATGTTGACCGCCTCGCGCAGATCGTAGGTCGCCATGTTCCAGACGAACCAGCCGGTCTGTTCGGCATTGACCACGGTATGCTTGCGCTCGCCCGTGGAGAGCTGATTGGCGGCGAACATCACCATCGGCGGATCGAATGTGAGGTTCTGCCATTGCGAATAGGGGGCGAGATTGGCGATGCCATCGGGCGAGATGGTGGATAGCCAGCCGATCGGGCGCGGCACGGTGCAGGATTTGAACGGCGAATAGGGCAGCGGGCAGGGATCGGATTGCGGGGCGTAGTGCATGGGGATGTCTCCTTGGCAGTCTGGCTGGCTTGCTGGCCTGGGCAGGGTCGGACGCGGGGCAGGGCGATGCAAGGGGTTTTCGGCGCCGCGCGCGGGGCGTATAGGGGCGGAGAAAAGCTGGGAGGCTCTCATGACCGACACCACGCCGCTTCTGGCGGTTCTGATCGACGCCGACAACACCTCGCCGAAATGGACCAAGGCGATCTTCGAGGAAATCGCCGGGATGGGCGAGGCCAGCGTGCGCCGGGTCTATGGCGATTTTTCCAGCCGCCAGATGACCGGTTGGAACAAGGTGCAGGCCGAGTTCGGCCTGGTGCCGCATCACCAGCCGGCCAACACCGTGGGCAAGAACGCCAGCGACATCGCTCTGGTGATCGACGCGATGGACCTGATGCATTCGGGCCGCTTTGACGGCTTCGTGCTGGTCAGCTCCGACAGCGACTTCACCCGGCTGTCGAGCCGGATCCGCGAGCAGGGGCTGGATGTGTTCGGTATCGGCGCGCAGAAGACGCCGGAACCCTTCCGCAAGGCCTGCAAGCGGTTCATCTTCCTGGAGAACCTCGAAGGCGGGTCGGGCGACGACAAGCCGGCGGCCCAGGCCACGCCCAAGGCGAGCCCGAAGCTCTCGGAAGCGCGGACGCTGATCCTCAAGGCGATGGACAGCATGGATCAGGACGAAGAGTGGTACAATCTCGGGCGGCTGGGGCAGATGATCCTGGCGGCGCATTCCGATTTCGACACCCGGACTTACGGGCGCAAGAAGCTGAGCGAGCTGGTCGGCGATCTGAAGATTTTCGAGACCCGGCGCGGCACCGGCAACCAGCTGGAAATCCGCCGCATCGACTGAACCCGCGCGCCGGAGCTTCGCCCGCGAGGTTTGCGGGGGGCTTGCGCAGAGGCGCGGCGCGGTGTCATCCTGCGCCATGGCCCGCGACAATCCCTTTCGCCCGTTTACTCCCGAGCCCGACCAGATGGCCCGGCATCCCGGCGTGTCGGGCAATGCGATCAACGGGCTGGGCGAACAGGCGTTCCGCCGCCCCGAGATCGTCTATTGGGCGAAAAACCCCGATGATATTGCCCACGGCCAGATGCAGCGCTGGTTCTATTCGGTGAACCCGGATTCCGCGGCGATGCAGCGCGCGCGGGCCGAGCGGCAGGTGATCCTCGACGCGCCGATGGCGGATCTGGCGGGGGATGCGGCCGAGCATGCGCCACAGGACTGGACCGCGGGGCTGGCGCGCTTTGTGGATGAGGGCATCTGCGAGATGACCGGTGTGGCCGAGGCGCAGGAGGACTGGTTCTACAAGGGCGAGGCCAGGAGCCATGCCCGGCTGATCATTCTCGGCGTGCAGCATGACTATGACGAGATCGCCCGCGCGCCCGAGGTCGAGGCCGGGGCCGAGGTGATCCGGCAATATGGCCGCGCGGCGGGGGCGGCCAAGGCCGTGGCAGGCTGGATCCGCCAGCAGGGCTGGGAGGCCAAGCCGGTGACCGGGCCGATGGCCGGGGAGGTCACGCTGATCCCGGCCGCGATTGCCAGCGGCTTTGGCGAATTGGGCAAGCATGGCTCGCTGATCAACCCGGAAATGGGCGCGTCCTTCCGGCTCTCCGGCGTGCTGACCGATGCGCCGTTCGAGCCGACGCCGCAGCGCGAGTTCGGGATCGACGAGTTTTGCACCATGTGCCGGATCTGCGAGGACGCCTGCCCGCCCGAGGCGCTCGGCCCGGAAAAGCAATGGGTGCGGGGCGCCGAGAAATGGTATGTGGATTTCGAGCGCTGCCTGCCGTTTTTCAACCAGACCAACGGCTGCGCCATCTGCATCGCGGTCTGCCCCTGGTCGCGCCCCGGGGTCGGGCCGGGGCTGGCCCGCAAGCTGGCGCGGCGGGCCGAGCGCAAGGCCGGTCAGGCCCCGTAGCGCGCCGGGGTCTCGGCGCGCGCTTGCAGGGACGGTTCACGCTATGGTCGAACAGGCAACGTTTGACAGCGCAGCGCCCGCGCCCGCCAACTCAGGCCGAGCGAAGCGAGGCCACCGGGCGACGCGCGCAGCGCGGCGCAACCCCTACATCTCCATCGCTTCCGCCACTTCCACGGTGCCCTTGCCGCCCTCGAGGATCGGGCAGCCCTTGGCGATCTTGCAGGCGGCATCGATATCGGCGGCCTTGACCAGCGTATAGCCCGACACCGGGTTCGACCCGCCATTGTCCTCGATGCCTTTGGCGGTCACGGTTTTCGACATGCCCGCCGGCGCGCCGCCATCGATCAGGTCGTCGCCGATGCCCTGCATCCAGGCGTTCCAGGCCGCCATCACCTTCTTGCCTTCTTCCGGTGTCTCCGGGCGTCCGCCGCCATGAAAGATGAACATGAAATTCGGCATTTTCTTTCTCCTCTGTTGCAATCGGTCAATCGAGATGGGCGGTCAGCCGCTTCAGGGTGGACGACCAGCCCCGGTTGTGGCGTTCGGCGGCTTCGTCATCCGGCAGGTCGACGTGTTTCAGGGTCAGTCGTGCGCCGGGGCCATGCGCGGATATCTCGAAACTGACATGGCTCTCCGCGCCGCGCCTGTCGGTCTCGTCATGCCAGGCCCAGGTGAACCCCACCGAATGGGGCGGATCGACATGGGTGACCTGGCCGGACATCTTCATGCGCTGACCAGCGCCGGTCTGCATCACCGCGAACCACGGCCCGGTGCGGCAAAAGTCCAGCGCCTGCTCGGGCAGATCCATGCCGTCATGGCCCCACCATTGCACCAGATCGGCCTGCCGCGTCACCGCGTCGAAAAGCCGTTCGGGCGGGACCGGGAAATCGCGGTGCAGGATCAGGTCGGCCATGGCTCAGACCTCTTCCTGCGCAAGATGCGCGCCGAGCCGATCGAGGCTGGCTTGCCAGAATTCGAGGCGTGACTGGGTCCAGCGCGAGATGCCCTGCAACGCTTCGGGGCGCACGGAGTAAAGACGTTGCGATCCGTTGACCCGTGCCTCGACCAGCCCGGCCTGGCGCAGCACCTTGAGGTGGCGCGAAATCGCCGGGGCGGATATCGGCGCAACCCCGGCAAGTGCGCCCGCCGGCAACTCGCCGCGCCGCATCAGCGTTTCCACCATGCTGAGGCGGGTCTCGTCGGCCAGGGCGGCGAAGGTTCTGGTCAGATTGGTCATGCGGTATCTTCGGGCGATTCACTATTTAACGCAAATGTTAAATATGAGAGGGGCCGTATCGGAGCGACGCGCAAGCCCGCAACCGATCGCCGGGCAAGGCGCGGGCCACTTGGCGGAGCAGATCCGGCCCTCGCGCGCCGGCTGACTTCTGCGCGGCAGCTCGCCTTGCCCCGAGCAAGCCATAGTCAACAAGTTTGTGCGGGCCGGGATGGACAGCGGCCTTTCCCGGCGACGCCGCCAGGCGGCGCAATAGCTCCGAAACCGGAGCCGTGCCGCCGGGAGGCTCAGCGCGCCTACGGGCGGCCGGGAACCTCGTCGCGCGGCGGGGCGGGTTCGAAGCGCTCGATGATCTCGACCGCTTCGTCGGCGGTCTCGACAAAGCGGAACAGATCGAGATCCTCGGGCGAGATCGTGCCGGCATCGGCCAGCGCCTCCCAGTTGATGATCTTTTCCCAGAAGCTGCGGCCGAACAGCAGGAACGGCAGGCGCTTCATCCGCCCGGTCTGGATCAGGGTGAGCGACTCGAACATTTCGTCGAGCGTGCCGAAGCCGCCGGGAAAGATGCAGATCGCCCGCGCCCGCATCAGGAAATGCATCTTGCGGATCGCGAAATAGTGGAAGTTGAAGCAGAGATCCGGCGTCACGTATTCGTTGGGCGCCTGTTCATGCGGCAGCACGATGTTGAGCCCGATCGAAGCCCCGCCGGCATCACAGGCGCCGCGGTTGCCGGCCTCCATCACACCGGGGCCGCCGCCGGTGCAGATCACGAATTCGCGGCCATTGGTGGCCATCGACTTTTCGGTCATCGCCCTGGCGAAATCGCGCGCCACGTCATAGTAGGCCGACAGCTCGGCCAGGGTCTCGGTGCGCGCCGTGCCCTTCCGGGCCGGTTCCGGAATGCGCGCTCCGCCGAACAGCACGATGGTGGATTCAATCCCGTGCTCGTCGAGCATCATCTGCGGTTTCAGCAGCTCCAGTTGCAGGCGCACCGGGCGCAACTCGTCGCGGCACAGGAACTCGTCATCGGCAAAGGCGAGGCGATAGGCCGGGGCGCGGGTCTGCGGCGTGTCGGGCACACCTTTGGCGGTGGTGCGGTCGGTATGGGCGTCGCGGAAAGTGCTGTGGCGGTCGTCGTTCATCTAGGTTTCCCTGCTTGCGGGTTTTTTTCACGCCTATAGGGTTCGGGTTCATAATGCCAGTGGCGGGGACAGGGCGATGGATTGGAAAACGGCGATTGCGGCAGCGCGGGCACGGATTGCGCCGCATGTGATCGAAACGCCGGTGCTGCGGGTCGATGGCTTCGGGCTTGGCTACGGCATCGAGATGAAGCTCGAACAGATCCAGCATACCGGCAGCTTCAAGGCGCGCGGCGCGTTCAACACCCTGCTCAGCGGCCCGGTGCCGCAGGCCGGGCTGGTGGCCGCCTCGGGCGGCAATCACGGCGCGGCGGTGGCCTATGCCGCCCGCGCCCTGGGGCATACGGCGCATATCTTCGTTCCGGAAATGGCCGGGCCGGCGAAAATCGCGCTGATCGAAAGCTGTGGCGCGCAGCTGAGCGTGGTGAAAGGGCAATACGCCAATGCGCTGGCCGAGGCGCAGGCCTATGAGGAGGCCAGCGGCGCGATGCAGATCCATGCCTATGATGCCCCCGCGACGGTCGCCGGTCAGGGCAGTTGCCTGGCCGAATGGGAGGCGCAGGGGCTCGATGCCGATACGGTGCTGATCGCGGTGGGCGGTGGCGGGCTGATCGCCGGCGCGCTGGCCTGGTTGCAGGGCGCGCGCAAGGTGGTGGCGGTCGAGCCGGAAACCTCCTCAGCGCTCCATGCCGCGCTGCAAGCCGGCGCGCCGGTCGATGTCGAGGTGTCGGGCGTTGCCGCCAATGCGCTGGGCGCGCGGCGGATCGGCGAGATCTGCCTTGGTTTGGCGCAGGAGCATCTGGGGGCGTCGGTGCTGGTATCGGACGCGGCGATTCTGGCGGCGCAGGCAGCGCTCTGGCGCGAGCGGCGGCAACTGGTCGAGCCTGCGGGCGCCGCCGCCCTGGCCGCCTTGATGAGTGGCGCCTACCGGCCCGCGCCGGGCGAGCGGGTGGCGGTCCTGGTGTGCGGTGCGAATGTCGCGCCCGATCCGCTGGTGTCGACCCCTGGAGCCGATGAAGTGCGGTAGCGTTCCCTTTCATCTTTCTCGAAATACTCCGGGGTTTGGGGCAGCGCCCCAATCAGACCAACCTGTGCGCCGCAAGGCGCTCAATCGGATTACCGGGCGCATTGATCGGGGCGGGCCTTGCCGGTATAGGCGGCTGCAACGCATCTGAATTCAGCACAG
The DNA here is from genome assembly GCA_965366835.1 of uncultured Rhodobacterales bacterium. GTDB lineage: Bacteria > Pseudomonadota > Alphaproteobacteria > Rhodobacterales > Rhodobacteraceae > JAKGBX01. The sequence continues at coordinate 6,815 of CBDUGF010000146.1, forward strand.
GGACAGCCATCATGTCGAACGCAAGCTTGGAAACCGCCATCGAAGCCGCCTGGGAGGCGCGCGACGCGATCACCCCCGCCACCACCGGCGAGACCCGCGAGGCGATCGAGGATACGCTGGCGGCACTCGACAGCGGCAAGCTGCGCGTCGCCGAGCGGCAGGATGACGGCAAGTGGCATGTCAACCAGTGGGCCAAGAAGGCGGTGTTGCTGGGCTTTCGCCTGAAAGACATGGAGCAGCAGGACGGCGGCCCGCAGGGCGGCGGCTGGTGGGACAAGGTCGACAGCAAGTTCAAGGGCTGGGGCGACAACCAGTGGAAAGCCGCCGGGTTTCGCGCCGTGCCGAGCTGTGTGGTGCGCAAATCGGCCTTCATCGCGCCCGGCGTGGTGTTGATGCCGTGTTTCGTCAACCTTGGTGCCTATGTCGATGCAGGCACCATGGTCGACACCTGGGCCACGGTGGGCAGCTGCGCGCAGATCGGCAAGAACGTGCATCTCAGCGGCGGCGTGGGCATCGGCGGCGTGCTGGAGCCGATGCAGGCCGGGCCGACCATCATCGAGGACAATTGCTTCATCGGGGCGCGTTCGGAGGTGGTGGAAGGCTGCATCGTGCGCGAGGGCTCGGTCCTGGGTATGGGCGTGTTCATCGGCCAGTCGACCAAGATCGTCGACCGGGAAACCGGCGAGGTGATGTATGGCGAAGTGCCGAGCGGCTCGGTCGTTGTCGCCGGGTCCATGCCGTCGAAGAACGGGATCAACCTCTATTGCGCGGTGATCGTGAAGCGGGTCGATGCGAAGACCCGCTCGAAGACCTCGATCAACGAGTTGCTGCGCGACTGACGATGAAAGCCGGAATTATCTGCGCAGGCGCTCTTTGCCGGATGGCGGCGGCGAGCGCGCGCATCTGATGGGCCGCGGCGGCGGCG
>CBDUGF010000147.1:0-7670 GCA_965366835.1 uncultured Rhodobacterales bacterium
TCTGGCCGGGCAGCCAGACCTCGATATCGTGGGTGCGGCGCGCGCCGAAGCCCATATCGCCGGTGCAGAGCACGACGGTGCGGTAGGGCAGGTTCATGCGTTCGAGAATGCCCTGGGCGCAGCCGGTCATGCGATCGAGCTCGGCGCGCGACTGGTCGGGGTGGGTGATCGAGACCATCTCGACCTTCTCGAACTGGTGCTGACGCAGCATTCCGGCAGTGTCGCGCCCGGCGCTTCCGGCTTCGGAGCGGAAACACTGGGTATGGGCGACGAAGCGGCGCGGCAGGCTGTCTTCCTCGACCGTCAGGCCATTGACGATGTTGGTCAGCGTGACCTCGGCGGTGGGCACCAGCCACCAGCCATTGGTGGTCTGATAGCTGTCCTCGCCGAACTTGGGCAACTGCCCGGTGCCATACATCATATCTTCGCGCACCAGCACCGGGGTCCAGGTCTCGGTGAGGCCGTTTTCCTCGATATGGGTGTCGAGCATGAACTGGGCCAGGGCGCGATGAATGCGGGCGATGGCGCCGGAGAGCACGACGAAGCGGCTGCCCGAGAGCTTGGCGGCGGTTTCGAAATCCATGCCGGGCAGGACCGAGGGCAGCTGGTAGTGCTCGAGGGGCGCGAAATCGAGATCGCGCGGGGTGCCCCAGCGGTGGATCTCGATATTGTCGGCCTCGTCGGCGCCTTGCGGCACGTCGTCGAAGGGCAGGTTGGGGATCTCGGCGAGGCGCGCGTTGAGCTCCTGGTCGAGTGCCTTGGCCTCGGCCTGCATCTCGGCGACTTCGGCCTTTCTGGCGGCGACCTCGGCGCGCAGGCGTTCGAAGGCGGCATCATCGCCCGCGGCCTTGGCGGCGCCAATCTCCTTGGCGGCCTTGTTCTGTTCCGCCTGGGCGGTTTCGGAGGCGAGGATCCGGGCGCGGCGCGCCTCGTCCAGCGCCAGGATGGACGACGAGACCGGCGCATCCCCGCGGCGCGCGATGGCGGCATCGAAAGCATCGGGGTTTTCGCGGATGGCACGGATGTCATGCATGCGGTTCGTCCTTGTCTGAATCGGTCCCAGGTAGCGGGGTTATGGCCGATTTTTGGGGCCGGGGTAAACGAAGGAATGCAGGGCAGGGGTATTTGGCAGCTGCCGGGGCGGCGCAGCGCGGGCGGGGGGATGATTCTGGCTATGTTGACCGGGAGAGTGAGGCTAAATGTTACTGAAATACCATTTTTTTGTGGTAATGTAACATAAGAGATCGGGAAATATCGTTTCACATCAGCCTTGTAAGGGAATCGCGTTTTTCAACTAGGCAAAATCAAGCAAAAGTGCATAATGGTACTGGAATACTCTAATTGGATGGGCGAGCGCTGCAAATGACCGAAAATCTGACCGTTGGAACTTCCGAAACCCGCACCATCACGGTGGACGCGGATCGCACGATTGATTTCATGGGCGAGGATGCCCGGGTCTATGCCACGCCGTCGCTGGTGCGCGATATCGAACATACCTGCCGCAATCTGATCTTTTCGCGGGTGCCCGAGGGGCAGGATTCGGTCGGCACCATCGTGTCGATTGCCCATATCGCGCCGACGCTTCTGGGCATGGAGGTGACAGTCACCGCGACGGTGAGCGAGATCGACGGGCGCAAGGTGGTGTTCGAGGTCGAGGCCAAAGACACGCTCGATGCGATCTGCAAGGGCCGTCACGAGCGCTTCATCGTCGATGTCGACAAGACCCAGGAAAGACTGCGGGCGAAGGCGGCCAAGCTGAAGTCGTGAAAGGCATATGTCATGAAGACGGCGAGCGAGAGCGGCATTAACAAGAGCGTATCCTCCTATTGCTATCAATGCGTGTCCGGCCCCGACCTTATGAAGGTCGATGTGGTCGACGGGGTGCCTTATCAGATCCGGCCCAACGGCTCGGCGGCCGAGATCCATCCGGCGCAGGGCAAGGTCTGCGTCAAGGCGTTCGGCCTGATCCAGAAGACCAACAACCCCAATCGCATCCAGACGCCGATGATCCGCACCAACCCGAAGAAGGGGCGCGGCGAAGATCCCGGATTCCGCGAAGCCACTTGGGACGAGGCGCTCGAACTGATCTGCGGCAAGCTGAACGAGGTCCGCGCCAAGGGGTTGGACGACGAAAGCGGCTTTCCCCGCGTCGCGGCCAGCTTTGGCGGCGGCGGCACCTCGACGGTCTACATGGGCACGTTTCCCGCCTTCCTGAAGGCCTGGGGCTCGGTCGATATGAGCTTTGGCAGCGGGCAGGGGGTGAAATGCTATCACTCCGAGCATCTTTACGGCGAATTCTGGCACCGCGCCTTTACCGTGTCGCCCGATACGCCGCTGGCCGAGATGATCATCTCCTTTGGTGCCAATGTCGAGGCGTCGGGCGGGGTCTGCGGGGTGCGCCGCCATGCCGATGCGCGCGAACGCGGCATCCGCAAGGTGCAGGTCGAGCCGCATCTGTCGGTCACCGGGGCCTGCTCCAGCGATTGGGTGCCGATCAAACCCAAGACCGATCCGGCCTTCATGTTTGCCATGCTGCATGTGCTCTTGCACGAGGTCGAACGCGAGCGGCTGGATGTGGCGTTCCTGAAACAGCGCAGCTCGTCGCCCTATCTGATTGCGCCCAACGGCTTCTACCTGCGCGATCCCGAGACCAGGAAGCCGCTGATATGGGATCTGAAGACGGGGCGGGCGGTGCCGCATGATACCGCCGACATCGACGAGGCGATCGAGGGTGATTTCACCGTTTCGGGCATCGAGATCGGCCCGGATGACAAGGAATGGCATCACGACGCGATCACCTGCCGGCCGGCTTTTGCCCATCTGGTCGATCATGTGCAGCCCTACAGCCCGGACTGGGCGGCGGAGATCTGCGACGTTCCGGCCGAGCGGATTCGCGAGGTCACGCTGGATTATCTGCATCACGCCCATGTCGGCGAAACCATCGAGATCGAAGGGGTGACGCTGCCGTTCCGCCCGGTGGCGATTTCGCTGGGCAAGACGGTCTCCAACGGCTGGGGCGGCTATGAATGCGCCTGGGCGCGCACGCTGATGGCGGTGCTGATCGGCGGGCTGGAAGTGCCCGGCGGTACGCTCGGCACCACGGTGCGGCTCAACCGGCCCGCCGACAACCGCTGGTCGAGCGTCGTTCCCGGCCCGGACGGCTTCATGAATTACCCGATGAACCCGACCCGCAAGGGCGAGTTCAACGAATTTTCCAACGCGCGCCATGCGCATCAGACGCTGGTGCCGCTGGCGGCGAATTCGCCGTGGTCGCAGGCTCTCGGGCCGACGCACCTGGCCTGGATGGCGCAGAAGGAAGGGTTCGAGCACCTGCCCAAGCCGACCGCGCCCGATGTCTGGTTTGTCTATCGCACCAACCCGGCGATTTCCTTCTGGGACACCAAGGCGATCAGCGCGGCGATGGACAAGTTCCCCTTCACCGTCTGCTTTGCCTATACCCATGACGAAACCAATCACACGGCGGATGTGCTGCTGCCCGAATGCACCGATCTGGAAGGCTTGCAGCTGATCCGCATCGGTGGCTCGAAATATGTCGAGCAGTTCTGGGAGCATCAGGGCTTTGCGCTGCGCGATCCGGCCAGCGCGCCGATGGGCGAGGCCCGCGATTTCACCTGGATCGCCACCCAGATCGCCAAGGGTACAGGGTTGCTGGAAGAGTACAACGTCGCGATCAACAAGGGCGCGGCGGGCATTCGCCTCTTTGGCGAGAACTATGACCATTCGCTGCAACCCGACAAGGAACATACGGTCGAGGAGATCTGGGATCATTCCTGTCGCGCCGCCAGTGCCGAGCTGACCGAAGGGGCCGAGAGCCAGGGCTTGGATTACTTCCGCGAACATGGGTTTCGCACCGTACCGTTCCCCAAGCTGCGCTGGTATCTCTATCCGGCGATGCTCGACAAGGGGTTGCGCTTCGAGCTGCCCTATCAGGAGCGGCTGCTCAGGATCGGGCAGGAACTGGGCGACCGGCTGCACGAGATGGGCATCACATGGTGGGACCGGCAATTGCGCGAATACGAGGCGATGCCGCATTTCCAGGATCTTCAGGCGCTGTGGGCGAGCGCGCAGGAAGACATGTATGACATCAAGATCGGCGATTACCCGTTCTGGCTGCTGACCGCGCGCTCGATGCAATATTCCTGGGGCGGCAATGTCGGGATCCAGATGATCCAGGAAGTGGCCGCCAATGTCGCCGGCCATGGCGGGGTGATGATGAACCCGGCGGCGGCGGCGAAGCTGGGCCTGAAAGAGGGTGAGCGGGTCGAGATCTATTCGCCGACCGGGACCACCGAGGGCGCGGTGATCCTGCGCCATGGCATCCGGCCCGACACGCTTCTGATGATCGGCCAGTTCGACCATTGGAAAACGCCATTCGCCAAGGATCTGAAGACCCCGAGCATGAACGGCCTCACGCCGATGTCGCTGGAACTGACCGATGCGACCGGCTCGGGCGCCGATCTGGTCCGCGTCGCCATCCGCAAGCTGGAGGGCGCGCGATGACGAAATGGGCCATCATTGCCGATCTCAACCGCTGTGTCGGCTGCCAGACCTGCACCTCGGCGTGCAAACATGCCAACGCCACCGCGCCGGGCATCCAGTGGCGCAAGGTGCTGGATTTCGAGACCGGCGAGTTTCCGACCGTGAACCGGGCCTTCGTGCCGGTGGGCTGCATGCATTGCGACACGCCGTCCTGCCTCGATATCTGCCCCTCGACCGCGACGAAAAAGCGCGACGATGGCATCGTCACGATTGATTATGACATCTGCATCGGCTGCGCCTATTGCGCGGTCTCCTGCCCCTATCAGGCGCGGTTTCGCGTCGATGAGCCGTCTTCGGCCTATGGCGGCAAGGCGATGCGCCACGAGGCCGCGCGCGAAGATCTGAGCCGGCTGGGCGTGTCGCAGAAATGCACGCTCTGTGTCGAGCGGATCGACGAGGGGCGGGCGCAAGGACTGGTGCCGGGCATCGACATGGCGGCGACGCCGGCCTGCGTGGCGTCGTGCATCTCGGGCGCGCTGCATATGGGCGATCTCGACGATCCCGACAGCAACGTCTCGACCCTGCTCAGGGAAAAACGCCATTTCCGGATGCATGAGGAATTGGGCAACGGGCCCAACATCTTCTATCTCTACGATGGCAAGATCGAGGATGTGGCGCCGCCCGAGGCGGTGCCGATGGTGGCCGATCCGGTCGGGCTGGCGGCGGTTTCGCCCAAGGTCCAGACCAATTGGGACTGGCGCGCGGCGGCGAATTTCGTCTTCGGCGGGGCCGGGACCGGGCTTTTCGCCATGACCATGATGGCGGGGTTCTTCGCGCCGGTGATCTGGGGTGCGGCGTTGCTGGCGCTGGCGCTGGTCGGGGCCGGGCTGTTCTGTGTCTGGCTCGAGATCGGGCGGCCGTGGCGGTTCCTCAATGTCTATCGCAATGCGCGCACCAGCTGGATGTCGCGCGAGGCCTTCGCGGCGCTGCCGTTCTTCGGCTTTGGCGGGCTGGCCTGGCTGACGGGCTCGATGCCGCTGGGCATACTGGCGGCGCTGAGCGGGCTGGTGTTTCTCTATTGCCAGGCGCGGATCCTGCGCGCGGCCAAGGGCATTCCAGCCTGGCGCCAGCCCGGGATCGTGGCGCTGATCCTGGCCACCGGCCTCACCGAGGGCGCCGGGCTTCTGGCGGTTCTGGCGGGTTTCACCGCGGCGGGCGCGACGCTCGGCCGGGGGCTGGCGCTGCTGCTGCTGGTGTTGCTGGCGGCGCGCTGGGCCGCGTGGAGAGCCTATCGCAACAGCTTCCGCGAAACCGGAGCACCCAGCGGTGTGGCCGCTGTGCTCGACGCGCCGCAAACCGGGATGACGCCGATGGTGCAGGGCGCGCTGATCGGGCTGGCCGCGATTGCCGCGCTCCTGCCGGCGGCAGGGCTGCCGGCGCTGGCCCTGGCCGGGCTGGGCGCGGTGGCGGCGGGCTGGGCGATGAAACACGCGCTGATCACCAGGGCCGCCTTTACCCAGGGCTATGCCCTCAACAAGATGCCGGCCCGCGGCGCCGGGGTGTCGCGCCCCGGTATCAAGCCGGGCTGGAGCCGGGCCTGAAGCGATGAACCGATGAACCGTTGAACCAGACTGAGCGATATTCAGGGAGGAGTATCAAGATGCTGGATACCCATGCAAAGACCAGGAATTACATGTATGACCGGCAGGCCGAGACCATGTCGCGCGCCGAGATCGCCGATCTTCAGGCCGAGCGGCTGCGCTGGTCGCTGCGCCATGCCTATGACAACGTGGCGCATTTTCGCGCCGCTTTCGACAAGGCCGGGGTGACGCCGGACGATCTGAAGACTGCCGCCGACATCAGGCATTTTCCCTTCACGGTGAAAACCGATCTGCGCGACAACTATCCGTTCAAGATGTTCTCGATGCCGCTGGAAAAGCTGGCGCGGATTCATGCCTCGTCCGGCACCACGGGCAAGCCGACCGTTGTCGGCTATTCGGCCAAGGATCTCGATCTGTGGAGTTCGCTGATGGCGCGCTCGATGGGAGCGGCGGGCTTCCGCCCCGGCGATCTGGTGCACAACGCCTATGGTTATGGCCTGTTTACCGGCGGGCTGGGGGCGCATTACGGCGCCGAGAAGCTGGGCTGCGTGGTGGTGCCGGTGTCGGGCGGCGGCACCGAGCGGCAGGTGACGCTGCTCAAGGATTTCGGCCCGGTCAACCTGTGCTCGACGCCGTCCTATGCGCTCAACATCGCCGAGGTGGCCGAGAGCATGGGCGTGGATATCGCCAAGCTGCCGGTGCGGCGCGGATTGTTTGGCGCCGAGCCGTGGTCGAACGAGCTGCGCGCCGAGCTCGACAGGCGGCTGGGGATCAAGGCGGTCGATGTCTATGGTCTGTCCGAGATCATGGGGCCGGGTGTGGCCTGCGAATGCGACGCCGAACGCAACGGCTTGCATGGCTGGGAGGATCATTTCCTCTTCGAGATCATCGATCCCGAAACGCTGGAGCCGCTGGCGATGGGCGAGACCGGCGAACTGGTTATCACCACGCTGACCAAGGAGGCGATGCCGATGATCCGCTATCGCACCCGCGACATCACCCGGCTCAGCGACGAGCCGTGCAGCTGCGGGCGTACCCATGTGCGGATCTGCCGGGTCGACGGGCGCGACGAGGACATGATGATCATCCGCGGCGTCAACGTCTATCCGTCACAGGTCGAAAGCGTGCTGGTCGGGTTCGAGGGGCTGGCGCCGCACTACCAGATCCTGCTCTACAAGGAGGGGCCGCTCGATGCGATGGCGGTGGATGTCGAGGTGCTGCCCGCGGTGGGCGAGGATGCCGAGGTGCTGGCCGCCAAGGCCGGCGAGGTGCGCCACCATATCAAATCGGTGATCGGGGTGACCTGCAAGGTCACGGCCAAGACGCCGGGCCAGATCCCGCGCTCGGAAGGCAAGGCCGTGAGGGTGATCGACAAGCGCAAGGGGTGAGGGGCGATCGGGCGAGAATGTCCCCGGTCTGCGCTGCGGGCCGGGGTTTTTCTTTTTCGGAGGGATGTCCGGATTGAGCCCACAGCTGCCATTGACGTGCCGGGCTATCGCCAGACCGCGGGATGGTGACCAACAGCTGTTTTGAAGCGCTTTATCTCTGCCAAATCCGCGAGCAGAATGA
>CBDUGF010000148.1:0-7620 GCA_965366835.1 uncultured Rhodobacterales bacterium
ATCAATGCGCCACCCCTGCCGCAACGCTCTCGTCGATGAACCGGCCCTCACGGAACCGGTTCAGCCCGAATGCCTCGCACAGCGGCGAATGGCCCTTGGCGATCAGTTCGGCAAAGCCCCAGCCCGAACCGGGGATCGACTTGAAGCCGCCGGTGCCCCAGCCGCAATTGAGGAAAATCCCCTCGACCGGCGCCTTCGACAGGATCGGCGAGCGGTCGCCGGTCACATCGACGATCCCGCCCCATTGCCGCAGCATCTTCAGGCGGCTGATCATCGGGAAGGTCTCGATCAGCGCGCGCACCGTCTCCTCGACATGATGGAACGAGCCGCGCTGAGTATAATTGTTGTAGCCATCGGTGCCGCCGCCGATCACCATCTCGCCCTTGTCCGACTGGCTCATGTAGCCGTGCACCGTGTTGGCCATCACCACGATGTCCATGCAGGGTTTGATCGGTTCGCTGACCAGCGCCTGCAAGGCCACGGATTCAAGCGGCAGACGGAACCCGGCCTTCTCGGCCAGAACCCCGGCATGCCCGGCCACGACCATGCCCAGCTTGTCGCAGTCGATGGCGCCCTTGCTGGTATCGACGCCGGTCACCTTGCCGTCCTCCCGGCGCACGCCGGTGACCTCGCATTGCTGGATGATGTCCATGCCCATGTCCGAGCAGGCCCGCGCATAACCCCAGGCCACGGCGTCATGCCGCCCGGTGCCGCCACGCGCCTGCCAGAGTCCGCCGAGGACCGGATAGCGCGGCCCGTTGATCTCGATGATCGGCACCAGCTCCTTGACCCGCTCGGGCCCGACAAACTCGGTCACCACCCCTTGCAGCAGGTTGGCATGCGCCGTGCGTTTGTAGCCGCGCACTTCGTGCTCGGTCTGCGCCAGCATCAGCACGCCGCGCGGCGAGAACATCACGTTATAGTTCAGATCCTGAGACATGGTCTCGTAGAGCGAGCGCGCCTTTTCATAGATCGCAGCCGAAGGATCCTGAAGATAGTTCGAGCGGATGATCGTGGTGTTGCGCCCGGTATTGCCACCGCCGAGCCATCCCTTTTCAAGGATCGCAACATTGGTGATGCCGAAATTCTTGCCCAGATAGAAGGCGGTTGCCAGCCCGTGACCGCCCGCACCGACGATGATGACATCGTATTTCTTCTTCGGCTCGGGCGAACGCCAGGCGCGTTCCCATCCGCTGTGAAAGCGTGCCGCTTCGCGCGCCACGGCAAAAGCTGAATACCGTCTCATCGGCCCCCGATTCCTTGGGTGGATTCCCTTGGCCAGCTTACTGCCTTTTGTGCGCGTTTCACCCCCGTTCCGATCCGTCACAATCCCATGCGAATGCGACATCCGGGCAGATACTGGCCATTTGCCCTTCCCAGCGCTGGCCTGGGCCATTACATGGGCCTGAGATCGACGAGCAACTGGGATATTCAATGATTTTCTGGATCACCGCCGCAGCCCTCGCCCTTGCCCTGGCCGCCATTCTGGTGCTGACCTTGCTGCGCACCAAGACAGCCGAAGCACACCCGGCGGAATACGACCTGCGGGTCTATCGCGATCAGCTGAGCGAGGTCGAGCGCGATCTCGCGCGCGGTATCATCGCCCAGGACGACGCCGCGCGCATCCGCGCCGAGGTCGGCCGCCGCGTGCTGGCCGCGGATGCCCAGCTGCAAAAGGCCGCATCCGGGGCGTCCCAACCCCGCAGCGCCACCTTTGCCCTGTCGGCGATCGTGGTGCTGGTGCTCGTCGGCGGCGCCGCGGCACTCTACCCGCTGCTGGGCGAACCCGGCGCGCGCGACACGCCGCTGGCCGCGCGGATCGAAGCCTCGGACCAAATGCGCGCCGAGCGCCCGTCACAGTCGCAAGCCGAAGAGGTGTTTCGCGCCGAGAGCGCACCCGCCACCCCCGAACCCGAATTCGCCGCGTTGATGGAGAAGCTGCGCAAGACCGTGGGCGAACGCCCCGACGATCTTCAGGGCCAGATGCTGCTGGCGCGTAACGAAGCCTCGCTCGGCAATTACGCGGCCTCCTACGCCGCCCAGTCCGAGGTGATCCGCATCAAGGGCGACGAGGCCACCGCCGCCGATTATTCGGTGCTGGCCGAGATGATGATCCGCGCCACCGGTGGCTATGTCTCGCCCGAAGCCGAAGCGGCGCTGAAAGAGACGCTGCAGCGCGATCCGCGCTTTCCTCCCGCGCGCTATTTCACCGCGCTGATGCATGCTCAGAACGATCGACCCGACATCGCCTTTCGGATGATGGAGCAACTTCTGGCCGACAGCACCCCGAACGCGCCCTGGGTGCCCGCCATCCGGGGCCAGATCGAAGAACTCGCCTGGCGTGCCGGCGTCCGCTACAGCCTGCCCGAAGCCGGCAGCACGCCCGGCCCCTCCGCCGGCGACATGGCCGCCGCCGCCGAGATGTCGCCGGAAGAGCGCCAGGAAATGATCCGCGGCATGGTGGAAGGCCTGTCCGAACGGCTCGCCAGCGAAGGCGGCAGCGCCGAGGAATGGGGCCGCCTGATCTCGGCTCTCGGGGTGTTGGGCGAGACCGATCGCGCCCGCGCCATCTGGGACGAAGCGCGATCGGTCTTCTCCGACAAGCCCGATCAGCTCGCCATCGTGCGTCAGGGCGCCGCCCATGCCGGTTTGGCCGAAGAACCTGGTGCAGCGCAGGTGCTTGCGGTTCCGGCGCCTGCGCCCGCCCTGCCCGGCCCGTCCGGTGCGGATATCGAAAGCGCCTCGGAATTGAGCACCCAGGAGCGCAGCGAAATGATCCGCGGCATGGTCCACCGCCTCGCCGAACGCCTGACCAGCGAGGGCGGCACCGCCGAGGAATGGGCCCGTCTGATCACCTCACACGCCAGCCTGGGCGATCGTGATGCGGCTGAGACGGCGCTTGCCCAGGCCAAGGCCGCCCATGGCGGCGACGCGGCCGCGATGACCACGATCAACGCCGCTGCCGGTGCCGCCGGCCTGCTTGAATGATCATCGAAGGCCCCCGCGAGTTCGCCGACACCCTGCCCGCTGGCGGCGCCCTGGCCGGGCTCGATCTGGGCGACAAGACCATCGGAGTTGCGGTTTCCGACGGGCTGCGCTCGGTCGCCTCGCCGCTCGAAACCATCCGCCGCCGCAAATTCACCCTCGACGCCGCCCGCCTGATCGAAATCGTCAGCGCGCGCGCCATTGTCGGCATCGTGCTCGGCCTGCCGCGCAACATGGATGGCTCCGAGGGGCCGCGCTGCCAGTCGACCCGCGCTTTCGCCCGCAATCTTGCGCGCCTCTCCGACCTGCCGATCACCTTCTGGGATGAACGCCTCTCCACCGTCGCCGCCGAACGGGCGCTGCTGGAGGCGGATACGTCTCGCAAACGTCGCGCCGAGGTGATCGACCATGTCGCCGCCTCGTATATCCTGCAGGGGCTGCTGGACCGGCTGGGACACCTGAACAATGACGGATGAAATCTGGAACCGCGACGAGATCGAGAGCCCCTGCGTGAAGATCTGCGTCATTCACCCCGAAGCGCGGATCTGCATCGGCTGTCACCGCAGCGGCGACGAGATCGCCCGCTGGTCGCGCCTCAGCTCCGAAGACCGCCGCACCATCATGGCCGACCTGCCGTCACGCGCCCCGCGCCTGCGTCAACGGCGCGGCGGCCGCAGCGCGCGCCTCAAGAACACCTGACCCAAGGCCCCTGTCGGGCGCCCGCCTCGCACTATTTCTTGGCAAAAATACTCATTTCCAAACGATTCACCCCGCGCCTTGCCAACCGTTTGCGCGCCAAGCCCCCGCCGCGGCGAGGGGTGGGCGGGCGGGCTCGCCGCGGCGGGGGCGTTCCGGACAAACGCATCGTCGCCGGATCAGGGCGCGCTCAGCCAGGCGCCGACACTGCCGGGAAACTCCGGCCTGAAATAGGCCACCATCCGCCCCTCCGGACCGGCTCGCGCGCCCTCTTTCCAGGGCGCCACGCCATGCAGACAGAGCCGGTGCAGCAGATAGGCCTCGCCGAGCTTCGCCGATAGCTCGACCCGCCGGCAGCTATCGAACACCCGCCTGCGTGCGCCCTGATAGGCCGCGCTCAGATCGACCTCGCGCCACCGCGTCTCCGGCATCCCGCGCAGCGCAACCTGCAAAGCCTCGCTCATCAGCGAGTGGCTGCCCTCCCAGGCTACCATCGGGCTGGCTCCCGCATCCACCTGATTCAGGGGGATGCCCAGTATCCAGGCATGGGTCTCGTCGATCCGCCGCTGTCTTGCCACGCCTACCGCCTTCAGCCCGTCGAGATGCGCCGCGTCACGCTTCTGGCGATAGCGCAGCGCCGCGGCGCTCTCGCCCTCGCGCGCCCTGGGATAGCCCGGCCAGAGTGCCGAAATCTGCGCCCGATGCAGTGGCAACTTGCCGAACAGACCCTGCGCCATCCGCACCGCCGCGCCCTCCAGCGCCACGCCGCGAATTGCCCCGACAGCATCATTGTCGAGCGCGTCGACCCCGATGAACCAGGTATCCTCGCAGACCAGCCATTTTGCCCGAAGCCGTGGATCGTTCACCGCTGCGCGCGCCGGCTCCGTCGCCGCCGCAACCCATGCTCCAAGCGCCGGATCGGCTTCGAACCGGCAATACCCCTTGTCGAAAAAACCGCCTACCACCCCGACGCCTTGCGCAGCATGTTCAGTGCCACCAGCCCCAGAAACAGCGCGAACACCCGCCGCAGAAGTTTCGGATCCGTCGCATGCGCCAGTTTCGCCCCCAGCGGGGCGGTGATCATCGTCATGGTGATCACGATGGCAAAGGCCACCAGGTTCACCGCGCCGATGGTCAAGGGCGGGCGCAGCGCGGCATCGACCCTGAGAAACAGGAACCCGATCACCGACGGCACCGCGATGATCACGCCGAAGCCCGCCGCCGTCGCCACCGCGCGATGAATCGGTGTGCCGTAGAGGCTCATGATCGGCACCCCGAAACTGCCGCCGCCGATGCCCATCAGCACCGAGAGGAAGCCCAGCGCCGGCGACATGGCCGCACGGGCCGCGCCCCTGGGCATCGCTTCGCCGAGTCGCCAGTGTTGCCGCCCGAAGCCCAGATAGAGCGCCACGATCAAGCCCAGCACGCCGAATATGCCCTGCAAGGTCGACGACCGCAGGCTCGCCGCCACCAACATGCCCAGCACCGCGCCGACCACGATCCCCGGCGCCCAACCGCGCAGGATTTCCCAATCGACCGCGCGCTTCCTGTTGTGGCTCAGAACCGAACGCGTCGAGGTGACGATGATCGTCGCCAGCGATGTCGCCAGACAGATCTGCATCACTTGCGGCCCGTCATAACCAAGCGTCTGGAATGCGTAATAAAAGGCAGGCACCAGTATGATCCCGCCGCCCACGCCCAGGAGCCCGGCCAGCACCCCCGCAAAGCCCCCGATCACCACCAGCAACGCCGCCATGGCGATGAGCAAAGACATTTCCGGCATCGTCCACTCCCCAAAACCCTTGCCTGTCCAGTCAGCATTCCTTGCCGCAAAAGGCAAGCGGCGCCGGCCTCACACCGCCGCGTTCATCTCGATGACATGTTCCAATGCGGCGTCGATCAACTCCGGCCCGGCGCCTTTGCGATGCGCACCCTCCGACAGGACCCGGCGCCAGCCGCGTGCGCCCGGCTGCCCGGCAAACAGGCCCAGCATGTGCCGCGTCACCTGCCCCAGCCTGCCACCCCGGGCAAGATGTGCCTCGATGTAGGGCCGCATGGCGCGGGCCACCTCGAGCGGGTCAGCTGGCGCGCGCTCGATTCCGAATATCTCGGCATCCGCGCGGGCCAGGATATCTGCGGGCCTGTGATAAGCCGCCCGCCCCACCATCACCCCGTCCATGCCCCGGGCCAGGAACGCCTTCGCCTGCTCCAGCGACTCGATCCCGCCATTGACCGACAGGTGCAACTCGGGAAAGCGCGCCTTCATCGCCAGCACCAGATCATAGTCCAGCGGTGGGACATCGCGGTTCTGCTTCGGGCTCAGCCCGTCGAGCCACGCCTTGCGCGCATGGATGGCAAAGCGCTCTACCCCCGCAGCGGCGACGCGTTCGATGAAATCGGGTAAGGCAACGGCGGGATCCTGGTCATCCACGCCGATACGGCATTTCACGGTCACGTCGATTTCGACCGCATCGCGCATTGCCGCCACGCAGCGCGCCACCAGATCGGGATCGCGCATCAGCACCGCCCCGAAAGTGCCTGATTGAACCCTGTCGCTGGGGCACCCGACATTGAGGTTGATCTCGACATAGCCCGCCGCCTCGCCCATCCGGGCGGCCTCGGCCAACTCACTCGGGTCCGATCCGCCCAGTTGCAGCGCCACAGGCTGTTCCTCGGGCGAAAACGCCAACAGATGCAGCGCCGCGCCGCGCACCAATGCCGGTGCCGTCACCATCTCGGTATAAAGCAGCACCTCGCGGCTCAAAAGCCGGTGCAGATAGCGGCAATGCCGATCGGTCCAGTCCATCATCGGCGCCACGGATAGGCGCGCCGCCCGCCGAACGCGTAAATCTCCTTGTTTTATCGGCTTTTCGTGCTCGGACATCTTTTCCGTTTTCCTCGGTTTCGGGGCTGTTTGGCCCCTTTTTGGGGGGCGGCGCAACAAAATGTTACACCGCCCCCCAAAATCTACCGTCTTCTCTCGTTCAACCAGGTCTCCTCCGAGAACAAGGGCACCGAGATATCGAACCTTGACCAAAGTTTCCACCGCCCGTCTCCGGGCAGTTCGATCTCCCAGACATCAACAATTCGAACCCTGAAAGGAGACCCAGACGGATACCATCATGACCCGCCCGAAGAAAGATGGCTCGCTGGCTTACACCGCGATCATTCGCAAGAAAAAGGGCCGGCAAGGTCATTCTGAACCTGAGCGAAAAATTCTCAACCGAAACGGCAGCAGAGCGTTGGCTGAGAGAGAGCGAACCCGGATTGACAAGGATAGGTGCTGTCGGGCGCGCAATAGCAAACCGCAAGTGGAAGAAATGGGCCTATGGTATCAAAGATTGCTGCGAAGCCTTGCCTGACGGCTTCGGTGATATGAAGTCCGCCAATCCGGCTTATCTTCAACGCCAGGATTATTGCGTCGGGTCGGTCCAGGGCACCTTTGACCACGATTTCGTCTCACTGGCCCGGGACCTTTTGGCGGGCGTTCAGGCGCCACCAGCCGATCCGGACCGGGATTGCCCAGAGCACGGCACGCAGCAACCAAGGTTACCTCAAACCGTGAATTCGTTAGTTGCGACGTTGCGGACCGCTGTAAAGTATGGCGGGCCAATCTGCAGGGTCGAGACGCCGACCGGTGATTTCGAGATGGTCATGCGCACACTCAAACACCAGGAAATCGTCCGTAAATCTGCCATCCGGGACTGGAGCCCAACCATTGAATAGCTGGACCAGCTACAGTCACCTTTTCTTATGCTCGGTATCACGCCAAATACCATTGGCCCGTCGATGATCCTGCAATCCGTCTTGCCAATATCGGGCGCGTTGCGCCTCAACTCAACGGCAAGGTCGAGCGATCACAAAGGTCGTATCGGCAGGCGGTCTACCAACGGCTCGGATGCAAAGGCGGCGCTGATCTCGAGGTAAGGCTGGACGAAT
>CBDUGF010000149.1:0-7530 GCA_965366835.1 uncultured Rhodobacterales bacterium
CGCGGAATTCGGGCGCACCCGGCAAGCGCGTCGTTTTCCAGGCCGGTTCTCGCGTCGAAAAACCGAGTGCTGTGGATTCCCTTGCCGGGAAAATGACACTAGTCTGCGGGTCATGAGGCGTCTGAGCGAAACCGATCTTTACCTGCCGGTGAAAGCCTGGCTCGAAACCCTGGGTTACGAGGTCAAGGGCGAGGTTGGCGCGGCCGATGTGGTGGCGCTGCGCGGTGATGACGAGCCGCTGATCGTCGAGCTCAAGACCGGCTTCTCGCTGACGCTGCTGCAACAGGCGGTGGCGCGCCAGGCGGTGAGCGATACCGTCTATGTCGCGGTACCGCGTTGGAAGGGCAAGGCGGGCTGGCGGGCGTTCAAGGGCAATGTCGGGCTGTGCAAGCGGCTGGGGGTGGGGGTGCTGTCGGTGCAGTTGAAAACCGGCGAGGTGAAGGCGCATTGCGATCCGCTGCCGTTTCAGCCGCGCAAATCGAAGCGGCGCAAGGCGGCGCTGCTGAAGGAATTCGCCGGCCGCGACGGCGACCCGAACCTCGGCGGGATGAAGCGCGAGACCATCGTGACGGCCTATCGCCAGGGTGCGGTCAGATGCGCGCAATACCTTGCGGCGCACGGGCCGAGCAAGGGCGCGGCTGTGGCTGACGCAGCCGGGGTCGAGCGGGCGACGAGGATGATGCGCGACAACCACTATGGCTGGTTCGAGAAGGTGGAGAAGGGCGTTTATGCCTTGAGCGAAGTGGGCAAGGAGGCCACGGAAGAAGGCGACGGCTGAGTGGCAGCTTTGCGGAGGAAGCGGGCGTCACCTGGGTGCCAGTGAATGTCGGCTCTTGGTTGCTCTGCACCTGAGTGTTTTCGAATTTCAGTTTGCGGCAACGACAGCGTGGCGTTTTCGACTTCTTTCAGCTTGCTTGCTTCATAAGGGAAAAAGCCACACTGTTCGGCGATTAAACGTCATGCCCTTAATAAGACTTTCGCGGTCGCAGGTCTGGAAAGATGAATACCATGGACTATGCCGAAAGAATATCCACTCACTATGGCCACGGAAACCTGCTGGCGGCGATTCAAGCAGGACTTGAAGCGCAAGGCATCAATCCAGAAAACGCAAGTGTTGAGGATCTCGGCCCAGTCGATGAATTTCATATCGGTGGACGGATCGCGACCGCACATTTTCTGGACCAACTTGAAATAGCGGCGTCTCAGACGTTGCTTGATGTCGGGTGTGGTTTGGGAGGTTCGGCGCGTTTTGCGGCGAAAACCTATGGTGCAAAGATAGTGGGTCTCGATTTGACCCCTGAATTCGTCGAAACCGGACAGGTACTTTGCGATTGGGTTGGCTTGTCGGGCCGTATTGCGCTTCATCAAGGAAGCGCGCTGTCTCTGCCATTCGAGGAGGCGCGTTTCGATGGTGCGTTCATGATACATGTCGGAATGAACATCCAAGACAAGCAAACACTGATGGCAGAAGTATCGCGTGTTCTTAAACCCGGTGCGAAATTTGGCATCTACGATGTCATGAGGACCAATGAGGAAGAGCTGATTTACCCCGTTCCTTGGGCAACTGCGCCTGAGACAGATTGTCTGACGGGCCCTGAAGACTATCGTGCGGCGTTTGAAGATAACGGGTTTGCCGTCGTGGAAGAAAACAATCGCCGCGAATTCGCCATGGAGTTTTTCAAGAAGATGAAGGCGGCAGGCGAGGCCGCGGGAGGCCCGCCGCATTTGGGCCTGCATGTTCTCATGCAGCAATCGACCGCGGAAAAAATCCCGAACATGGTGGCGAATTTGTCTGCAAATCGTATCTCACCTATCGAAATGATCGCGATGAAAGGTGTCTAGGAAATACTGCCCGTGCTTGGCCGCTTGGTTGTGAACGATGCTGTCGATTTTTGGATGGCGCAATTGCGGGCATTCGCTGCGATGCAACGGCTCGACCACCGGGGCTCATCGCGGCCATTGGATGATGCAGTCTGAGTCACCCCTGCCGCTTGATGAAATCGCTGACCAGCGAGACGATCCGGGGCGCCAGCAGCGGCGTGATGATATGGCCCATGCCCTTGATCGCGTGATACTCCGAGCCGGCGATATGGGCGGCGATTTCGGCGCCGAACTCGACCGGGACCAGGGTATCGTCGACCCCGTGAATGACGAGGCAGGGGGTTGTCACCTTGCCGAGATCGGGGCGGCGATCCTGTGCCGCCATGGTGGCCAGAAGCTGACGGTTGATGCCCGCCACGTCCGAACCGCGCGACCAGGCGAGGCGGGCGAGGCCGCGGATGTCGGCTTCGGGCAGGGGAAAGCCGGGCGAGCCGAAGGACGCATATTCGCCGACCAGATTGTCCTGCGCTTCCTCGAGCGTGGCCGGATAGACCAGCAGGCGCGGCACGATCTCGGCGCGGTGGGCGCGATCCAGAAGCGGGCGGCAGGCGGTCATCACGATGGTGTCGGTGAGCAGGCGCTCGGGATGGTGGATGGCGAGGATCTGGGCGATGCCGCCGCCCATCGAGATGCCGAAGATATGGGCGCGCTCGATGTTCAGCGCGTCCATCAGGCCGATCACGTCGCGCGCCATGTCGTCGAGCGTATAGGCGGGGGCGATATCTTCCCCGGCTGCGAGGCGCGCGCAGATCTCGTCGGGGTCTTCGGGGACGCCGGGCGCCGGGCAACGCTGGGACAGGCCGACATCGCGGTTGTCGAAGGTGATGGTGCGAAAGCCGGCCTTGACCAGTCCTTGCACGAAAGTGCCGGGCCAGTGCACCAGCTGGGTGCCGAGGCCGCGGATCAGGATCAGGGCGGGATCGGTTTTTGCCCCGTGGTCCTCGACTTCGAGGGAGATGCCGTTGGCTTGGATTTGCATGAGTTACCTTTCGGGCAGGCGCTCGAAGGCGGGGATGCCTTCGGCGATGCAATGGAACGGTTGCTTGTCGATGGTGTAGATCGCGGCGCTCGGGCCGCCATAGCCTGTGGCCGGATCGTCGAGCGTGCCGACCTTGAGCACGACGTAATCGCGCCAGGGAATCCGGGTGACGACATGGGTGCCGCAGGTCGGGCAGAACTCGCGGCTGACGGCGCGGTCGAGATCGGGGCGCGTGAAGGTGCCGGGCGCGCCGGAGGTATAGCGGAAGCCGTCTTCGGGCAGCATCATGAAGTAATTCGGACCGCCGCCCGAGATATACTGGCATTCGCGGCAATGGCACTGCGCCTTGAACAGAGGATCGCCTTCCGCTTCGTAGCTGAGAGCGCCGCAATAGCAACGGCCGGTGAGGGGCATGGCGTGTGTCCTTGTTGGGTCAGTCGAGGGGCAGGGGGGTGACGGTGAAACCGCGTTCGGCCAGCAGGTTGAGCAGGCCGGCTTCGCCCGGCAAATGGCCGGCGCCGACGGCGATGAAGTTCTCGCGGCCGTCCATCTCGCGCTCGACCACGTCGGCCCAGTTGCGATTGCGATCGGTGAGCAGGGCGCGCTCGAACCGCTCGAAATCGCGCGCGGCGCTGGGGCCGCCATGTTCGAGCGAGAGCATGCGGCCATATTCCCACAAGAGCGCGATTTCGCCCTGCTGGTAGAGCGCCAGCAGCGTGGCCTGGAGATCATCGGGATCCTGGGGCAGATCGAGCGAGAGCTTGATCATCGCGATCTGTTCTTCCTGGCTGAAGCTGTCGAGAAGCTTCATCAGGGTGGTGGCGTTTTCGATCGAGCGGGTGTCGCGGCCCTCGGCGTGCAGCGTTCTGGCGAGCTGATCGTCGATGCCCTTGGCGCCGCGCGTCTGGGCGCGCATGTGGCAGGGGCTGGAACCGAGCATCATTGCGAGGAAGATCGGTTTGAACTTGGCGGCCATGAACGAGGGGATGCCGAGCGCGGACATGCGGGCGCGCAGCCGCTGCCAGTCGGGCTCGTCCATCATCTCGGGGATGGTGGGGCCGGTGGTGAGGAACATCAGCGACGGGTCGGTCTGGCTGAGTTTCTCGAACCGGGTCAGGTCATCGGCGCTCATTTCGAACCAGACGGTATCGGCGGCGCGCGCATGCGGCAGCAGCGCGGCGATCTGGGCCTCGGTCCGGTCATGAAAGAAGTGAAAGGTTCCGAAGATGGTGAGCGTGGTCTCGCCGCGCGTGGCGCGCCAGCTGAGGCCGGTGGCGAAGGGATAGGCGGCGGCTTTCCGATCGAGCGCGCTGCGCTTGGCCGGTTCGAGCTGGTCGAAAAGATTGGTGCCGCCGCATTCGAACGCGGCGAGGGGCGAAGCCAGGAGCAGGAGAAGGGGCAGCAGGAAACGCACGGGCGGGCCTTTTCGTTGGGGGCGTGTCTGACGCGACCGTAATGGCTTTCGCCAGACGGTCAAACCGGTTTCGTCGGGGATGCCAGGGCTCGGGCAGGCTGTGGCGAGTGGAAATTCGACAATTCGTCGTCGTAGTTCCCCAACGAGGACTGCTATTACGTGATGCACGAAGCCGGGCAATCCTCGGAAAGGACCACTGGCGAGATTGTCGGGCAGGACATCAAGTTTGACGGCTTTGGGTTGGATCATTTCGAAGAAGCCATCCAGCATCAAATGAAAGACCTGTTCCACCCGGCCCGAGGTGCGCGACGTGCTGGCCGAGCAACTCGGCGATGTGCACGAGCGGGTCACGGCGCAGCGCGCGCTGCTTGAGGCGGCGCGTGGCGACGCGGACATGAGGAAGATCTCTCAGCGGGTGAGACGCGGGGAAGGGCGCGGACCCGGATTGGATCGGCCGGGTTTAGCCGCGACGCGTGGCTGCCTGCGCCGAACCCGGCCTGACGATTTTTCTGCGAAAAATCTTTCGGTCGGCGCGATTTCTCGCCCTGAGTGCATGGTTTCTTGCGCCGGAAGGCTGCCGGGCCATCCGCGCCGGAATCGGCCTGAGATGCCATTCGCGGCCAGCAGGGGAGGCGCATTGCGGGCGGCGCCATGCCCGGAGCTTCACGCTATGCCCGCCGCTTTGACATTCCCGCGAACAAACCTCGATTTCAGTGGTTGACTCGGCTTCGTGCGATCCTTAACTACACGCCGTTAGCACTCGGGACCGCTGAGTGCTAATGACCGCGTCCGTGCTTTCAGGCGGGCGGGTCTTGGGAGAAACGACTGTCTCAAAGGAGCCAAAGAGATGGCATTTACACCGCTTCATGACCGCGTGGTTGTTCGCCGCGTGGAAGGCGACGAAAAAACCAAGGGCGGGCTGATCATTCCCGACAGCGCCAAGGAAAAGCCCGCGGAAGGCGAGATTGTTGCCGTGGGCGCAGGCGCGCGCGACGACGACGGCGACCGGATTGCAATGGACGTCAAGAAGGGCGACCGGATCCTGTTCGGCAAATGGTCCGGCACCGAAGTCACGATCGACGGCGAGGAGCTGCTGATCATGAAGGAATCCGACATCATGGGCATCATTGCCTGAGCTGATCCGTGGCAGGTGCGCAATGGGCGCATCCCGCGACATCTGAAATTCTAGATTAGGAGCAAGAAAAATGGCTGCTAAGGACGTCAAATTCAATACCGATGCCCGCAACCGCATGCTGAAAGGCGTCAACATCCTGGCCGACGCGGTCAAGGTGACACTGGGCCCGAAAGGCCGCAATGTGGTTCTGGACAAATCCTTCGGCGCACCGCGCATCACCAAGGACGGTGTAACGGTTGCCAAGGAAATCGAGCTGGAAGACAAGTTCGAGAACATGGGCGCGCAGATGGTGAAAGAAGTCGCCAGCCGCACCAATGACGAAGCCGGCGACGGCACCACCACCGCGACCGTGCTGGCCCAGGCCATCGTCAAGGAAGGCCTGAAAGCCGTGGCCGCGGGCATGAACCCGATGGACCTGAAGCGCGGCATCGACCTGGCGACCGCCAAGGTTGTTGAAGGCATCAAGGCCGCCGCCCGCGACGTGACCGACAGCGCCGAAGTGGCCCAAGTCGGCACCATCTCGGCCAACGGCGAGAGCGAAATCGGCCAGCAGATCGCGGACGCGATGCAGAAGGTCGGCAACGAGGGTGTCATCACCGTCGAGGAGAACAAGGGCCTGGAGACGGAAACCACCGTCGTTGAAGGCATGCAGTTCGATCGCGGCTATCTGAGCCCCTATTTCGTGACCAATGCCGACAAGATGATTGCCGAGCTGGAAGACTGCATGATCCTGCTGCACGAGAAGAAGCTCTCGAGCCTGCAGGCCATGGTGCCGCTGCTTGAATCGGTGATCCAGTCGCAAAAGCCGCTGCTGATCATTGCCGAGGATGTCGAGGGCGAAGCCCTGGCCACTCTGGTGGTCAACAAGCTGCGCGGTGGTCTGAAGATCGCTGCTGTCAAGGCGCCGGGCTTTGGCGATCGCCGCAAGGCGATGCTGCAGGATATCGCCATTCTGACCGGTGGTCAGGTGATCTCCGAAGATCTGGGCATGAAGCTTGAAAACGTGACCATGGACATGCTTGGCACCGCCAAGAAGATCCAGATCACCAAGGACGAGACCACCATTGTCGACGGTGCCGGCGCGAAAGCCGAGATCGAAGCGCGCGTGGCCCAGATCCGCACCCAGATCGAAGAAACCACCAGCGATTACGACAAGGAAAAGCTGCAGGAACGCGTGGCCAAACTGGCTGGCGGTGTTGCGGTGATCAAGGTTGGCGGCATGACCGAAACCGAAGTGAAGGAGCGCAAGGATCGTGTCGATGATGCCCTGAACGCAACCCGCGCTGCGGTGCAGGAAGGTGTTGTCGTCGGCGGCGGTGTTGCTCTCATTCAGGCCGGCAAGGCGCTGATCGGGATGGAAGGCGCCAATGCCGACCAGACCAACGGCATCGCCATCGTGCGCAAGGCCATCGAAGCGCCGCTGCGCCAGATCGCAGAAAACGCTGGTGTTGACGGTGCGGTTGTCGCCGGCAAGATCCGCGAAAGCAACGATGTGACCTATGGCTTCAACGCGCAGACCGAAGAATATGGCGACATGTTCAAGTTCGGCGTGATCGACCCGGCCAAGGTTGTCCGTACCGCTCTGGAAGATGCGGCCTCGATCGCCGGTCTTCTGATCACCACGGAAGCCATGATCGCTGACAAGCCGGCCAAAGAAGGCGCCGGCGGCGGCATGCCCGACATGGGCGGCATGGGCGGCATGGGCGGAATGATGTAAGCTGATTTCCGAATAGGAAATCGGCGTCACCCGACAGGCTGTTTTCCTGCGGAAAATCTGCCGAGAGGGTAACACCGCTCAGAAATTGGAAGGGGCGCTTCGTTTGGAGCGCCCTTTTTCCTTGAGTGTGAGACTGGCGGGCGGCGGCGCTTAACTTCTGGTGTTGGGCCGGTTTGACAGGGAAGATCATTCTGCCAGGAGGCATCGCAGGCCGGGCCGCTGTCAGGGACAAGCGGGCAGGCCCGCCAGAGGCGGCGATGGTGACAGAGGCGCGACCAGCGAGGGCAAGCACAATGGATTTCATGCGAGAGATGCGGCGCGGCGAGGAGCCCGAGGTCGAGGCCCTGCTGAATGCGGCGTTTCGCGGCGATGACGAGGCGCGATTGGTGCGGGCGCTGCGCAAG
>CBDUGF010000150.1:0-7376 GCA_965366835.1 uncultured Rhodobacterales bacterium
CCAGCTCATCGACCCAGGCGCCATCAAATTGTGGCCCGCGCAGCCCTTCCGGATCATGCGCCGAATATACCTGCGCGGTGGCGCCATTGGGCCAGATCAATCGCTTGCGTCCGGCCTGCCATTCGGGTCGCCGGTCGGGCGGAGAACAGGCCAACAGCCCGCTTTCGCCAAAAACCATCACCTCGCGCACTTGATCGACCGTCTCGCCCACCAAGGCGATGCGTCGGCACACGCCCTTGTCGAGCGGCCCCGCGCCTTCCACCTGTGCGCGCACCCATTCGGCTCCTGCGCGGGTCTTGCCCGCACCGCGTCCGCCCATGATCACCCAGGTACGCCAGTCGCCTGCTAAACTGACCTCAGGCGGCAGTTGATGCTCCATCGCCCAGAACTCGAACAGATAGGGCAGCGCCAGAAGCTCTGCCTCACTCAGATCGTTCAGGAAAGCGTCCTGGACATCGCGTGGCTCTGAGGCGATCCAGGCGGCAGCCGATCTGATGTCGGGCGCCGTCGAGGTCGATGGATTTCGGGCTGTCTCGCCCGCTTCTGTCGTAGCCAGATTTTTCAAGTCGTTTCTCCAATTCATACGCGATGCCAAGCCATTGCCGGATATCTTCGACGCTATGCCTTGCATCCTTGAGATCCGCTGCATTGCCTTCCCGGATCTGGCGGTGCAGCACCACCAGATCGCGCGCCAACGCTTTCAATTGCCGTTCAACCGTCGCAATTGCCTTGCTCAAACGCGCCGCGCCGGCCGAGATTTGCTCTGTTGTCATGTTTGCTTCTAGCCTGCCTCATGGGGTCTCTCCTCCGCCCTCATGAGAGAAATGAAAAACGGCCCCGGGTTGCCCCAGAGCCGCTTGCCCACTTCTTCCAGTATGCCTGCACTGTTACCAAAGACCGTTCGCCCGGTCAAATCAGTCCCGGCCCTAACCGTTCGGTATCATTAACAAATTCCTAACCAGAACGCCTCAGAGCGGCTGTCACAGCCCCAGCTTGTCGCGCATGAAAGCCAAAGCAACCGAAAGCCCATCTGGCGCAATGCCGTGGCCGGTACCCTTCATCACATGGGCATAAACCTCCTTGAAGCCCGCGCCCTGCAAGGCTTCTGCCGCCTCGGGCAGCGATTGCGGCGGCACCATATCGTCGCTGTCACCATGCACCAGAAGGATCGGCGGTTTAGACACCGCCTCGTCCTTCAGCAATTCAGGCGAAAGCAAGCGGCCCGAGAAGGCGACAATCCCGGCGATTTCGTCTTCGCGACGTGGCGCTACATGCAGGGCCATCATCGTGCCTTGGCTGAACCCGAACAGTACCATCTGCTCGGGCAGCAGATCCTCATCCACCAGCAGCGCATCGAGAAACGCATTGAGATCGTCGATCGCCGCGCGCATGCCGCGCTCGGCCTCTTCCTCCGACGAGCCGTCGATCCACGGGATCGGAAACCACTGAAAGCCAAACGGCGCCCCGGCACAGGCCTCCGGCGCATCCGGCGCCACGAACAGAGTATCGGGCAGGTGCTCGCTCAGCACATCGGCAATGCCCAGCAGATCGGCGCCGTTGGCGCCATAGCCATGCAGAAACACCACCACCGAACGTGTCGCCCCCGATTGCGGCCCCTTGCGGCCCGCTTTCAATACCCGTGTCATCTGATCCCTTCCCTGTCTTTCTCCACCCGGTAATAGGCCCAGAGCAAGCGTGCCGCAACCGATCGCCAGGGCGCCCAGGCTGCCGCCATCTCGCGAAACGCGCGTTCCTTCGGCCGCTCTTGCAGCCCATAGAGCAGACGCGCCGCCTCCTGAAGCGCCAGATCGCCCGGCGCAAACACATCCGCCCGCCCGAGGCAGAACATGGCATAGATCTCGGCGGTCCACAGACCGATACCCGGCACCGCCACCAGCGTGGCGATTACCTCTTCGGTCGGCGTCACGCGCAGCGCATCATAGTCAATCCCGGCCCGCGCCAACGCCAAGGCATAGCGCTGTTTTGGCCGGCTGAAGCCAACGGCGCGCAGCCCCTCTTCACCGGCCGCGATCACCGCCGCTTCGCTGGTCAGCCCCGCCTCTCGCGTACGCCCCCAGATCGCCGCCGCCGAGGCCACGCTCACCTGCTGGCTTACAATCGCGCTTAAAAGCTCGGCAAAGCCGTCCGGTTTCAACCTGAGCGGAACCTCGTCCACCGCAGCCCACGCCCGTGCCATGCCCTCATCGCGCGCCGCCAGCCATGCGGCCCCCTCGTCGACACAAGCCGGGCCGCGAATGATTCGCCCCACGCTCACGCCAGCGGCCATTTCATCTTGCTCAAAGATATTTCGGGGCTTGGGGCAGAGCCCCAATCCGGCACCTGCCCTTGGCGCGCGCTCAAAGGCTTAGCCTCGGAACGGAAAAACAAAACACCGGTCCCGCCTGATCGTCAGCCACAGCGCTTTGCCCGGTGAGGGCAGGAACACATTTGGCACGGTCGCCTTCATCATCGAGCCGTCGAAATCGAGCCGAAATTCCACCAGGCTTTCCGATCCCATGAAGCGCGCCCGCTCGACCACGCCGCGCGCCGGCACCCCGTCCTGCGGTGTCGGATCGGGCCCGCGGCCGTTGCGGTCGAAGTCGATCTTGATGTGCTGCGGGCGGATCACGATCTCCACCTCCTGACCATCCGGCACCCCCGGTGTCAGGAATTGACCAAACGGTGTATCCGTCAAAGCTCCATGAACTTTTCCACGTATCACATTGATATCACTAAAAAAGGCGACCGCCGCCTTATCCAGCGGCGCGTTGTAGATATTGTAGGGCGCGCCCTGTTGCACAATCCGCCCGTCGCGCATCAGAGCGATCTCATCTGCCATGCGCATCGCCTCTTCTGGCTCATGTGTGACCAGCAAGACTGCGGCGTCCTCCTGTTTCAACACTTCCAGCGTCAGATCGCGGATATCGTCGCGCAGCCGATTATCCAGCCCGGAAAACGGCTCATCCATCAGCATGATTCCCGGGCGCGGTGCCAGCGCGCGCGCCAAAGCCACACGTTGTTGCTCGCCGCCAGAAAGTTCATGCGGATAGGCTTCGATGAAGCGCGTCAGATCGACCTCGCCCAAAAGCTCTTCGACCCGCGCGCGTTTTTCGTCTTTACCGCCCTTCAGACCAAACGCCACATTTTCCGCCACACTCAGATGCGGAAACAGCGCAAAATCCTGAAACATAAGCCCGATATGGCGCCGTTCGGGCGGCACCCGGAACACCGTGTCACAGATCAGGTTTCCATCGACGAAGATCTCGCCCGAATCCTGCATCTCCACGCCCGCGATCATCCGCAACGTCGTCGACTTGCCGCACCCCGAAGGGCCTAGCAGGCAGGTCACGCTGCCGGGCATCACCCTGAGCGAAACATCATCTACCACCGCCCTCCCGTCAAAGGCACGCCGCAGCCTGCGAATTTCCAGTCTCGGGACCGGAACGTTCACTACAGGACTATTCAGGACAGTGGCATTCAAACGTCGGGCCTCGCCTTAATCTGATGAAAACCATCGGGTTTCGCAAAGACTTAACAGCCCCCCAACCGGCTCGCAAGCTTGCCCGGCACTATTCATCATTGCGCCCGGGTGCCTGCGGATCAGGCTGACCGATGCCGCGGAACAGCCCTTTGAATGGCACGATCCACAGGATGCCGAGCCCAACATAGATCAATAGTTCCGCCCAGAAAGGTGGACGTTCGATCAGGTTGACGAGGGTGACGCAAACCACCACGTAAAGCGGCATCCCGACCAGCAGCACCACCAGCGCCCAGCGTCGCCGCGCCTTGTATGACAGGTTCTCGAACATCGGCATCGCTCCCGATCCTTGGGTCAGGCGTTCAATCCGCGAAGGGATCGGTCACCAGAATTGTGTCTTCCCGCTCCGGGCTCGTGCTCAATAGCGCCACCGGACATTCGATCAGCTCTTCCACCCGGCGCACATACTTGATCGCCTCCGCCGGAAGATCGGCCCAGCTGCGCGCTCCTTCTGTCGATTCGCTCCAGCCTGGCATCTCCTCGTAGATCGGCACGCAGCGCGCCTGCTGATCGGCGGCGGTCGGCAGATAATCGAGGCGCATACCGTCAAGCTCGTAGCCAATGCAAATCTTGAGCGTCTCGAAGCCGTCCAGCACATCGAGCTTGGTCAACGAAATGCCGTTCACCCCGCTTGTGGCACAGGTTTGGCGCACCAGACAGGCATCGAACCAGCCGCAGCGCCGCTTGCGCCCTGTGGTGGTGCCAAACTCATGCCCCCGTTCGCCCAAGCGCTGGCCATCATCATCGAACAACTCGGTCGGAAACGGCCCCTCGCCCACCCGCGTGGTATATGCCTTCACGATACCTAGCACGAAATCAATCGCGCCGGGCCCGACCCCAACACCGGTGGCCGCCTGCCCCGCGATAACATTCGACGAGGTCACATACGGGTAGGTACCGAAATCAATGTCCAGAAGGGCGCCCTGCGCCCCCTCAAACAGGATACGCTTGCCCGCCTTGCGCTGCTCGTTCAGCACTTTCCACACCGGCCCGGCAAATTTCAGGATCTCCGGCGCAATCGCCTTCAGATCGGCAATTATTCCATCCCGGTCGATCGGTTCCAGCCCGAGCCCTTTACGCAGCGCGTTGTGGTGGATCAGTGCCCGGTCCACCCTCAGTTCCAAAGTCGCATCATCCGCCAGATCAGCCACCCGGATCACCCGGCGCCCCACCTTATCCTCGTAACATGGGCCAATTCCCCGGCCTGTCGTGCCGATCTTGGCAACGCTGTTCTGGCCTTCCCGCGCCCGATCCAACTCGCCATGAAACGGCAGGATCAGCGGCGTGTTCTCGGCGATCATCAGTGTCTCGGGGCTGATCTCAACCCCCTGCGCTCTGATCCCCTCGATTTCGTTCAAGAGATGCCAGGGATCCAGCACCACGCCATTGCCGATCACCGAGAGCTTGCCGCCGCGCACCACACCGCTGGGCAGCGCATGCAGCTTGAACACCTCGCCATCGATCACCAGCGTATGGCCTGCATTGTGGCCGCCCTGAAAGCGGCAGATCACATCCGCCCGCTCGCTCAGCCAGTCCACGATCTTGCCTTTTCCCTCGTCACCCCACTGGGCGCCGACTACGACGACATTGGCCATAATGGTCCTTTCAAGCCTGGATCAAACCCGCGCCGGTATATCGCTCTCTCGCCCGCAGTCAAACCTCAATCGGTCAATTCAGCCACTTCGCCGCAACCCGGCACCGCGCCTCTGGACAAGTGCGCAAGCGCGCGCTCAACTGCACCAAACGCATCTGACGGGGACAATCATGGGATTTCTGCTGCGCTGGGCCTTCGCATTCCTGCTCTTGGCCGCCACCTTCAATCCGACCGAATGGAATTATGTCAAATGGGCCGAGGCGAATTATTCCGCCCAGATGTCGCTCACCGTTCTGTTCGGCTTGCTCTTGCTGGTCGGCTACATCATCTATCTGCGCGCCACGATACGCTCCATCGGCGCCTTCGGCATGGGGCTGGTGCTGGCGCTCGTCGCTGCCCTGCTCTGGGTGCTCTACGATTGGGGCTGGCTCCAACTGGAAAACTCCACCCAGAACACATGGATCGGGCTTTTTACGCTCTCCGTGGTGCTGGGCATCGGGCTTTCCTGGAGCCATGTGCGCCGCAAGCTCTCGGGTCAGGCCGACATGGACGATGTCGATGAGTGACACTGAAGCTGCGCGCGCCCGAAGCCCGCGAGAAAGAATGGCGGCCGGCGAATGGTACTCCTGTCTCGACCCCGAACTCGAGCGCCTGCAATCCGCCGCACGACAGGCTGTCCACGCGCATAACAGCCTGCCCCCGGAACAGCGCGGCCCAATCGCACCTGCACTCATCGAACTCTTCGGCGCGGTCGCACCCGATGTGCGGATTGAAGCACCGTTTCATTGCGCATATGGATTCAACATCCGTTTTGGCGCATCGGTCTACCTCAACGCGGGCTGCACAATTCTCGATTCCGCCCCGGTAACCATCGGCGCGCAGACCATGCTTGGACCTTCGGTCCAGATTTATTGCGCCGAACATTACAAAGACCCTGCCAAACGCGCTGCCGGACTCGAGATTGCGCGCCCAGTCACCATCGGGCGAAACGTCTGGATCGGTGGCGGCGCAATCGTGTTGGCTGGCGTCACCATCGGGGGTTGGCGCCATCGTCGGCGCCGGCAGCGTTGTGACCCGCGATGTCGCCGCGGGCGGCGCGGTTGTCGGCAATCCGGCCCGCCCGCGGGGGTAACATCCGCAACGCCTTGCACCCTGCGCGCCTTTCCCCTACATACCCGCGAGAAACTTCGCAGGACCGCCCGCACATGGAAAACGTCGTTCTCATCATCCACCTTCTTCTGGCACTCTGCCTCATTGGCGTGGTGCTGTTGCAGCGTTCCGAAGGTGGTGGGCTGGGCATGGGCGGCGGCGGTGGCGCTATCTCCTCTCGCTCGGCAGCAACGGCCATGGGCAAGCTGACCTGGATCCTCGCGATCGCCTTCATCTGCACTTCGATCGCGCTCACTGTTATCGCAGCACAGAAGTCGGCCGGGACATCGGTGCTTGATCGCGTCGGCGGCAGCTCGCCTGCGGTGGAAGAAACCGACTCCGATTCGCCGTTGCTTGATGGCAATACGCTTCTGCCCCCGATCCAGGGCGACAATGCGCCGCTAGTTCCCAAGGCGGATTGATCCGCGCACTACGGCCCGGCTTTACCACGCAAGCGCCCAAGGCGGTACGCTTGCCCGAGACCCCGACGGATGTCACCACAACGTCTTGAGGCCAAGAAAATTTTGGCAACATCATCTTGCGGTCCGGTTGCCAAGCCTTTGCGAATCCTGTATGTTTCAAATCCCGTGATACAGGCGGCTTTCCGGGGCCGTTTTGCTATTGTTTTTCGGCGTTCGCGCCGCACTCACGGGAGTTGACCAACCACATGGCGCGATACGTTTTCATCACCGGCGGGGTTGTGTCCTCTCTAGGCAAAGGTCTGGCATCGGCCGCACTCGGAGCGCTTTTGCAAGCCCGAGGCTTCTCGGTCCGCCTGCGCAAGCTTGATCCTTACCTCAATGTCGATCCTGGCACCATGTCGCCCTTCGAACATGGCGAGGTCTTCGTCACCGATGACGGTGCCGAAACCGATCTCGATCTCGGCCATTACGAGCGTTTTACTGGCGTGCCCGCCCGCAACACCGACAGTGTGTCGTCGGGGCGTATCTATACCAACGTGTTGGAAAAGGAGCGCCGTGGCGATTACCTCGGCAAGACCATCCAGGTGATCCCGCATGTCACCAATGAAATAAAGGAGTTCATCGAGATCGGCGATGACGAGGTCGATTTCATGCTCTGCGAGATCGGCGGCAC
>CBDUGF010000151.1:0-7369 GCA_965366835.1 uncultured Rhodobacterales bacterium
GCCAACAAGACCATCGGCCAGGGCGGCTTCCAGGAAGTCGAGCAGATGAAGCTGTTCGAGGACATGGTGGCCTACCAGGAAGAGGTCCGCGATCCGTCTCGCGTCGCCGAAGTGCTTGCCCGCGTGATCGCCCAGGCCAAGCGCGCCTCAGCCCCGGCCCAGATCAACATCCCGCGTGACTACTGGACCCAAGTCATCGACATCGAGCTGCCCGAAACGGTCGAGTTCGAGCGCCCCTCGGGCGGGCGCAAGGCCGTCGCCATGGCCGCCGAAATGATGTCGCAGGCCAAGAGCCCAGTCATCCTCAACGGCGCCGGCGTCGTGCTCTCCAAGGGTGGTATCGACGCCTCGATCGCCCTGGCCGAGCGGCTCGATGCGCCTGTCTGTGTCGGCTATCAGCACAATGATGCCTTCCCCGGCGCGCACCCGCTCTTTGCCGGTCCGCTGGGCTACAATGGCTCCAAGGCCGCGATGGAGCTGATCCGCGACACCGACGTGGTGCTCTGTCTCGGCACCCGGCTCAACCCGTTTTCAACGCTGCCCGGCTATGGCATCGACTATTGGCCGGCGAATGCGAAAATCATCCAGGTCGATATCAACCCCGACCGCATCGGCCTGACCAAGAAGGTCTCGATCGGTATCGTCGGTGACGCCGCAAAGGTCGCCAAGGGTATCCTCGGCCTGCTGTCGGACAATGCCGGCGACGCGGGCCGCGAGGCTCGAAAAGCCGCCATCGCCAAGGCCAAGACGACCTGGGCCCAGCAGCTCGCCGGCATGGATCATGAAGACGACGATCCCGGCACCACCTGGAATCAGCGCGCCCGCGCCGACAAGCCCGACTGGATGAGCCCGCGCATGGCCTGGCGCGCGATCCAGAGCGCCCTGCCGCGCGAGGCGATCATCAGCAGCGATATCGGCAACAACTGCGCCATCGGCAATGCCTATCCGTCCTTCGATGAGGGCCGCAAATATCTCGCTCCCGGCCTGTTCGGCCCCTGTGGCTATGGCCTTCCGGCGGTCGTCGGCGCCAAGATCGGCTGCCCGGATGTGCCGGTGGTCGGCTTCTCCGGCGATGGCGCCTTCGGCATCGCGGTCAACGAATTGACCGCCATTGGCCGCGAAGAGTGGCCCGCGATCACCCAGATCGTGTTCCGCAACTATCAATGGGGCGCCGAGAAGCGCAATTCGACCCTCTGGTTCGATGACAATTTCGTCGGCACCGAGCTCGACGAGCAGGTCTCCTATGCCGGCATCGCATCGGCCTGCGGTCTCAAGGGCGTGGTGGCGCGCACCATGGAAGAACTGACCGCCGCGCTCGACCAGGCGATCAAGGATCAGAAGGCGGGCAAGACCACGCTGATCGAGGCGATGATCAACCAGGAACTGGGCGAACCATTCCGCCGCGACGCGATGAAAAAGCCGATCTCCGTGGCCGGGATCGACACCGCCGACATGGCGGAGCAGCAGGTCTGATCCATGCACAGCCCCGGCGATACCGGCCGTCTTGCGGCTCTCACCGCCGGGGCTTCTCCTGACATGATCGCGGCCCTAGAGGCCACGCGCCGCAACAGGGCGCCCAACCGGCTTGCGCCGCTATTGCCGGATCATCTCGATGAACTTCTGATGGTTGGTATCCATCTGCTGCATCCGCGCGTTGAAATTGGCCGTATTCTGCGCCCCGAAATTATGGATCTGCTGCATTCGTTGCTCGTGGGTCAGCCCCATGCCGTCGGTCGGCTGGCCGTATTGCTGCATCAAGCGGCCCTGGTTCGCCGCATATTGCACCTGGGTATGGGCGTCCCTCAATTGCCACAGGTTCTGCTGGTAAAAGCCGCAAGCCTGCTGATTGCCCATCCGGCAATCATAGCCCGCGCTCAGCATCATGTGCGCCTGCTGCTGAAACATCGGAATGGCATTGCACGCCGGCCCATTGCCCATGTTGCAGCCCTGCCCCAGCACGGTGATGATTTCGTTGATCGCCTGCACCACCTGCGGGTCGGCGGTGGCATAATAGTGATCCGCCGCCACCGGCCCGGAAAGCCCGAACGCCACGGCAATCGCCCCAAGAATTCTTTTCACAATCGTTTCCTCCCCAAAACAGACTGCGCCCATCATACTGCACGACCCGCGTCGACACCAAACCCGAAAATCAGCGCGCAAGCTCACGCCATCGCGGCGGTCACGGCGCAGGCATCGACGATATCCGCCACGCTCGCGCCCCGGCTCAGGTCGCAGACCGGGCGCCGGAATCCTTGCAGGAACGGCCCCAGAGCCTGCGCCCCGGCCAGTTCCTGGCACAGCTTGTATGCGATGTTGCCGGCATCGAGATCGGGAAAGATCAGCACGTTGGCATCGCCGCCGCCGATCCCCTTCTTCGCCGCAATGCCTGCATTCAGCGCCGCATCCGCCTGCACCGGCCCGGCAAAACCGGAAAGCTCCGCCGCCGCGCGCACGCGCTCAACGCTGGTCCCCGCCCCGCTGGTCCCGGTGGAATATGACAGCATCGCCACCCGCGCCTGCCCCAGCAAGGCCGCCGCCGACCCCGCCGACGCCCGCGCGATATCGGCCAGCGCGGCCGCGTCGGGGCTTACATTCACGGCGCAATCGGCAAACACCATCTCGCGCCCGTCGGCAAACAACATCACGAAAAACGACGATGGCGTCGCCACCCCTTCGGCCAGCCCGATACACATGCCCGCCGCCTCGATCAGGCGGCGCGTCGGGCTGTCGGCCCCGGCCACCATCGCATCGGCCTCCCCCGCGGCCACCATCGCCGCCGCCTGGTACAAGGGCTTGCCGAGCAAGCGCCGCGCCATCGCCTCCTTCATCCCCCGCGCCGCCACCAGCGCCGCCACCTGCGCCTCGCTGACCGCCCCCAGCTCTAGCGGCACACAGAGTTCCTCCGCCGCCAGCCGCTCCACGGCCCCTGCCACGCGCGGCTCGCCCAGCTCGGGAAACACAACGCGCGCCTTTCGGCGCCGCGCCGCCTCATATACCTTGTCCATGAATGCCATATCTGCCTCCGCCGCCCCTGAAAGGAGCCTCTAATGAGCGAACCCGTCAAGATCAACCGCGGCCTCAAGGGCATTTACTTCGAACGTTCCGGCGTTTCCGATATCGACGGCGCCAAGGGCGAGCTTTCCTATCGCGGCTATTCGATCCATGATCTCGCAGCCCACTCGACGTTTGAAGAGGTCGCCTATCTGCTGATCCATGGCGAGCTGCCGACCGAGGCCCAGCTCTCCGCCTTCGACGCCGACCTGAAGGCCGCGCGCACCCTGCCCGAGGAAATCCTCTCCATCCTGCACGCGATTCAGGATGGCCACCCGATGGATGTGCTGCGCACCGCCGTCTCCGCCCTCGCCGCGCTCGAGCCCGACAGCGTCGAGACCGGAGAGGAGGCGTTCATCCGCAATGGTGTCCGCCTCACCTCGCAGGTGCCGATGATCGTCGCCGCTCATCACGCCATCCGCCGTGGCCTGCCCCCCATCGCGCCCGACCGTTCGCTCAGCCACGCCGCCAACTGGCTGTGGATGCTCAAGGGCGAAAAGCCCTCCGACGATGCCGCCCGGCTGGCCGATGTCGATTTCATCCTGCATGCCGAGCATGGCAGTAACGCCTCGTCCTTCGCCGCCCGCGTCACCATCGGCACCGAGGCCAACCTGCACGGCGCCATCGTCACCGCGCTCAGTACGCTGGCCGGCCCGGCCCATGGCGGCGCCGCCGAGGACGTGATGAAGATGGTGCAGGAGATCGGTACGCCGGAGAACGCCGCCGCTTACGTAAAGGCCAAGCGCGCCAACCGCGAAGCGGTCACCGGCTTCGGCCACCGCGTCTATCGCGCCGAAGACCCGCGCGCGCGCCACATGCGCGATGGCGTCAGGAAACTCGGCCAGGAAATGGGCGCGCCGCAGTGGTATGAAATCCTGCAAGCGGTGGTCGAGGCGATGCAGCCCTATGCCCGCCATGGCCTCAACGTGAATGTCGATTTCTACTCCGGCGTGATCTACCAGCTGCACGGCATCCCGATGGATCTCTACGTGCCGATCTTCGCCATCGGGCGCATGCCCGGCTGGGTGATCCAGTGCATCGAGCAACAGCGCGGCAATATCCTGATCCGCCCGCTCACGCTCTACAACGGCCCCGATCCGCGCCCCTATGTCCCAATCAGCCGGCGCTGACGCCGCAGGTCCGCCCCCGGCTTTTTCTTGGCTCAAATACTCACTTCGCCAACGCCCGCAATCCGGTGCTCGCCGCGGTTGTCCGGAGGTGGGCGCATTCAGGCCGCGGGGTGGGTGGGCGCGGCCTGAATGCGCCCCTATTTCTTGCCCCGCCATGTGTCCAGCCATCGCGAAACCGCGCCGCGCCGCTCGGTCACGCTCTCGTGCACATCCTCCCAGGCCGGGTCGATCGAGCGCTCGCGAAATTGCCGCCACATCCCGCGCGCCAGGAAAAAGGCAAAGATCACGAAAACGAAAAAGAAGATGTTGAACCACGGGATCACGGTCACATCCGGCCCCTCCACCTTCTTGATCCCGATCGCGTTGGGAAAGATCGTCAGGTATTTGTTGCGCCAGCCATAGTGGGTGATCACCACCCATTGATTGGGGCCCATGGATTGAACGCTCGCCGCATTGGCCTCGGCCTGCAAGTCCGATGAGTCGAATTTGAAATAGGGCGGCCAGATCCAGCCCGTATCCTCGTTGCGATAGACCATCACCTTCACGCTTTCGCGCTGCCCGAACCCCAGGAACCAGGTCTTGCGGATCTCGGTGTTGATCAGCCGCAGATCGCGGGTCGAGAGTTCCGCCGCGCCGCTGTCGGCCTGGGCATA
Organism: uncultured Rhodobacterales bacterium; assembly: GCA_965366835.1. Lineage (GTDB taxonomy): Bacteria > Pseudomonadota > Alphaproteobacteria > Rhodobacterales > Rhodobacteraceae > JAKGBX01. The sequence goes on from CBDUGF010000151.1 coordinate 4,835, forward strand.
GAACAGCCGGTTCAGCCCGGTGAAATCCGCCCGGATCACCTCGGTCGAGGTCACACGTCCGACATCATGCTGCGGCAGCACGTAATGCAAGATGCTGAACACGACGAGAAAGATCGCGATCTTGATGGCAGTCCAGATGCGGCGCATGTCGCCTCCTTCAGTAATAGGTCGTCAGAATATGGATCGCGATCACAAGAACCGTCGGCACCACATAGACCAGCAGCAACAGCTTGGGCCGGATTGAACGGTCATACTTCTCCATGCCGGCCTCGATGAACGCCGCGCGCTCTGCGGTATTCCCGGTGTCGCCATGCTCCGCCGCCCAGCGGTCCTCCAGCTTCTCGCGCCGGATCGAACGCGAATAGATCGCGATCAGGAAATACACGATCGTCAGGCCAATCGCCCCGAAGAATATCAGCCGGACCAAACTCATCGTCTCATCTCCCCCGTACTGCGCCCCACGGCCCAACCCTTTCGATCAGATCCTCTTTCGGCACCGGCCGATCATCGTCCATCGGCGCCTCGTGGCCAAACAGTGCCTTGCGGGTTCCCAGCTTGTCCACCTGATATTCGCGATAGAGGAAATCGGCGACATAGCTCTTCTTGGTCTCGCTCCAGGTGGCATAGAGCTTGTAGAACAGCTCCTTGTGACAGATGAAAAGCTGGCGCACATCCTTGGGCGCCAATTCACTGAGCAACATGTTGACCAGATCGCGGTCGGGGTGGTCGGCGGCGCGCAGGGTATAGAAATAGGCCGGATGATCGCTGGTGATGCGCGGCCACTTGCCGCCGTCCTCGGCCCATTTCAGCAAGTCGGCAAGCCCGTGAAACTCCTCCGGCAGGTCGCTGGCATGGCGCCGCGCCAGCGCGCGGATATCGGCCCGCGTCGCGCCGCTCAGGTCCACCCCCGCCTCCTGCGCCGCATCGACCACGATGAAATCCATCTTCTGGCGCAGGATCGCCGCGGCATCCAGCCCGCGCACCTTCACGATCGGCTCGACCAGGCTGTTGAACTCGAAAAACTTGGCGATCTGGTTCCGGTCGTTCATGTCGAAGGTATACTTGATCGGCAGCTTGCCCAGCTCGGCCTTGTCGCCGCTGGCGATCGCCGCCGGATGGTCCATGCCCCGGAACACATAAAGCCCGCCGAAATGCGCGGTCCAGAAATTATCCTGGGAAAATTCCATATGCTTGAGCTGCACCGGATTGCGCGTCACATCGCCGGTCTTCTTGGCCATCCCGATCATCTCGGCGATCAGCACATCGTCAAACCAGGCGTCGTCTTCCTCCTTGAACCGGTCGACCATCTCGCCCAGCTTCCTGGCCTGTTTCACGGTGCCCTCGGTGGTATCGGCCTCGATCACCACCTTGCGAATGTCAAACAGCCGCTCCGGCGTCTCCACCGCATAAACCGAATTGACCAGCTCCCCGGCGACAGCATCCCGCGCCGTCAGCGCAAACAGCTGCGCCTCGTTCTCCTCGATGAACTGGCGCAATATCCCGCGGCTGGTCGAGAATTTCACGTTCAGAAGCGGCGCGGTCTTCTGCTCGGTCGTCAGCAGGATGAACTGCCGGGTCACCCCGGCATGGTTGAGATAGAGATGATCCTGAAGCTCATGCCCGACCTCCGGCGAATAGCCCGAGATATCAATATGAAAATCCTCCAGCGCCGTCCGCTTGCCGGTCAGATGCTCCAGCGCCCGGTTATAGCGCTCGATCAACGCCGGCGAGGCCACCTCGATCAGGTTGCCGAACATCAGGCCTTTTTCGATCAGGCGCTTCATTCATCGGCCTCCAATAGGCACAAGCGATGCGCCCGGCCCGAGGGTGGGTGCAGAATGCGCCCGCCCATGGGGGCGGGTCGGGCGCATCGCGGCGTTGCCGCGAAAGCCAATTGGCTTGAACAGTACGCGCATCTCATTCTCTCTTTTGCTCTTCGCGTATGTTTTCAAGTCGACTCGCGATAAATTTTGCTGAATTCAAACGTTTCTCAGAAAGCGCCTTAGAAATATCGGTTTCCCCGTGAACAACCGTGTTTCGTATCTGCCTAAGTTCGACTAATTCATCATAGAGCTTCGGCCCATCCGGTAGGCTTTCTAACATCTCTTCTGCATGGCGCATAATACTGCCAGCCCTGAGAGTGTTCTGCCCAATTATTGCGCCTTCAATTCTAATCCAAGCTTCCAAAAACTCCCCCAATCGGTCGCCAGCTTTTGAACTGGAAACTTTTAGAGACTCCCCAAAGAGACCTTCGAAAAGCTTCGCAGCAATCTCCGAATAGGCTTCTACCTTAGCTCGCTCCACTGTGAGGCCGTTGCCCTGATGGTAGAGTTCATTTCGCAATCGGTGGAACCATTCCACTAGACCCAAGTCTATCCCAATCAGCTTCTCAGGCGCGTGTTCTTCGATTCCGTCCAGCAAACTGGGAAAATTTGCACTAAATTGTTCCCTCGCATTCCTTGAGATTGCTATTCCCGTCACTCTTCTCGGAAGGTGAATGTAGGTTTGCATCATCAGTTCAACAGCGTTGTCGAT
>CBDUGF010000152.1:0-7223 GCA_965366835.1 uncultured Rhodobacterales bacterium
GTTCGGGGCAGGTGGCGGCGATGGCCGGGATGCGCCTGCCGATCGAGAGCCACGTGCTGCAGGCTTTCGTTACCGAGGGTCTGAAGCCCTGCATCGACCATGTGGTGACTTTCGGCATGGGCCATTTCTATATCTCGCAGAGCGACAAGGGCGGGCTGGTCTTTGGCGGCGATCTCGATTTCTATGCCTCCTATGCCCAGCGCGGCAACCTGCCCACGGTGGAACATGTGATCGAGGCCGGGGTGACCCTGATGCCGATGATCGGCAAGGCCAAATTGCTGCGCTCCTGGGGCGGGATCATGGACATGTCGCCGGATGGTTCGCCGATCATCGACCATACGCATGTGGATGGTCTCTTCCTCAATTGCGGCTGGTGCTATGGCGGCTTCAAGGCGGTGCCGGCCTCGGGCTGGTGCATGGCGCATCTGATGGCGACGAACACGCCGCATGAATATGCCGAGCGCTACCGGCTTGACCGGTTCGAGACCGGGCGCGGCCTGCTCGACGAAGAAGGCACCGGCAGCCAGCACAATCTGCATTGAGGCGCTTGGGGAGGGGAAGGATTTGAGTATTTTCGGAAAGATGAAAAGCAGAGCCGCGCCCCGGTCCGGAGGCCGCCATGCGCATTGACTGCCCGCTCTGCGGATCGCGTGACCGGCGCGAATTCACCTACAGGGGCGACGCGCTTGCGCTCGAGCGTCCCGATCCCGAGGCGCCGGTCGAGGTCTGGACCGACTACCTGCACAATCGCGACAATCCGGCGGGTCTGACCCGCGAGCTCTGGTATCACGAGCTGGGTTGCGCCGCCTGGCTGGTGGTGATCCGCAACGCGACCAGCCATGAGATTTCCGAAGTGCGCCTGGCGCGCGACGAAACCCGGGAGGTCGGCGCATGAGGCTCTCGACCGGCGGGTTGATCGACCGCTCAAGGCCCCTCGGCTTCAGCTATGACGGCCATTCCTATCAGGGCTTTGCCGGCGATACCCTGGCCTCGGCGCTGCTCGCCAACGATATCCGCGTGGTGGCGCGCAGCTTCAAGGATCACCGCCCGCGCGGCATCATGACCGCCGGCAGCGAAGAGCCCAACGCGCTGGTCACCCTGGGCCGCGGGCCGGGGCAGGAGCCCAACCTGCGCGCCACCATGCTCGAGCTTTACGACGGCCTCGCCGCGCGCTCGCAGAATTGCTGGCCTTCGGTCAATTTCGATCTCCTCGCGCTCAACGATCTCGCCGCGCCGTTTTTCGGGGCGGGGTTCTATTACAAGACCTTCATGTGGCCGCGCGCCTTCTGGGAGAAGCTCTACGAGCCGGCGATCCGCCGCGCTGCCGGTCTCGGCGCGCTGTCGCATGACCCTGGCGGCGACGTTTACGAGCGCGGCTTCGCCCATTGCGACCTCTTGGTGATCGGCGCCGGGCCCGCGGGCCTGATGGCCGCGCTCGAGGCGGGCCGCGCCGGCGCCGATGTGATCCTTGCCGATGAAGATGCGCTTTTGGGCGGCCGCCTCAACGCGGACCGGGGCGAGATCGACGGCATGCCCGGCGCCGCCTGGGCCGCCGCCGCCGTGGCCGAACTCGCCGCCATGGCCAATGTCCGCCTGATGCCGCGCACCGCCGTCACCGGCGCCTATGATCACGGCACCTGGTCGGCGATCGAACGGGTTTCGATGCATGTCGCTGATCCCGGCCATGCCCCGCGCGAGGCGTTCTGGCGGATCGTCGCCAGGCGCGCCATCCTCGCCGCCGGCGCGCTGGAACGCCCCATCGCGTTTCAGAACAACGACCGCCCCGGCATCATGATGGCCTCGGCCCTGCGCGCCTATCTCAACCGCTACGGCGTCAGCCCGGGCCGCGCCGTCGCCGTGTTCGGCAACAATGACAGCGCTCATGCCACCGCCCGCGCGCTGCAAGCCGCCGGTATCCATGTCGCCGCCCTGATCGACAGCCGCCCCGGCGCCGAGAGCGATCTCGACCTGCCGTTCTATCGCGGCCAGGTCTGCGGCTCGGAGGGCCGCAAGGGGCTCGAGGCGATCTCGATCGCCACCACGAGCGGCATCGAGAAGGTGCAGGCCGATTGCCTGGCGGTGTCGGGCGGCTGGAACCCGACGCTGCATCTCGCCTGCCACATGAATGGCCGTCCGGTCTGGAACGAGCAGATCGCCGCCTTCGTGCCGAGGCCCGGCATGATCCCCGGGCTCGACGCCGCCGGGGCCGCCAATGGCGCCTTTTCCACCGCCGCCGCGCTCGAGGAAGGCCGGGCCGCCGCCCGCGCGGCGCTCGACGAGCTCGGCCTCAAGCCCGCCAAATCGGCCCTGCCGAAAGCCGAGGACGGCCAGTATGACATCGCGCCGCTGTGGTCGGTCCCCGGCAAGGGCCGGGCATGGCTCGATTTCCAGAACGACGTGACCGTGAAGGACGTCAAGCTGGCCGCCGTTGAAAACTATGCCTCGGTCGAGCACATGAAACGCTATACCACCCAGGGCATGGCGCCGGACCAGGGCAAGAACTCGAACGTCAACGCCCTCGCGATCCTCGCCGATGCCACCGGCCGCACCATCCCCGAGACCGGCACAACCACCTATCGCGCCCCCTTCGCCCCGACCACCATGGCCGCCATCGCCGCCGGAGCCGCCGGCAAGGGCTTTGCGCCGCAGCGCTTCACCACCTCGCACGCCGCCACCATCGCGGCGGGCGCGCCGATGATCGAAGCCGGGCTCTGGTATCGCCCGTCATATTTTCCCGCCCCGGGCGAGAGCAACTGGCGCCAGTCCTGCGACCGCGAAGTCGGCTACGTGCGCAATGCGGTCGGCATCTGCGATGTCTCGACCCTGGGCAAGATCGACATCCAGGGGCCGGATGCCGCCTTGCTCCTCGATCTGGTCTATACCGGCGCGTTCTCGACGCTGAAACAGGGCCGCACCCGCTATGGGTTGATGCTGCGCGAAGACGGCCATGTGATGGATGACGGCACCACCGCCCGGCTCGGTGAAAATCACTACCTGATGACCACGACCACCGCCGCCGCAGGCGAGGTCATGCGCCATCTCGAATTCGTCCGCCAGGGCCTGCGCCCCGATCTCGACGTAGAGATCATCTCGGTCACCGAGCAATGGGCGCAATTCGCCGTCGCCGGGCCGAAGTCGCGCGAATTGCTCAATGGTTTCCTCGACCAGCCGATTGATGACACGGCGTTTCCCTTCATGGGCTGTGGCGATGTCGCGCTCGATGGGCTCAAGGCCCGGCTGTTCCGCATCTCCTTCTCCGGCGAACATGCCTATGAAATCGCCGTGCCGGCGCGCTATGGCGACAGCCTGTTCCGCCAGCTCAAGGCCCGCGCCGAGGCGATGGGCGGCGGCGCCTACGGGATGGAGGCCCTGAACGTATTGAGGATCGAGAAGGGCTTCATCACCCATGCCGAAATCCATGGCCGCACCACCGCCTACGATGTCGGCCTGCAGGCCATGGTCAGCCGGAAGAAGGACTGTATCGGCAAGACCGCCTCGGAGCGCCCCGGGCTGATGGAGGCTTCGCGCGAGCGCCTTGTCGGCCTCAAACCCACCGGCGCGGTCAAACAGCTCAGCAATGGCGCCCATCTCTTCAACGCCGCCGATGAAGCGACGCGCGAAAACGATCAGGGCTATGTCACCTCGACCGCCTTTTCGCCGACCCTGGGCCACTATATCGGGCTGGCCTTCCTGAAACGCGGCCCCGAGCGGCACGGCGAGGAGATCCGCATGGTCGATCATGTCCGCGGCATCGAAACCACCTGCGAGGTTTGCGATCCGGTGTTTTTCGACAGGGATGGAGGGCGCGCGCGTGGTTGATCTCATCGCCAGAACGCCGCTCGACGGGATCGCGCCGCGGAGCATCGGTGCGGTCACGCTCAGCGAGATCAGCCACGAGGCCATCACCTCGCTGGCGCCGTTCCGGGGCCAGGAGGCGGCGGTCTCTGCGGCTCTGAAGAAGCGGTTCGGTGCGGCCTTTCCCAAGCCGGGCCGCTACACCGGCAAGGCGGGGGCGCGGGCGCTTTGGTCCGGGCTGGGCCAGGCCTTGATCCTGGGCGCAGCGCTCGAACCCATCCCCGGCGCCGCGATCACCGATCAGAGCGATGCCTGGACCTGTGTTGCGCTCGACGGGCAGGGCGCGCGCGACGTGCTGGCCCGGCTGACCCCGCTCGATCTGCGCGCGGGCGTGTTCAGGACCGGCCAAGCGGCGCGCACCGAGATCGCCCATATGAGCGGTATCGTGCTGCGCACCGGCGCCGAACGCTACGAAATGATGGTGTTCCGCTCGATGGCGCAGACGCTGTGGCACGATCTCGAAACCGCGATGCGGATGGTGGCCGGGCGCAGCGGTTTCTGACGCAGAAACCGATCCCAAATCCGACGCGGATTTGCGTGGCGCTTCTTTCGGGTTGTGAGACCGGATTTCCGCGCCGGATATCCAGCCGGTTTTCGCGTCGCGGGTCGCGTCAGGGCGCGCCGTTCACGAAAATTCGAGGTGAACTGCCAGCGCGGGCAGGCTAAAAGAGCCTTTGAGCCTTGTTTTTCCGGAGTATCCGCATGCGTCCTCTCATCGCCGCCGTATTGATCACGGCCACCGCCCTGCCGGCATCGGCGGAAACCGACAAGCAGCGCCAGGCACGCTGCGCCGCGCAATCCGGTATCGTCGCGCAAGCTATTGAAATGCGGAAGGAAAATACCCCGGAGGCAGAGGCACAACAGGCCATTCTGGACGGCATGGATGAAAAGCTGGCGCCCTCGGTGCCGATCCTGGTGGGCTATGTCTATTCCCTCGAGAGCGACGCCATGCAGCAGGATATCACCGGCGCGTTCAAGCAGCAATGCGCTGATTTCAAACAGTAAAATCCGGCCTTGTGATGGCTGTGCGACTCCCCGTATCATAGCGCATCATGTCGCTGCCCCCCGGTTTCCTCGATGAATTGCGCACCCGCACCTCGCTCAGCCAGGTGGTCGGGCGAAAGGTCATGTGGGACAGTCGCAAGTCCAATCAGGGCAAGGGCGACATGTGGGCGCCATGCCCGTTTCATCAGGAAAAAACCGCGTCTTTTCATGTAGATGACCGGAAGGGCTTCTACTATTGCTTCGGCTGCCATGCCAAGGGCGACGCGATCTCCTTCATCCGCGAAACCGAGAATGTCAGCTTCATGGAGGCGGTCGAGATCCTGGCCCGCGAATCCGGCCTGCCGATGCCGGCGCGCGACCCGCAGGCGCAGGAAAAGGCCGACAAACGCAGCGAGCTGGCCGAGGTGATGGAACAGGCGGTGCAGTTCTTCCGCCTGCAACTCAGGACCGGCGCTGCGGCCAAGGCCCGGGACTACCTCGAAAAGAGGGGCCTCAAGGCCGAAACCCAGGACCGGTTCGAGATCGGCTTCGCCCTGGATGGTTGGCAAAATCTCTGGGACCACCTGCGCGGCAAATCCGTCGCCGAAGAACTGATCCTCGGCTGCGGTCTGGCCAAGCCCTCGACGCGCGACGATGGCCGCCCCTATGACACCTTCCGCAACCGCATCATGTTTCCGATCCGCGATGCCCGCGGCCGCTGCATCGCATTCGGCGGCCGGGCGATGGACCCGTCGGACAATGCCAAGTATCTGAATTCGCCGGAAACCCTGCTGTTCGACAAATCCCGCACCCTCTATAATCAAGGCCCGGCCCGCGAGGCGGCGGGCAAGGGCCAGCCGCTGATCGTCACCGAGGGCTACATGGACGTGATCGCGCTTTGCGAGGCCGGGTTCGGCGCCGCGGTGGCGCCGCTGGGCACCGCGGTGACCGAACATCAACTGGCGCTGCTGTGGCGCATCGCCGACGAGCCGATCATCGCGCTTGATGGCGATACTGCCGGGTTGCGCGCGGCGATGCGGGTGATCGACAACGCCCTGCCGCTGCTCGAGGCCGGCAAATCGCTGCGCTTTGCCCTGATGCCCGAGGGCCAGGACCCCGACGACGTGATCCGCGCCGGCGGTGCCAGCGCCATGCGCAGCCTCGTCGAGGCCGCCATTCCGATGGTCAGCCTGCTGTGGCAACGCGAAACCGAAGGCCGCGTCTTTGACAGCCCCGAGCGCAAGGCGGCGCTCGACAAGGCCTTGCGCGAAAAGATTAATCTGGTGCGCGACCCCTCGGTGCGCCAGCATTACGGCCAGGCGATCAAGGAGCTTCGCTGGCAACTTTTCAATCCGCGCCGCGCCAATGCGCGCCCCTGGACGCCCGGCCAGAAATCAGGCCAGAAGCCAGGCGGGAAATTCGGCCAAAAATTCGGCCAGCCGCCCGTCGAAACCTCGACCCGCCATTCCGTGCTGGCTGGCAAGAGCGTGCGTTCGATGCTCTCCGCCGCCGATGAGGCCGAGCTCGACCAGCTGCGCATCTCGGTCGTGCTTGCCGTGCTGATGGCCCATCCGGGCCTGCTGCCCGAGTTCGAATCCGATCTCTACGGTCTCGACACCCCCGATCGCAGCCTTTGCCGGATCCGCGATACGCTGCTGCGCGCGGTGGCGGAGCGCAGCGAGATGGAATTGGCGAGTTTTTCGCCGGAAATCGACCCCTCGGACATTGAAAAACTCCTCGCCCAGCCGCATCTCAGGATCGTCCCGGCGCTGATCAAGCCGCAAGACAGCGATCTCGCCGCACAGACCGTGCGCGAGGAACTGGCCAAGCTGAAGGCGCGGCGGGCGCGGCGCGACGAGGTTCAGGAAGCCGAATCCGAAATCAACTCGATAGCCGACGAAGCCCTGACCTGGCGCCTGGGGCAAGCCGCCGAAGCCCGCAACAAGGCCGAACATGGCAGCCAGGAAGACAAGACCGAATATGAAACGGGCGACAACGGCGCCCGAATCAACCGCGAGGAACGCACCGCCTTCGAAGAGCTTCTCAACAAGATCGGCCATGCCAAACCGCAACGCTAGGCAGATTTTGGTGAGGAAGAGGTAAACAAATCAGGGTAGACGGGTGGTCGAATCACTTTGAAGCCCCCATGATTCGCCAAATCGCGAATCACCCGCCGCGGACTGCCGATGATTCGGTGCCGCGGAGTTGGACCGACCAGGAGCACCGCATGGCCGCCAAGGACACCGAAGATCGCAAACCAGACGACCAGGAAGCCGACAGCTCGCTCGACATGAGCCAGACGGCGGTCAAGAAGATGATCGCCGAGGCGCGCGAGAAGGGCTACATCACCTACGATCAGCTCAACCAGGTGCTGCCGCCCGACC
>CBDUGF010000153.1:0-7163 GCA_965366835.1 uncultured Rhodobacterales bacterium
CGGCCATCACCCCTTGATTTCCCCCGCGTTCCGGGGTGATCTCGGTCAAGCGTTCGGGAAGGAACAAGATGCACCAGCCAGCGATCACAGGCACCGGGGTCTTCACCCCCGACCAATCCATCACCAATGAAGAGCTGGTGGTGGCGTTCAACGCCTATGTCGAGAAGTTCAACGCCGACAATGCCGCCGCCATCGCCGCCGGCGAAGTCGCCGCGCTGGAGCCCTCCTCGCCCGAATTCATCTTCAAGGCCTCGGGGATCGAACAGCGCTATGTGCTCGACAAGGAAGGCGTGCTCGATCCCGCGCGGATGTATCCCAAATTCCGCCAGCGCTCCGATGACGAGCCCGGCCTGATGACCGAAATCGCCATGGACGCCTGCAACAAGGCGCTGGCCCAGGCCGGGGTCGATGCGTCCGAGATCGACCTGGTGATCTGCGCCGCCTCGAACATGGAGCGCGCCTATCCGGCCATCGGCGTCGAGATCCAGAACGCCCTCGGCGCCGGCGGTTTCGCCTTCGACATGAACGTCGCCTGCTCCTCGGCCACCTTCGGCATCCAGGCCGCCGCCGACATGATCCGCACCGGCTCGGTCAAGAAGGCGCTGATCGTCAACCCCGAGATCACCTCGGGCCATCTCGAATGGCGCGACCGCGATTGCCATTTCATCTTCGGCGATGTCTGCACCGCCACGGTGATGGAGCGCGCCGAGGACGCCAAGGGCGCCCACTGGCTGGTGCATTCCGCCCGCTGCGCCACCGAGTTTTCCAACAATATCCGCAACAACAACGGCTTCCTGCGCCGCAACCGCCCCGATGGCGTGGCCGATCGGCGCGACATGCAGTTCATGCAGAACGGCCGCAAGGTGTTCAAGGAAGTGGTGCCGATGGTCTCGGCCCATCTCGCGCGGCACATGGCAGAGGCGGGCATCGAGGCCAGCGACCTCAAGCGCCTCTGGCTGCACCAGGCCAACAAGACGATGAACGATTTCATCGGCCGCAAGGTGCTTGGCCGCGAGCCGGAACCGGGCGAACAGCCCAACATCCTGCAGGATTATGCCAACACCTCCTCGGCCGGCTCGATCATCGCCTTTTCCAAGCATTCCGACGATCTTCAACCGGGCGACAAGGGCTTCATCTGCTCCTTCGGCGCGGGCTACTCCGTCGGCTCGGTGCTGGTCGAACGGGCCTGAACGCCCCGAATTTTCGCAGAAAATTCGCCGCTACGGCGCCACCCGAAGCGCAACCCACCCCAGCGTGCCAAACACCGCCTCATAGCGCGCGCCCGGCTCGGCCATCACCACGTCGCAGATCAGCCCGGTGGCGGCGACATCGCCGGGGTTCAGCCCCTTGCCGCGCTGGCGCAGGTCATTGGCCAGCCACACCATCACCTCCAGCGGATCGCCCAGCGCCCTGGCACCGACGCCTCGGGTGATCTCGGCACCATCCTTCATCACCCGCACCGTCTCGCCCTTCAGATCCATGCCCGGCTCGAACGCGATGCTTGCCCCCCGGATCAGCGCCCGGTTGATCACCCCGTCGGCGACGATCCATTCGATCTCGTCCATCAGCCCGCCGGGCAGCCGCTTGTTGACCCACTCAAACAGCGGCACAACGGCGCCGATCGCCGCCAGAACCTCATCGCGCCCATAAGCTTCGGCGCGCGCCGGCAGCGCCGCTTTCATCTCGAACCCGATCTCGGCTTCCAGAACCCCCAGATCGGCCTCGCACAGCGCCAGTTCGGCGCCGCTCTGATACAGCGTCCCGGCAAAGACCGGCCCGGCCAGCGGCTGATCCACGCCGCAGAGCTCCTGCGCGCGCTTCGAGGTCAGCCCCACCTTCCAGCCCACCACCGGCGCGCCCATCGCCGCGGCCATGGCGTCCTGCGCCGCGAAGGCCTGTGCCATATCGCCCGGCTTGTCGCATGGGTAGTCGGCCAGCTTCCGGCCCGCCCGCCGCGCCTCGGCCAATACCTGCCCCAGTGTGTCGCTAACCATCTTCGTATTTCCTTCCGCTCTGGCGCCTCGCAACCGCCTTCGCGCCATCCTGCGGCCTGAAACGCCAAGTCGCAAGTCACCTCAGGCGCCGGCGCCGCCTTCCCGGTCGCCCATCGCCTCGCGCCAATGGCGCCGGCACAGGCTCAGATAGGTCTCGTTGCCGCCGATCTGCACCTGTTCGCCCTCACGCATCGGCTCCCCCGCGCCGTCCATCCGCACCACCATCGTCGCCTTCTTGCCGCAGTGGCAGATCGTGCGCACCTCGCGCATTTCATCGGCAATCGCCAGCAGCGCGGCCGAGCCGGGGAAAAGCTCACCGCGAAAATCCACCCGCAGCCCGTAACACATCACCGGCACGCCGAGATCATCGACAGCGCGGGCCAGTTGCCAGACCTGCTCGCGGGTCAGGAACTGCGCCTCGTCGACGAACACGCAAGCCACCGGCCCCTCGGCCATCCGCGCCGCGATCCGCGCCAGAAGGTCATCGCCGGGCAGGAATGTGTCGGCCTCGGCGCCGATCCCGATGCGGCTGGCGATGCGCCCGTCGCCCGCCCGATCGTCGAGCTTCGCGGTCAGAAGATAGGTCTGCATCCCGCGCTCGCGGTAATTGTGCGAGGCTTGCAGCAGCACCGTCGATTTGCCCGCGTTCATCGTCGAGTAATGGAAATAGAGCTTGGCCATGGGTTCGAGTTTTCGCCGCTCCCCGGGCGGGATGCAAGAGGTGGCGGGGCCGAAAAAAACGCGGCGCGTCGCAGACTCCACCGCGCACAAGCGGATCCATTGGGGATGGAACCTGCACGCGGCTCGCTCCACAAGCGCCGGCTCCCGGCCCCGCCCTTCGGGCGCCGAGTCAAAACCGCGCACCGAAGCCCCCGGGCAAGCCCGGGGTGTTTTCAAAGATGACATTCTCGACCAAACCCACTAATGGGAAAAGACATATCGTTTTCCCCGCCGCGCGGGAAAACCGGCAGGCAAATGGGGGTGATGGTCGCATGGCTGGTGTTCACAGCTATCTGAAAAAACATACCGAGGCACTGGTGAAGGATGTCGGCATCGAACCGGCCTGCAAGCTCACCGGCAAATCCAAGGCCACGCTGGGGCGCTATTATTCCGAAAGCGATGAACATGCCGATCGCTTCATGCCGATCGATGCGGTCGCCGCTCTGGAAGAAGCCGCGCGCTACCCGCATGTCACCTCGGCCCTGGCCGAGCTCAAGGGCATCACGCTGAGCTATGACGACCGGCGCGAGAATATCGCGCAAAGAGGCGGCGTGAATTCCGATGTGATCGCGCTCAGCCAGCGCTTTGCCATGCTGATCGCGGAATATCAGCAATCCATCGAAGACGGTGTCATCACGGTCAACGAAGCCAAGCGGCTCCTCAAGGAAGCCGTCGCGCTGCAACAGGTGTTGCTCGACATGAAACTGCATCTCGAAGAGGAAACCACCTGAACGGCCACGCCGCCCGCCGAAGCAATCGCTGATCGCCGCGACCGGCCTCTGCCTGCGGGCCGCACCGCCCCGGCTACCCGAATCACGCTCCGCCACAACCCCTTGCAGCGTTTCAGGACAAGCCCGACTCGAAATACGCGGCCTCTCGCGTGCCGCTCGAACACGCATTTCGATCCCCATGCCTCAATCTGAGCCTGAAACGCTCCGAATGCCCGCCTCGAACGCCAGCAGTGGCGCCAGCACCGGATCGGCGAATTTCCGGCGCCCCGCGGAGCACAGCCAGAAGACATGCCTCTGCCCCGCCCTTCCTCTGGCCGGAAACATCCTGCGGGGGTCCGGGGGTGCAAAACCCCCGGTCCGGCTCTCTCGATCCGCGGCCCCGCCGGCGCCATCGCTGCACCGCAGTCTCACCCGTTCAAATCGAAATAATCCCGGCAATACCAGATGAACTTCTCCGCCTGCGGGCTCAGCGCCGCGCCCTTTCGCGTCGCCAGCATCACCCGGCTCGGCGCCGCCTCGGCCTTCAGGGGCCGCGTCACCAGCAGATGCCCGTCATAGCTCACCGTGGCCGCGGGCCGTGTCGCCAGGATGGCAAAGCCAAGCCCCTGCCCGACCAGCCCGCGCACCATCTCGAAACTGGTCGAGCGATAAGCCACATGCGGGCGCAGCCCGGCGCGTTCCAGGATCGAGGTGAAATAGTCCCCCGTCGGCGTCGCCCCCAACAGGATCATCGGATGGCCTTCCAGATCGCGCGGTGCAAGCTCTGGCTTTTCGGCCAGCGGATGATCCTGCGCCAGCAGCACATAGGGCGCCAGCTCGGTCAAGAGCGTCGCCTCCAGCCCCTCGGGCAGCCCCTTGTCATAGAGCAGCGCCACATCCGCCTCGCCGGCCATCAGAGCTTCCTGCACCCGGCGCTGATCGCCCTCGATCAGCTCGATGCGCACCCCCGCCTCGGCCTCGGTCATCCGCCGGATCATGTCGGGCAGAAGGATCGGCCCGAAAGTGTGATAACAGCCCACGCCCAGCCGCTGCCCGGCGGCGTCCTGCCCCGCCGCCACGCTCCGTGGCGTCTCGATCCGCGTCGCCGCGCCGTAAGCCCGCCGCGCATAGATCAGCGGCGAGCCCTGATCGGCAATGAACACATCATCGACCTCGCCGAAAAAGACGTGATGCGTGCCCACCCGCTCGCCCGAAATCACATGGCAGTCGAAGCCGACCAGCGGATCGACAACCCGCGGCGCGCCCGAACGCATCGCCACCCATGTCGCGCAATCGAACTTGTCGCTGAGCTGGTCCTTGAACCGGCCCGCGAAGGCATCCGAGATATAGGCCTGATCGTCCTTCAGCACGTTGACGGCAAAACACCCGTTGTCAATGATCTGTTGCGCCACCGGGCTCTGCTCATGCACACAAACCAGCAGTGTCGGGCGCGGCGTGTCCGCCGAGACACTCGCCATCGCCGACACCGTCACGCCGCCGCGCCCCGCCGGGCCATCGGTGGTCACCACGTTCACGGTACTCGCCGCATGGCTCATGCCGCCGATGAACCTGTCGCGCAGCGCGGCGGCGTCCCTGGCCCCACTCATCGGCATCATCCCTGTCCTGCGACCTTCGCGTAAAGATACTGCGCAAAGTCATAATTCGGACGTTCAAGGTGGCTCAGGTGGCCCGGCCTTGCAAGGTCCGAGCTCAGCCCGGCAAAGACTTTCTCGGTGCAGCCCCGGTCCTCAACGTTGACCTTGTCGAGCAGCGCCTTCAACGCCACGAAATTCTCCTGCGCATCCGCATCGCCCTTGTAGTCATCCGACATCCCGCCGCCAAAGCGGATATGGACCCGCCCCGGCGCCCGGGGATGCAGGGAGAGATACCAGAAATACCCCGGCGTCAGCGTGATCAGCAGGCTCGGATAGATCGCCAGCAGGAAGGTGGTGCGCCGCATCTCGCCCTTGAGCCGGTCGTTGCCCGGATGCGCCATCGCGATGCGCAGCTGATCGTCCTTCAGAATGGTGTGATAATTGAACGCCGCGCGCCCCGGCGGACAGACCATGTCCTCGAGCTTGCTCAGCCCCCCGATCGTCCCGGCATGGCATACCGGCAGGTGATAGCTCTCCATGAAATTCTCGGCCAGCACCTTCCAGTTGGTGTCCCATTCATGCTCTTCGTAAAAACTCTCGGTGTAATTGGTCATGTCATAGCCCGCGACCATTGCCTCGACCTCGGCCAGCCGCTCGCCCACCGGCGGCGCCTCCGGGTCGAGCGAGATGAAGACCCAGCCCAGCCATTCCTCGCAGCGCACCGAAGGCAGTTTGTAGCTCTCCCTGCAAAACCCCTCGTTCAGCGTCATCGCCGGCGCCCCGCGCAAGCTGCCATCAAGGTTGTAGGTCCAGCCATGATAGGGACAGCTCAGCGCGCGCACCTTGCCGCGCCCCTCCAGCATCGTGCTCATCCGGTGCAGACAGACATTGCTCAGCGCCGTCAGGCTCCCGTCACGGTCACGCAGCACAACCACGGGCTGGCGCGCCAGCTCGGCGGTGACATAATCGCCCGGCTCGGCCAGCGCCTCGGCCCGCCCGACGCAATACCAGTCCTTCGAGAACACCCCGGCAATCTCGCGCTCCATGAATTCCGTGCTGGTATAGACCGACGGCGGCATCGCCCGCGCACTCTCAAACGGCTGCGCCACAT
This sequence comes from uncultured Rhodobacterales bacterium, assembly GCA_965366835.1. Taxonomy (GTDB): domain Bacteria; phylum Pseudomonadota; class Alphaproteobacteria; order Rhodobacterales; family Rhodobacteraceae; genus JAKGBX01. The sequence goes on from CBDUGF010000153.1 coordinate 6,131, forward strand.
TCTGTGCCAATTGCGCCAGCGCTTCGGGCTTCAGATCATTCGCCATGTCTCTCTCCTCGCCTCTCTCCGGCGCGTCGCATTCCGCCCCGCCGCACCTACCCCACCATGCCCAGAGTCGCGCTCCGGCAAAAGCCCCTTGCCCACCATCGCCGCCGGCCCAAGGCGTTTCCGCTCAAACCTGAGACAGGGTTATGTGGCAACGCCGTGCGACACATCAGTGTCATGAGCGTTTCGAGACAAACCCGTAAGTCGCCAGCGGCACATAGCGCGGCCCCTCCGGCCGCAAATCCGAACGGTAGAGCGACACGCCCGCCGCCGGCGCCGCCGGTATCGCCAGCATCCTCAGCCGGGCGGCCAGGATCTCCGCATCGCGGCGGCTGATCTCGCGGCCGAACCGGCTCAGCGTCACATGCGGGCGGAACCGCTCGCGGCGCAGATCGACCCCGGCCTCGCGGCAGGTCCGCACCACCGCCCGCTGCACCGCGTCCAGCTCCGGGCTCGGCGCGACCCCGGCAAAGGCCAGCTTGGGTTTCCTGCCGCCGAACAGATCGAGCCCGGTCAGCCGCAGCTCCGGCGCTTCCAGCTCCAGCGTCGCCAGCCCCTTATGCAGCTCGCGCAAGACCGCCTCGCTGACCTCGCCGAGAAAAGCCAGCGTCAGATGCAGGTTCTCGCGCGGCACGATCCGCCCGGGCAAGCCCGCCTGCACCTGCTCCAGCGCATCCAGCATCGCCTCGCCGAGATCAATCGCCACAAATGCGCGCATCCTGTCCCCCTTGCCCTTCATCTTGCCCCAAATATCCCGGCTTGCCAGAAAACGCGCGGCGTTCTCGACCTTGCAGGCAGCCCCGCCCACAGGCCGCCCGAAACCGGGGGGAGGGTGGGCGGGAACGGTTTCGGGCGGCCTTTTTACCCCGCGCGCATCCGCGCAAACAGCCGCAAACCATGCGCCGTGCCGTCCCGCGCCACCCCGGGCAGCGCCGGATCATACCCCGCCGCGATCACCGCCGCGATCTCGGGCCGCAGGATCACCTGC
>CBDUGF010000154.1:0-6962 GCA_965366835.1 uncultured Rhodobacterales bacterium
CATGGCCATCTCGACTACATGATCCGCACGCTGATCGGGCTCGGGATTTCGACCCGGGCGGTCTATCGCGCCGCCAGCCTGTCGGCGGCAGAAGCGTTCGGGCTGAAGGATCGCGGCCAGATCGCGCCGGGAAAGCGCGCCGATATCGTGGCGGTGAGGAGCCTCGAGGCGTGCGATGCGCAGATGGTGATGATCGGTGGTGTCGTGCTTTCGGATGCAGCCTTCGCGCGGCGCGAGATCATTGCGCCGGTCGGGCGCGGATCGGTGAAGGCGCACAAGGTCGGCGCGCAGGATTTTCGCACCGGCGGCAATCGGGAAGACACGCATGTGATCGGCATCATCGAAGGCAAGATCATCACCGAACACCTGCACGAGACGATCCCGATCGCCGATGGCGACAAGCGCCCGGATGTGGCGCGCGACCTGATCAAGATCGCGGTGATCGAACGTCACGGCAAGAACGGCAACATGGCGACCGGGTTCGTCAAGGGCTTCGGGCTGAAGGCGGGCGCCATCGGATCGACCGTCTGTCACGACCATCACAACATCGCTGTGGTCGGCGCGGATTATGATGACATGGCGCTGGCGGCGAACCGGTTGCAGGCGCTCGAGGGCGGTTTCGTCGTGGTGCGCGACGGCAAGGTGCTGGCGGAACTGGCGCTTCCTGTCGCCGGGCTGATGAGCCTCGAGCCCTATGAAAGCGTGAGATCCGCACTCACCGATCTGCGTGACGCGGCAAGAGGCCTCGGCGTGGTGCTGGAAGAGCCCTTCCTGCAACTCGCCTTTCTCGCCCTTCCCGTGATCCCGGCGCTGAAGATCACTGATCGGGGCCTGGTCGATGTCACCCGGTTCGAGATCATCGCCTGAAGCTTACCACGCCGCGCATTCCCCGGTCCTCGCGCGCAGAGCCCTGCCCATCCAACCGTTCCCCTCAAGTGGCCTGCCGCCCGGCTGCCCTCACGCGCGAAAGTCGCGGGCAGCAGTGATCCCTCTCTGCTTTTTCTTGGCAAAAATACTCAAATCCCGGCCTTGCCGCCGGCGGTGCCCCGACTGGACGGGCGCGCCTTCAGCCGCATATGGCGCCGAGCGCAGCGAGGCGCCCCCGGGCGACGCCGAAGGCGGCGCAAAACCTCGATGCGCAAACCCGGCGGCTCATCCGATAGCCTCGATCAGCCGCAAAAGCTCGCCCAGATCGACCAGTTCGGCAAAGCGGGCCGACCCCACCGGCGGCGGCGCCTTCTCGAGCTCCCATTCCAGCCCGTGCGGCACGTAGACGCCCCAGCCGCCGGCCTCGATCGCCGGCACCACGTCGGAGCGCATCGAATTGCCGACCATCATCGCGTGGCGCGGCCCGCGGCCATGGCGGGTGAAGGCGGCGCGATAGGTTTCCATCGACTTGTGCGAGACGATCTCGACCGCATCGAACAGCTCGCCCAGGCCGGACTGAGCCAGCTTGCGCTCCTGGTCCAGCAGATCGCCCTTGGTGATCAACACCAGCGTGTAATCGGGCGCCAGCGTCTCGATCGCCTCGCGGGCATGGGGCAGAAGTTCGATCGGATGGCGCAGCATCTCCTGCCCGGCCGAAATGATCTCGTGAATCACCGCGCCGGGCACGCGGTCGGAGGTGACTTCCAGCGCGGTTTCGATCATCGACAGCATGAAGCCCTTGATCCCGAAGCCATAATGCCCGAGATTGCGGCGCTCGGCCTCCAGAAGCCGTTCGGAAAGATGATCGGGGTCGGCAAAATCCTCCAGCAGCCCGGCGAATCGCTCCTGGGTGATCTGGAAAAACCGCTCGTTGTGCCAGAGCGTATCGTCGGCATCGAAGCCGATCATGGTCAGATTTTGCGGCATGGCGCCCCCTCGCGCAGCGACGCCCCCTTTTCTGGGCTGGCTCAGAGGTTATATAGATCGCTCGAGGGTGCCAAACCAAAATGAACAGGGCTGCATGAAAACGCCAGAGCATATCATGGCCGGTAAAGCCGATGACGAGGACGGGGGCGAGACCTCGATCGTTGTCGAGACGCGCCCGAAGACCAAGCGCCCGCCGCTCTACAAGGTGTTGCTGCTCAACGACGATTACACCCCGATGGAATTCGTGGTGCATGTGCTGGAGCGGTTCTTCGGGATGAATCACGCTCAGGCCTTCGAGATCATGCTGACCGTTCACAAGAAGGGCATTGCCGTGGTCGGCGTGTTCAGCCATGAGATTGCCGAGACCAAGGTGGCGCAGGTGATGGATTTCGCCCGCCGTCATCAGCATCCGCTGCAATGCACCATGGAAAAGGAATGAGGCGCGGCGCGCCCGAACCGGCATGAACAATTCCCGACTGGCCCTTTATCTTCAAAGCGGCGCCTTCGCGCTGCCCGAAACCGGCGATATTGCGGTTTTCGGAGCAACCGCAGAACATGATCTGAGCGCCCTGCCAAGGGAGCGCCTGCGCGTCGTGGCGCGGATGAAGCCGGATGTGGATGCGTTGCAGGCTGCCGGGTTTGACGTCGCCGTTGCCGCGCCCGGAGAGGCGGCGCTGGCGCTGGTGTTTCTGCCCCGGGCCAAGGCCGAGGCGCGCGCTTTGCTGGCGCAGGCGGTCGATCTGGCGGGGCAGGTGATCGTGGACGGGCAGAAAACCGAAGGTGTCGACAGTATTTATCGCGAAATGCGCCAGCGGGCGGAATGTTCGGAGGCCTATTCCAAGGCCCATGGCAAGAGCTTTGTCGTCAGGGCCGAGAAAGGCGCCTTTGCCGATTGGGCGCAATCGGGCGGGCGGTCGGCCAACCAGGATGGCTTCCTGACCGAACCGGGGGTTTTTTCCGCCGACGCGATCGACCCGGCCTCGGCGCTTCTGGCGCAGGCCCTGCCCGAGAAGCTGGGCCGCAAGCTGGCCGATTTCGGCGCCGGGTGGGGCTATCTGGCAGGCGAAATCCTCAAGCGCGAGGCGGTCGAAAGCCTCGATCTCATCGAGGCCGACCATGCCGCGCTGGACTGTGCCAGGGCCAATCTGAGCGATCCGCGCGCGCATTTCCACTGGGCCGATGCCACCCGTTGGCGCCCCGAGGCGGCGCTGGATGCCATCATCATGAACCCGCCGTTTCACGCCGGCCGCAAGGGGGTTCCCGAGCTGGGACAGGCGTTTATCCGCAATGCCGCGGCCTGTCTTTCCACTGGCGGGCGGCTCTATATGGTGGCCAACCGGCATCTGCCCTATGAGCAGGCGTTGGCGGCCAGTTTTCGCGAGGTGCGCGAGATCGGCGGCGATAACCGGTTCAAGATTTTCGCCGCGTCTCGTCCGGCGTGCAAGCCGCGCTGAAAACCCATCAAGCGCAGAGAGACAAACTCGTGTTTCAAACTTGTCTCGAAACACTTTAACGTCACAGCAGAATCAGACAGGGATTGGCGATGTCGCTTTCGATTGCCGGAAAAACCGCGATTGTCACCGGGGCGGCCAATGGCGTGGGTCTCGCGATTGCCCGCCATTTCGCCGACAAGGGCGCCAATGTGATGTTCGCGGACATGGACGAAGAGGGTCTGCAGCGCGAAGTCGGCGCGACGGCGGAGGATGGCCATGTCCGGTATTTCGCCGGCGATCTGCGCGAGAAACTGACCGTGACCAATCTGTTGTCAGCGACGATCGACGCGTTCGAGCGGGTCGATGTGCTGGTCAATGCCTCGCGCCAGGTGGTGCGCTCGGACCCGCTCAACCCCGATGACGATGCGGTGGATGCGATGATCCAGCAGAACCTGATGACGGCGCTGAGACTGAGCCAGGTTGTGGCCAAGCGGATGATCAAGCAGGGCGAGGAACAGGAGGAGGGCGGCGTGGGCTCGATCATCAACCTCAGCTCGATCCTGTCGCGCCGGGCCCATCCCGAGCTGATGGCGCTGTCGATCTCCAACGCGGCGCTGGAACAGATGACACGCTCGCTGGCGGTGGCGCTGGCCAGCAAGCGCATCCGGGTCAACGCGGTGTCGATGGGTTCGGTGATGAGTGCGAGCATGCAGGAGCGGCTGAAGGCGCATCCCGATTTTCGCGCCGTGATCGAGGCGGGCACGCCGCTGCGCCGGATCGCCAGCGCCAGCGAACTGGCTGAAACTGTGCAGTTCCTGGCCTCGGATGGGTCGGGCTTCATGACCGGCCAGGTTCTGACCGTGGATGGCGGGCGCACCCTGCTCGACCCGGTGACCGCGCCGGCGCATTGAGAGGGCTTCGGATGAGCGATGAAATGCAGGACGAGAAGGCCCGGGCGAGCGCATGGTTTCGCAGCTTGCGCGACGAGATCGTTGCGGCGTTCGAGGCGATCGAAGACAAGCCTGCCAAGGCGCCCCTGGCCGAGGTGGCGCCGGGGCGGTTCGAGGTGAGCGAGACCAGCCGCACCAGCGAGGACGGCTCGGATGCGGGCGGCGGGTTGATGAGCGTGATGCGCGGCGGGCGGGTGTTCGAGAAGGTCGGGGTGAATGTCTCGACCGTCTACGGCGCGCTCGGAGAGCGGGCGCAGGCGGCGATGGCGGCGCGCAAGGGCTTGCCCGGTATGGAAAAAGACCCGCGCTTCTGGGCCAGCGGCATCAGCCTTGTGGCCCATATGCAGAACCCGCATTGCCCGGCGGTGCATATGAACACACGCATGTTCTGGACCCCGCATGGCTGGTGGTTCGGCGGGGGGTCCGACCTCAATCCGTGTATCGAATATGACGATGATACGGCGCATTTTCATTTCACCCAGAAGCAGCATTGCGACCGCCACGACGAGACCTATTACCCGCGGTTCAAATCCTGGGCCGACAGCTATTTCTATATCCCGCATCGCAAGCGGGCGCGGGGCGTGGGCGGGATCTTTCTCGACGATCACAACACCGGGGATTGGGAGGCGGATTTTACCTTTATCCAGGATGTGGGGCGGGCATTCTTACCGGCGTTCCTGCCGCTGGTGGAGCGGCGGATGGGCACTGTCTGGGGCGCGGCGGAGAAGGACAGACAGCTCATTCATCGCGGGCTCTATGCCGAATACAACCTGGTCTATGATCGCGGTACCAAGTTCGGGCTGGAGACCGGGCATGACGCCAACGCGGTGTTGATGAGCCTGCCGCCGATGGCAAAATGGGTTTGAATTACAGGCGGTTGTGATGTTTCCCGGAGCAAGGAGCAGGGGCTCTGCCCCCGCACCCCCGGGATATTTCTGGTCAGAGGAAGCAGGGGGACGGGATGAAAACGGCGATCGTGACGGGGGCGGCGCGGGGCATCGGGCTGGCGACGACCAAGCTGTTTCTGGAGCATGGTTTTCGGGTGGCGATGATCGATCGCGACGGGCCGGAACTGGAGAAGGCATCTGCCGGGCTGGAGCGGGTCTTGCCGGTGTTGTGCGATGTCAGTGTGCCGGCGCAGGTGGAGGCGATGGCGGAGCGGGTAAAAGGCGAATTCGGGCGGCTGGATGTCTTGGTCAACAATGCCGGGGTGGCCGAGTTCGGACCGATCGACGATTGTGATTTCGCGATGTGGCGGCGGGTTATGGAGACCAACCTGGACGGGCCGTTTCTGGTCAGCCAAGCCGTTGTTTTCGAACTGAAAAAGACCAGGGGGGCGATTGTGAACATCGCCTCGATCAGCGGCTTGCGGGCGTCGACGCTGAGGGTGGCTTATGGCACCTCGAAGGCCGGGGTGATCCAGCTGACCAAGCAGCAGGCGGCGGAATGGGGCGAATGGGGCATAAGGGCCAATTGCATCTGCCCCGGGCCGGTCAGAACCAAGCTGGCGATGGCGGTGCATAGCCCGGAAATTATCGCGTCATATCATGATGCTATCCCGCTCAACCGCTATGGCAGCGAGCGCGAGATCGCCGAGGCCATCGTGTTTTTGTGCTCGGACAAGGCGAGCTATATCACCGGCCAGGTGATCGCCGCCGATGGCGGCTTCGAGAGCACCGGCGTGGGGCTGCCGGCGCTGAGAGGTTAACGACACCGCGCGGTGAAAAATGCCGGGGGTGATCTTCGGCTGTCGCCCGGCTGCAATGCGTATGACATCGGATTCCTGAATATATGAACGCGCGTTAAGGTTAACCGGGCGCGCGGTGATCCCCGGCCTTGCCGCGAAAACCGGGTTCGCGCGGTGCACCTGCCAAACCGGCGCCGGCGGCCCGGCCGGTTTCCGGGCGATCCGCTGTCACAGAAGCAGCGGCATCATCAGGGTCGCCAGGCTGAGCACCAGAAAGAACCCGGCCATGTCGGTGATCGTTGTCAGGAGCGGGCCGCTGGCCGCCGCCGGATCCTGGTTCAGCCGCTTCAGCAGCAGCGGCACGACACCGCCGATCGAGACCGCGAGAACGGTGTTCAATGCCAGCGCGACGCCGATCACGAGGCCGAGAAACGGATTGCCCTTCCAGGCCCAGCACACCAGCCCGATCAGGATCCCCAGCGCGATGCCGTTGATCACGCCGACCGAGACTTCCTTGAGCCAGACCCGCATCGCATCCTTGGGCTGGACGATGCCGAGGGACAGCTCGCGCATGGTGACGCCGACGGCCTGATTGCCGGAACAGCCGGACATGTCCGACACCATCGGCAGGAAAACGGCAATCGCGATGACCGCGGCGAGGGTCTCTTCATAGGCCGAGATCACCGATGCGGCGATGATGTTGAGAACGATGTTGGCCGACAGCCAGGCCAGGCGCCGGCGCGAGCGCAGCCATGTCGGCATGGCGCGCAGTTCGTCTCCGACGACACCCTGACGCTTGAGGCTTTCGCTTTCCGACCGTTCGAGCGCGGCGGAGTCGACCGCCGAGCGCGAGACCACGCCGACCAGCCGGCCATCGGCCTCGACGACCGGAAGCCCGAGGAAATTGTGCTCGTCGAACAGATCCTGCAAAGTGTCCAGGCTGGTGGTGACGTCGACGGTCAGGGGTTCGACCATGATCGAGGTCAGCCTGGCGCTGCGCTTGGCGGTCAGCAGCCCGCGCAGCGAAACCACGCCGAC
>CBDUGF010000155.1:0-6953 GCA_965366835.1 uncultured Rhodobacterales bacterium
CCTTTGCCGCAAGATCGATCGTGCCGCGCTGGCCCAGATCGGCGCGGTGATCGGCAAGGAATTTCTCGGCCGCCGCCTGCCCCGCAGCTTTCAGACGATCGAGCAACAGCGGGTTGGGCAAAAGCTTGGTGCTGACCGAGAGCTCGTTCATCAGCACATCATCCGAGATCATGTGCACCTTCACATCCTTCATCGTGCCGGGCTTGAGCGCACCGTCGGCCAGCAGGCGCTTGACGAAGTCGATCGCGCGCAGCTCGCGCAGCAGCGAGGAATTGAAGCTGATCTCGTTGATCCGGTTCTGGATCTGTTGTGGCGATTTGGGCACCTCGTCGCGCACCAGCGGATTGATGTTGATCACCACGACGTCATCGGGCAGCGCCGGGTCGAACAGCGGAAACAGCGCCGGATTGCCGGTATAGCCGCCGTCCCAATAGGCCTCGCCGTCGATTTCGACCGCCTGGAACAGGGTCGGCAGGCAGGCCGAGGCGAGCAGGCTTTCGGTGCTGATCGTGTCGCCCTGGAAGATGCGGATCTTGCCCGTTCGCACATTGGTGGCACAGACGAAAAGCGCCGGGCCCGCGGCGGAACAGACCTTGTCATAGTGGAACGCCTCGGCCACCGGGCGCAGCGGGTTCCGCCACAACGGGCCCCAGGCATAGGGCGTCGTCATCCGCGCGGCGGCATCGGCCAGCATCAGCGGCCAACTGAAATCGACCATGTCGGAGAACGGCCCCACAGCGCCGCGAAGCCAGGCCAGCAGCGCCGGATCGCTGAGCGCGCCCATCCGGCTCCAGAGCCAATCGAGATTGTCGCGCGCGCCCTGGTTGCCGCCCGTCAGCCACCCGGCCTTGAGCGCGGCGCCGTTGAGTGCGCCCGCGGAGGTGCCGGAAATCCCGGCGATCTCGATTTCGGGATCATCCAGCAATCGGTCGAGCACGCCCCAGGTGAAGGCGCCATGAGCGCCACCGCCTTGCAGAGCGAGGTTGATCCGGGTCATGGGCTGCTCCTCGGGGTGGTCTGCTCTCTCAAAGCGCGGTCCAGCCGCCATCGACCGAGATGGTCGTGCCGGTGATCTGATCCGCCGCCGGCGAGCACAGGAACACGGTGGTGCCGCCGATCTGTTCGGTGGTGGCGAATTCGCGGCTCGGCTGGCGCTGCAACATGACATTCTCGACCACGTCCTCGCGGCTCATGTTGTATTCCTTCATGGTGTCGGGGATCTGGGCCTCGACCAGCGGGGTCAACACATAGCCGGGGCAGATCGCGTTGCAGGTGATCGGCTCGCGCGCGGTTTCCAGCGCGGTGGTTTTGGAAAGGCCGACGATGCCATGCTTGGCGGCGACATAGGCGGATTTGAACGGGGAGGCGGTGAGCCCATGGGCCGAGGCGATGTTGACCACCCTGCCCCAGCCCGCCTTGCGCATCATCGGCAGGGCGGCGGCGGTGGTATGAAACGCCGATGAAAGGTTGATGGCGATGATCGCATCCCATTTCTCGGTCGGGAATTCGTCGATCGGGGCGACAAACTGGATGCCCGCGTTGTTGACCAGGATATCGCAGGCGCCAGCCTTTTCGATCAGGGCGCGGCATTGCGCGGCTTTCGACATGTCGGCCTGGATATAGCGCGCTGTGACCTTGAATTCGCGGCCGATCCCGGCGGCCAGCGCATGATCTTCCTCGCTGTCGGTGAAGGAATTCAGCACCACATCGGCCCCGGCGCGGGCCAGTTCGCGGGCGACGCCCAGCCCGATACCTGAGTTCGATCCGGTGATGACGGCGGTTTTTCCGGCCAGTGATGTCATGGCGCGCGCTCCTTGCTGTGCGATCTGGCGCGACTATGCCATGCTGCAAGCGCAACATAAACGGGTAAAACCCCGGCCTTCACCGCCCCGCCCCGGCGCGGGCGCCGCTGCCGTCGATTCAGCCCTGGTGCGGCGCGGCCAGCGTATTCAGGGCGTTGTAGATGCTGCGCCAGGTTTCGGCTTCGGCAGATTTTCCCTCGGCCTCGCAGGCGCGACGCCTGCTGGCGGCCTCGGCTGCGGCTCTCGGCCCGTGCGCCGCCCTGAGTGCGGCGGCAAGCTCGGCGATTTTGGTGTCGTCCATCTTCTCGATCTCCTCTTCCTCGGCACACGCCAATGATACCACGGAAGGATGGGAACCGCCCTGCCCCGGATCAGTGGCAGCATGATGCGCAAAAAAAACGCCCGCACGAAGCGGGCGTTAAGTTATTGAGGCAGGTTTCATACAGGCAAGAAACCTATCGAGCAGTGACACCTTTATAAGCAATCTCAAGCCGAGGGCCAAGCTAAAAGTTTGATAACATGTGAATCCCTCGTTAGCTTCCGCGTAATGAAAACAAGGGCAGAGCGGGATTGTTGCCATTATGAGACCAGTGTTTTTCCGCCAATGGGGCGCGCGATTGGCAATTTTCAGCCTATGCGCCGGGCTGATTTTGGCCGCCGGATCCGGCCGGGCAGAGCCGCGCCATGGGCTATCTATGTATGGCGATCCCGCCCTACCACCTGATTTTGTGTCTCTGCCCTATGCCAACCCGGCGGCGCCCAAGGGCGGACAGATCGTGACCGGCAATACCGGCGGGTTCGATTCGCTCAACCCCTTCATCCTGAAAGGCACCGCGCCGTGGCAGTTTCGCTTTCTCGGATACGAGAGCCTGCTCGACCGCAATTACGACGAACCGTTCGCGCTCTACGGCCATCTGGCCGAATCGGTCGAGGTCGGACCGAATCGCAAATGGGTGGAATTCACCTTGCGCGCGGAGGCCCGATTCTGGGATGGCTCGCCGGTGACGCTCGAGGATGTGCTCTGGTCCTACGAGACGCTCGGAACCCAAGGCCACCCGCGCTATCTCGGATTCTGGCAAAAGGTCGATAAGATCGAGGCGACCGGACCGCGCAGCCTGAGGATCACGTTCAACACCGACGACCGCGAACTGGCGCTGCTGGCCGGGCTGCGCCCGATCCTGAAAAAGGCGCAATGGCAGGACCGCGATTTCGCCGCCTCGGGGCTGGAAGCGCCGATCGGCACCGGGCCTTACGCGGTAGCCGACTATGAAGCCGGGCGGTTCGTCAGCCTCAGGCGCAACCCCGACTATTGGGCGCGCGATCTGGCGCTGATGCGCGGGCGCGCCAATTTGGATGAGATCCGAATCGAGTTTTACGGCGATGGCGCGGTGCTGTTCGAGGCGTTCAAGAGTGGTCAGCTCAACGTCTATCGCGAGAGCAATGCCGAGAAATGGGCGCGCGACTATGATTTTCCCGCGATGCAATCGGGCGAAATGGTGAAATCCGAGATCCCCGACGGCAAACCCTCGGGCATGACCGGCTTCGTGATGAACACGCGACGCGCGCCGTTCGACGACTGGCGGGTGCGCGAAGCGATGCTGCTGGCGTTCAATTTCGAATACATGAACGACACCATCACCGGCGGGCGGCAGAAGCGCATCACCTCGTATTTCTCGGGCACCGAACTGGGCATGCGGCCCGGCCCGGCCGAGGGGCGGGTGCGCGATTTGCTGGAGCCGTTTGCCGCAGAGCTGTTGCCCGGCACGCTGGAGGGCTATGCCCTGCCTGTCGGCGACGGCAGCGCGCGCAACCGCAAGAACCTGCGCCGCGCGATGAAGCTGCTGGCCGAGGCCGGCTGGCGGGTAACTGACGGCGCGATGGTCAACGCGAAGGGCAAACCGCTGCAATTCTCGATCCTGCTGCGCCAGGGCGCGCAGGAGAACCAGGCCTTTGTGAACATCTTCGCCAAGTCGCTGGCCCGGATCGGGATAGCGGCGCGCGCCGAAGTGGTCGACAATGCGCAATATTACAAGCGGCTCGAGACCTATGATTTCGACATGACCGATTTCCGCCGCGGTTTTTCGCTGTCTCCGGGCAACGAACAGCGGCTTTACTGGGGCGCTTACGGTGTCAAGGCGCCGGGGACGCGCAACCTGATGGGCATGAATTCACCCGCCGCCGAGGCGATGATCGACCACATGCTGGCCACCGAGGATCCGGCCGAGTTCACCGCCGCGGTGCGCGCGCTCGACCGGGTGCTGACGGCCGGGCGCTATGTGATCCCGACCTATGAATTCGGAGTCGGACGGATCGCCCATGCCCGGGCGCTGAAATATCCCGAGCATGTCCCGGTCTATGGCGATGGGCCGTGGTTCATGCCGGATGTCTGGTGGCATGAAGAGTGAGGCGGCTGTCATGAAGGCGCTGCACCGGCAACATTGGAGGATGTCATGAATATCCTGGTTCTCTGCACCGGCAATTCGGCCCGCTCGATCCTGCTGGAGGCTTTGCTCAACCGCCTCGGTGAGGGCCGGGTGCGCGCCTTTTCGGCCGGATCGCAGCCGGCGGGGGCGGTGCATCCGCAATCGCTGAAGCTGCTTGGCGGGCTGGGCCATGATCTGTCGCAGGCGCGTTCGAAAAGCTGGGATGAATTCGCCACCGAAGCCGCGCCGAAGATGGACGTTGTGATCACCGTCTGCGCGAGTGCCGCGGGCGAGACCTGCCCGATCTGGCCGGCGAGGAACGGCGTGGCTCCGGTGCGGGCGCATTGGGGGGTGGAGGATCCGGCGGCAGCGGATGAGGCCGACTGGCCCGAGGCATTCGAGACCGCCTATGGCATCCTGGAGCGCCGCGCCCGCGCGCTTCTGGAGATGCCGGTGGAGGACATGGAGGCGGGGGAGCTGAAAATTCATCTCGACCGGATCGGCGAGCTGGCATGACCCGAAAGCTGCGCTCCGCCGCGGATGTCGATTCATGGCATGTTCATCTTGCCCGAAATATCCCGGGGTCTGGGGCGGAGCCCCAGTCACGAAAACCTGTGCGCGCAGCGCCCCATCAGATCAGACCAGCGAGGTGACCCAGAGCACGGTGGCGTCTTCCTCGCTGAGCGAAATCAGGTTGTGGCCCATCGCCGCGTCGTAATAGGCGCTGTCGCCGCGGCGCAACTCGACCGGTTCGTAGAGTTCGGTATAGAGCATGGCGACGCCGGTGAGCACGTAGAGGAATTCCTCGCCGGCATGGCGCACCCAGCCGTCGAACTCGGCCATCGTGCGGGCGCGGACCCGGGCGCGGTAGGGCAGCATCTGTTTGCCACTCAGGCTTTCGGCGAACAATTCATGCTCGTAGGTGCCGGTGGGGTGGGCGCCGCCTTGGCCCATGCGGGTGACGCTCATGCGGCCCGCGACCTGGCCCGCTTGCGGCGCGGTGAACAGCTGGGGCACGGATATCTCCAGCCCCTGGGCCAGTTTCTTGACCGCCTCGTAGGTGGGCGACATCTGGCTGTTTTCGATCTTCGACAAGGTCGAGCGCGCCAGACCGGCGGCGCGGGCGGCCTGCTCCAGTGTGAAACCGCGCGCCTTGCGCAGGGCCCGCACGCGCGCCCCGAGGTTCAGCGGCTCGGGGCTTTGCCGATCGCCGTTTGCGCGCGCGATGCGCACGATCGCGCTGTGGGTGCGTGCCGTCATGGCGCGGGTTCTAGGCGCGCGCGGCGGCGCTTGCAATGGCCTTCGGCAGGGCCTAGCACTTGGCCCATGCTATCGGTATTCGACAATGGCGCCTGGCCGCCCTGCCCCGCCCCGTTCAATTTCGCGGCCCACGTGCTGGCGCGCGCGCGCGATCTGCCTGACAAGATCGCGCTGGCGGTGCTCGGGCCTGCTGCGGCCGAACGCTGGTCTTACGGGCAACTCGAGGCGGCGGTGCGCGGCACCGGCACCGGGCTCTTGCAGGCCGGGCTCACGCCGGGGGATATCGTGCTGATGCGGCTGGGCAATACGGTGGAATTCCCCATCGCCTATCTCGGTGCGATGGCCGCCGGGCTGGTGCCGGTGCCGACCTCGACCCAGCTGACCGGGCGCGAGGTGGCCGGGATGATCGAAACGCTGGAGCCGGCGGCGATCCTGCTGGCCGAGGGTGTGGCCTGCCCCGACACCGACATTCCCGTGATCTCTCAGGACGCGCTGGTCGCGATGCGGGACCATGCGCCCTGCGATTGGGACATGGGCGATCCCGAGCGGCTGGCCTATGTGATCTTCACCTCCGGCACCTCGGGCAAGGCCCGCGCGGTGATGCACGCGCATCGCGCGATCTGGGCGCGCGGCATGATGCACGAGGGCTGGTACGGGCTGAGCGAGAGTGACCGGCTGTGCCATGCAGGGGCGTTCAACTGGACCTATACGCTGGGCACCGGCCTGATGGATCCCTGGAGCGTCGGCGCCACCGCGCTGATCCCGGCGCCGGGGACCGAGCCCGAACAATTGCCGCAGCTTCTCAAGCAACATGAGGCAACTATTTTCGCTGCTGCACCGGGAGTTTACCGCAAGATTCTCAAGCATTTCCCCAAGCTTGACCTGCCCAGGCTGCGCCATGGGCTGAGCGCCGGAGAGAAGCTTTCGGAGGCGATCCGCCAGACCTGGAGCGACGCCACCGGCAAGGAGATCTACGAGGCTTTCGGCATGTCGGAATGCTCGACCTTCATTTCGGGCGCGCCGGGCCGGCCGGCGCGGGCAGGCACGCTGGGCCTGCCGCAGGACGGCCGCCGACTGGCGATCATCGGCGAGGATGGCGAGCCGGTGCCGATCGGCGAGGATGGCACCATCGCGGTCTCGCGCCGCGATCCGGGGCTGATGCTGGGCTATCTCGGCGCCGAAGCGGAAACCCGCGCCAAGTTCCGCGGCGAATGGTTTCTCACCGGCGATCACGGCGCGATGGGCGCGGATGGCCAGATCGAGTATCACGCCCGCGTCGATGACATGATGAATGCCGGCGGCTATCGCGTCTCGCCGCTGGAAGTGGAAAACGCGCTGATGGGGTTTCCGGGCCTCATCGAAATCGGGGTGACGGATGTGGAGGCGAAGGCCGATGCGCGCATCATCGCCGCGTTCTACACCGCCCCGGTGCCGCTCGATCACGCGGCACTTGCGGCCTATGCCAGCG
>CBDUGF010000156.1:0-6686 GCA_965366835.1 uncultured Rhodobacterales bacterium
AAAATGCATTACTATAAAACTCTTCAATTGCAGAATTTATTTCTCTTATTGCCTTTTTTCCGGAACCAAACCATGGAGCGTTAAGGTGCTTGCTCAGTTTTTCGCAAAACAGAAGAAGAATAAGTGTTTTCCAAATTTCAGTATAATCCGATAAATCAAGGTGATGAGTTTTTTCAGATGCACAAATTTTTGATATTCAGTTTCCCGCAAGAATGTTGTTGACGACTTCACATTTCTATAATCAGTGTTTGACAGAAAAATGCTATACGCAGTTTTTCCGGTTCCCTTTTCGCCAACAAGAAACGAAACGTTTGGTTCGAGAAGGTCATCGAGGTATTCATTTTGAACAAAAAGCTTCTGAAACAGCTGTTTGTTTTCCCTTCGCTTATAGTTTTCAGCGTCACTGAAGCCAAGGTTAAGTTCGGATATGGTTTTCATGTAATGTCTACGTTTGTTGGTTCAGGTTAAATTGTAATTCACCGTTACAACTTAAGCAAGAGAGCGTTTTCCAGAATGTAGTGGGTTGGTGTAACTCATGAGGGACAACTGTAGAGACTGACATATGGCATTGGAACAAAGAGCTTTTGGGAAAGGAGCTTTTGGGAAAGTTCAAAAAGAATAGCGTAGGATACATATTTCCCAACCCCCTGACCCCAAACCAAAATCCGACTTACCCACAGGAAATCCCCAAGCAATTCCAATGACTTATCCCCAAGAAATTTGCCCCACGCCCGTTTTTCCCCTTGCCCGACTCACCCCCGCGGAGTCAGCCTGAACTCAACGCAGAGGGTCTTCGGACCCGAAGCGGGGCACGAGAGGTCTTTCGGGGCAGGAGCGCCAAGGGGATAGGTTATACCGAACCCGAAGCGTGTTGAGAGCGCCGGAACGCTGGCCCAAATGGCGAAGCCCTTCGGGGACGACCCAGGACGGCGGTGAACAAAGCCATTCGTGTTGGCCGGAACAGGATCTCAGGATGCTGCGCCGGTTTGGGGGGACGATCCCGATGGCTTCGGCCAGAAGGAGCGATCCCGCTGCGCAAAGGTTCGCAAGAGCCGGAGCAAAATGGATAGAAGTTTCTTCGGAAACGCCTGTTCATCGAAGGCGTCAGGATCGTGGCCTCGGCCACTTGCGAAGACCGCGTCTGAGCACCTGGCGCCTTCACCTATTCCAGAACATGAAAATCCGCGACTTGTGACGCCCCGACATGAAACGGGGCCGGTTGCTCTTGTCGAACACCCAGCCCCGAAGCGTCAGAATTGCATTGCCGCGTCTATGCACCTGTGAGGGCACATCTAACGGGGCGAATGCCGCACTGCAACAAGATGTTGTGGATAGACGCCAAATGTCGCAGGGCGTGGCGCGGATGCATCAATTGGCGTGGCCCGGATCAGGAACCTTGCGGCGATCCCGGCGTTTCCTTCCTGACGAAAGCAAAGGAGACAGGCCATGAAATATGGATGGAAACTGGTATTCACGCCGCTTTGGGTGCTCTGCGTCGCCGGGGCGGCTCTGGTCGGGTTCTTCGCGGTCGGCTGGTACAGCTGGGCCGCGTTCATCACTGCGGGCGTGGTCGGGCTGGTGATCGGCATTCCCGCGGGCATCTGGAACACCCGCAAGGTCCGCCGGGAAGACCCCAACTGGCAAAACGGCCATCACGTGGGCGAGATTTGAGGCCGGGCAGGGGGTTGGCTCGCTACGGAGTCCAGATCCCGCCCTTGTCGACCAGCTGCTGCTGCCGGTCCCACCACGGCGCGGCGCGCTCGATCTGGCCGGCGAGCGACATCAGCCGCGCATCCTCGCCGAAAGCACAGGCGAAATGCACGCCGATGGGCAGGTCGCCGGCACTCCAGTGCAGCGGCAGCGACATGGCGGGCTGACCGCTGGCATTGTAGATCGCTGTGATCGGGGAATATTCGAACACGCCGCCAGGGCCGGAGCGATAGGCGGCGAAATCCGTGTTGTCGGGCTTGAGATAGCCGATTTCGCAGGGCGGACGGGCGAGGGTGGGCGACAGGATCACGTCGCAATCGCTGAACGCCCCGGCCATGCGCCGCCCGAAGGCGTGGATCTCGCCCAGCGCGGCGAGGTAATCGGCGCCGGTGAGGCCCCGGGCGAATTCGACCGCGCCGAAGGTGACGCCATCGACCATGTCGCGGGTAAGCTTCCTGTCGCCGATGATCTTGGCTACGCGCCCGGCGGTGCCGCAGGCGACGATGCGGGTCCAGGCCTGCATCATCGCGGGCACGTTTATCTCGGGCTCGGGCGCCCAGGGCTCGACATGATGGCCGAGGTTTGCCATCAGTTTTGCCGCGTTTTCAACCGCTTCGACGCAATCGGGGTGCAGCGCATCGCCGGTGAAGCTCACCGTGTGATAGCGGATGCGCAAGGGCGCGGGATCATGCGCCATGGCTTCTGCATAGCTCTCCGCCATCGCTGGAGCGTCATAGGGCGCGCCGGCGTCGGCGCCAGCGCATGCATCGAGAAGCGCGGCGGTATCGCGCAAGGAGCGGGTGAGGAAGCCGTCGATCGCCATGCCGCCCCAGCCTTCGCCGGCGCCGGGGCCGGAGGGCAGGCGCGCGCGGGTCGGCTTGAAGCCGACAAGGCCGCAGGACGAGGCCGGGATGCGCACCGAACCGCCGCCATCGCTGCCATGCGCCGCAGGGACGATCCCCGCCGCCACCGCCGCGCCGGAGCCGCCCGACGAGCCGCCGGGCGTATGGCCGAGGTTCCACGGGTTGCGCGTTGGGCCGCCATAGACGCCCGCTTCGGTGACCGGGCCGATGCCGAATTCCGGGCTGGTGGTGCGCGCGAAGGTGTTGAGGCCGGTGGCGCGCAGGCGGGTGAACAGCGTGCTGTCATAGCTCCAGCGCATGTCACGGCTGAGGCGCGAGCCATTGTTGGTGGGAAAATCGCGTGCCTCGCAGCCCAGATCCTTGATCAGGAACGGCACGCCGTGAAACGGGCCCTGCGGCAGCCCCTCGGCGATCTTGCTGCGCGCCACGTCCTCCTGCAATTGCACGATGGCGTTGAGCTTTGGATTGAGCCTTGCGCTGCGCGCCAGAGCCTCGTCGAGCAGCTCGCTCGGAGTCACATCCCCGCTGGCGACCAGTGCCGCCAGGCCGGTGGCATCGTTGCGGCTATAGACATCTGGCATGATCGCGCTCCCCGCGGTGGTTTGTGGCAGGTTAGCGTAGGTTGAAGGCGGGTAAAGCGCGAAGTCACATTCGAGAATTGACATATATCAAATATACATCGTTGCTGCCGGTTTAGAATTGCGGTGCAGGTCGGGTCGTTTTCGGTGGGCCGGAGCTGGGCAGGGAGGGGCAATGCATTGAAACATCTAATCAAATTCATCGCGCTTTGGGGAATCGCCCTGAGCCTTGCGGGTATGGCCCAAGCCGAGAGCCAGGCCGCGCCCAAAGCCCCCGATGCCCCCAGATCGACAACCGCAGCGGGCGCCAGCACCGCGGATCACACCAAGTTCGAGCAACTCAAGAAAGACTTCGCTTCCGGGCCGGACGTGACCGAGGCCTGCCTGAGCTGTCATACCGAGGCCGACGAACAGGTGATGCATTCGATCCATTTCAAATGGGATTTCGACCATCCGAAAACCGGCCAGAAGCTGGGCAAATCGCATGTCATCAATTCGTTTTGCGGCTCGGTCGCGGGCAACGAGGCGCGCTGCACCTCCTGTCATACCGGCTATGGCTGGGACGACATGAGCCAGCCGCCGCCGCAAGACTCCACGGCGGTCGATTGCCTGGTCTGCCATGACCGCTCGGGGCAATATACCAAGTCGGCCACCGGGGCGGGGCATCCGCCGCTCGATCCGGTGAAGCCCGGCACCCAGACCATCACCGGCGCGCTCGCCTGGCCGGTCGACCTGTCGAAAGCGGCGCAATCGGTGGGCTTGCCGGGGCGTGACAATTGCGGCAATTGCCATTTCTACGGCGGCGGCGGCGACAATGTGAAACACGGCGATCTCAGCTCGGCGCTCTACCAGCCCGCCAAGGCGGTGGATGTGCATATGTCGCCCGATGGCGAGAACATGACCTGTTCGACCTGCCATGTCAGCGACCAGCACCAATGGGCCGGGTCGCGCTATGACGTCAAGGCGGTGGACCCGCATGTCGGCGATCCGCTGAAACCCGGCGAGCGGCGCGATGTGGCGACCTGCGAGAGCTGTCACAGCGCGGCGCCGCACCCGGCGAGCCTGATGGGCATGAAGCTCAACGCCCATACCGATACGCTGGCCTGCCAGACCTGCCATATCCCGGAATTCGCCCGCGGCGGTGTTGCCACCAAGACCTTCTGGGACTGGTCGACCGCCGGCAAGCTGAACCCGGACGGCAGCCAGATCAAGGAGCACGACTTCGTCCAGTCGGACGGGGCCGAGCTGCACACCTATCTCTCGACCAAGGGCAATTTCGACTATGGCGAGGACGTGGTGCCCCACTATGCCTGGTTCGACGGGCAGGTCTCCTATGCCAATGCCGATCACGAGATCGACCCGGCCAATGTGGTCGATGTGAACATCATCAAGGGCGACCCGGAAGACGGCAAATCGCGGATCTGGCCGTTCAAGCGGATGGAGGGGCGCCAGGCCTATGACAGCAAGCTCAACCGGCTGGTCTATACCCATGTCTGGGGACCGACGACCGATACCGCCTTCTGGACCAATTTCGACTGGGGCCGCGCCATCGAGGCCGGGATGAAGGCGGCGGAGGCCGAATATTCCGGCGAGTTCGGCTTTGTCGACACCTACATGTATTGGCCGATCACCCATATGGTCGCGCCGGCGGAAAAGGCCGTGAAATGCGGCGAATGCCATGCCGAGGACGGCCGGATGCAGGGGCTGGCCGGGGTGTTCCTGCCGGGCAGCGACAGCATGAGCTGGGTCGGGCTGCTGGGCCGTCTGATGGTTCTGGCGGCTCTGGCGGGCGTCGGGCTGCACATCCTCCTGAGGCTCATCTCGCGCAAGGAGACACGCCATGACTAAACGCATCGTCAAGGTCTATCCAAGGTTCGAGCGGCTCTGGCACTGGGCGCAGGTGATCCTGATCCTGACGCTGATGGTCACGGGCTTCGGCCTCAACGGGGTGCATGATCTGCTGTGGTTCGGCCCGGCGGTGATGCTGCATACCGCCGCGGCGCTGGCCCTTCTGGCGCTCTGGATATTCGCCACCTTCTGGCTCTTCACCACCGGCGCCTGGCGCCAGTTCGTGCCGACGCTCGAAGGCATGTTCCAGGTCATGCTGTTTTATGCCTGGGGCGTGTTCAAGGGCGCCAGGCATCCCTACAAGAAGGTGCTCCTGCGCAAGCACAACCCGCTTCAGGCGGCGACCTATTTCGGCCTGAAATGGTTTGTCTTTCCGGCGATCTGGAGCACCGGGCTGCTCTATCTGACCTACAGTTTCTGGGAGGGCGCGGTGCCCGACAGCAGCTTCTGGCTCTATGTGGTGGCCAACCTGCATCTGCTGGCGGCCTATGTGATCGCGGTGTTCGTGATCGTGCATGTCTATCTGCTGACCGTGGGCCATGGCTTTTTCGCCCATGTGAAGCCGATGGTCACCGGCTATGACGAGGTCGAACTCACCCCGGCGGAAGAGGCCTATCTGCAGGCCGACGAGCCCTGGCGGCTGAAGCCGCAGGACGGCTGAGGCGTCTCAGCGGGGGATCCTGAGCGGGGTTTTCTGCTGCCCGTCAGCGTCGAAATTCGCCGGGTCGAGCCAGCGCCGGTATTCGGCTTTTGCGGCGGGCCATTCGGAATCGAGGATCGCATACCAGGCGGTATCGCGGTTGCGGCCCTTGTAATGGGTGGCCTGGCGGAAGGTGCCCTCGTAGGTGAAGCCGAGGCGAAGGGCGGCGCGGCGCGACGGCGCGTTGAGATCGTCGCATTTCCATTCATAGCGGCGATACCCGAGATCGTCGAACACATGCGCCATCATCAGGAACATCGCCTCGGTGCTGGCGCGCGTGCCCTGCATCAGATGCGAGAAGTTGATGAAGCCGACCTCGATCACCCCTGAATCGGGCGTGATCCTGAGATAGCTGGCCGTGCCGAGCGGACGCTCCTCGGGATCGAGCACCGTGAAGAACAGCGGATCGCGGCTCGCCTCGGCGGTTTTCAACCAGTCGGCATAGGCTGCGAGCGTGGCGAACGGCCCGTGCGGCAGGTAGGTCCAGCCGCGATCATCCGGGGCGGTGCTGTAGGCCTGGTGCAACCCTGCGGCATGGGAAGCGGCGTCGACAGGCACGAGGCTGCAATAGCGCCCGCGCAGCGGCGTATGCGGGGGCAGGGGGCGCGGAAACGTGCCGGCAAGCGGCGCACCGATCGGCTGGCCATAGGCGTTTTCACGGGGGCTTGGCATGTCTGGGGCCTCGTTCAGGGGCTATGCGAACTGTCCCCCAGAACAAACCCCACCGTTCGCTCGAAGGCAAGCGCCGCCGCTGGTTTGTCATAGGCGCCGGGCCGGTCGGTTTCGGCAAACCAGTGGCCTGTGCCGGGATAATCATGGGCGTGATAGGCGCATCCCGCCTTGGCGATCTTCTGTTCCATGCCGCTGCGGGCGGCGCGGCTGACCCAGGGGTCGCGTTCAGCGAAATGCGCCAGGTAGGCGGATGGGCTGCGGGAAAAGTCGCCGCCCCGCGCGGCGTAGTAGAGTACGGTTGCGCCGATCCCGTAT
>CBDUGF010000157.1:0-6549 GCA_965366835.1 uncultured Rhodobacterales bacterium
GATTTGTTGCACGGCGTTTCCACTTAACCCTGGCTCAGGTTTAAGTGGAAACGCTTTAGCCGCTCCTCGGGCGCGTTGCCTTGTCGCCGGGCCGGGCGGTGGTGCAGGCCATCCCGACTTTCCCCCGTCATCCATTCTTGAATCAATCCAGCGCGCAAGGCGGGGTGGGCTGGCGGGCGCAGGCTTGTCTGCCATGTTTGTCCGCATTGTCGGGAACAAATGCCGCATCGGTTCGTTGACATCGCGAAGACCACGACCGAACCGAAACGAAAAAGGAGAACCATCATGCTTGGTTGGGCAATTACATTTCTCGTCGTCGCGCTGATTGCGGCCCTCTTTGGCTTTGGCGGCATCGCCAGCGCCTCGGCCGGGATCGCGCAGATCCTGTTCTTCGTCTTCCTGGTGCTGTTTGTCATCGCGATGGTGGCACGGGCAGTACGCGGCAAGACGCCCTGAACGCAGCCGCCGACACATGACGCCGTCATTCTCGCAACGGCCGCATGGATGCTGATCGCCTTGTCCGCCTCGTAGGCATCACACCTTTCGGCCGAAGGCAGGCCCGCCCGGATGTTCCCCCCGGGCGGGCCATTTTCGTGAGAGAATGTCTGCTGCGAGCCCAGCTTGACTAAAGCTGCGTGCTACACGAATGTCGGCTTTCAATCACGCAGATGTGAGTGCGGTTCAAACTTCACGCACTGTGTAAATTGAAACTAAAGGACGCGATTGATGCATCCAACAGAAAAAATAGTTCGCCAGTTTCATGAATCCTGGGGCATGCGTGATCCTGATCGCGGTGCAGAAATTATTTCGGAGGATTGCGCCTTTGAAGATATTGCTCGTCAAGAAAAACTGACAGGCAAAGAGGCTTACAAGAAAGACTATTATCGATGGCGGGAAGCTTTCCCAGACGGTCTTTGTGAGGTTGAAAACGTAATTGTTAGCCAATGTGGAGAATGGGCAACCGTTGAGTTTCGCAATACAGGCATTCACGCTGGTATCTTGCGCTCCAGTCTCGGAGATTTCCAACCAACCGGAAAGCAGGCCGAGGTTCGTTACTGTTCCGTGATGAAAGTAAAAGATGGGATGGTTGTAGAAGGCCGAGATTACTACGACAGCGCAACGATTGCCCGCCAATTGGGGTTGGTCGATTGACTCTTTGAGCCGTGCATAAACACGGCCACTATCTCTAGTTTGTGTCACTGCCTGCAATGAAAGAGAAGCTGACATTGTTGAGCATCGTATAAATGTCGGCTTTGTCCCGCATTGCCACCGTCAGGCCCCAGCCGCGATGCCGGTTCGGGATGGGCGAAATCATACGCCCTTTGCCGGCAAGGCGGCCCATCCCACCAGTTCAGGTCTTGAGCGTCTCTGTGGAGGCGAAGAACATCGCCTGGCTGACCGCCGAGATCACCTGTTCGGGCTGATAGGGCTTGGCGATCAGGAAGGCCGGTTCGGGGCGCTCGCCGGTGAGCAGCCGCTCGGGGAAGGCGGTGATGAAGATCACCGGGACATCGCCGAGATCGGGCAGCAGATCGTTGACCGCGTCGATGCCGCTGGAATCGTCGGCCAGCTGGATGTCGGCGAGGATCAGGTCGGGACGGTCCTTGCGGCCCATCTCGACCGCTGCGTCGCGGCTGCGGGCGATGCCGGTGACATGATGCCCCATGATCGAGACGATGCCTTCGAGATCCATCGCGATGATGGCTTCGTCCTCGATGATCATCACCCGGCCCTGCACCGCTTTCTGCATCTCCTCGCGGGCGATGCCGATCAACTCGGCGACCTCGTCGGGCTCGGTGCGCATGATGTCGGCGATGGCTTCTACGGGGAAGCTTTCGACGGTGTTGAGCAGCAGCGCCTCGCGGGTGTTGGGGGTGAGCC
The DNA here is from genome assembly GCA_965366835.1 of uncultured Rhodobacterales bacterium. GTDB lineage: Bacteria > Pseudomonadota > Alphaproteobacteria > Rhodobacterales > Rhodobacteraceae > JAKGBX01. Next base: position 1,882 of record CBDUGF010000157.1, read on the forward strand.
GCGACAGGTGGGCGTTGGCCCGCGAATGCAACGCATCCCCGGGGCCGGAATTTTCGCCGGTCGGCTGGCCCGAGCTGATCCAGAGATCATGAAACACCCGGAACAGCGCCGCCTTGGCGCCGTTTTTGGAAGCGTCGAAGGTGCCGGGATCGGCGAGGATGGCTTCGAGCGTGGCCGCCGCGTAGCGATCACCGCTGTCCTGGGCGCCGGTCAGAGCCCGGGCATAGCGCCGCAGATAGGGCAGCTCTGGAGCGATCAGATCGGACATCGACAGGGAAGGGCGTGCGGATTGAGTCACTTTTTTCTCCCGAATTGACATTTCATGGGAACAAACGCCCTAGCCGCGCGTTTGTTCCCGAGGGTATGATTTTATTTAACCGCCAAGCAGGCAAGGGCAATCCCTGCCAGAATGACCCGAGGAAGAGGTAGACCGTGCCAAATCGACCGGACAAAGCCAAGATAAATGCGCAGATAGACCAGAACCTGCGGCGCGTGTTCGAGGAGGATGCGGCTTCCGAGCTGCCGCCGCAGCTTTTGCAGCTGCTCGACAAGCTCGATGAAATCGAGGTTCCGGCGACCCATGCGCCGCCCGCTTCCGACGATGACGGGTCGGCCAAATGAAACCCAATGATGCAAAGACCGAGCTGGTCAGCCATATGAAGGCGCTGCGCGCATTCGCGATGAGCCTGGCGCGCAACGATGCCCAGGCCGATGACCTGGTGCAGGATACGGTGCTGAAGGCGTGGACCAATTTCGACAAGTTCCAGGAAGGCACCAACATGCGGGCCTGGCTGTTCACCATCCTGCGCAACACCTTCTATTCGCAGCGCCGCAAGGCCGCGCGCGAGGTCGAGGATGGCGACGGCGCCATGGTTGAGCGGCTGTCGGTCAAGCCGGCCCATGACGGGCATTTGCAGATGGCCGATTTCCGCGCCGCGCTGGCCACGCTGCCGGTCGAGCAGCGCGAGGTTCTGATCCTGGTCGGGGCGCTGCAATATTCCTATGAGGAGGCGGCCGAGGTCTGCAGTGTGAAGGTGGGCACGATCAAGAGCCGGCTCAACCGCGGGCGCGAGGCGCTGAGCGCGGCGATGGGGCTGAACGATGACGAGGCGCTGGAAATGACCGATGCGAGCACGCAGGCCGTTGTCAATTCGTCACGGACGCCTGCGGCGTGAGCGTCGAAAAACCGGTGCAGGAGGCGGATGCCACGGTGCCGCGACCGGGCGGGCCGGGCGAGGCCCGCAACTGGCGCCGCAGCCTGTCGCTCAGGCTGGCCTTCATGCTGTCGCTGGCGCTGCTGCCGCTGGGTCTGATCGCGGTGGACCAGACCGTGCAGCTTCAGCGCGAGCTGAAAAACATCAACAGTCTCAACATGGCCCGGCTGACCGCCGAATTCGCCCAGCGCGAGCGCATGGCGGTCGAGTCGGCGTTTGGCGCCGCCAGCGGGCTGGCCACGGCGATGTCGGCGCTGATCGATGATCCGGAGGCCTGCAGCCGCGAGCTCAACCAGTTCGTGGAACGTTCGGGCGGGCAGTTCGTGTTCGCCGGCTTCCTGCCGCCCGGCGGGGTGATGACCTGCACGTCGAGCGGGCGCAGGCTCGATCTTTCGGAGGATCCCAACACGCGCGACCTGATGCTGAACCCGCGGCGCATGGTTCAGATGCTGCCGGTGGCACCGTCTTCGGGGATTCCCGTGGTCGCGGTCAATCTGCCGTTCACGGCGCAGGATGGCACGCTGGCGGGCTATATCCGGGTGTCGATCCCGCATCGCGGATTGAAGGAGCATTACGACGCTGTGATCGGCGACCGGCCGATGGAGCTGTTGACGCTCAACGCCAATGGCTCGATCCTGAGTGCCTCGGGCGCGCTGGAAAATGCCGCCAACCGCCTGCCCGCCGATCGCCCGGTCTCTGATCTTGTCAGCAGCGGGTCGCAATGGTTCGTCGCGCGCAACAAATACGGCCAGGAGCGGGTCTATTCCGTCGTGCCGGTGGTGCAGGGGCATGTCTATGCCGTGGGCGCCTGGGAGAATACCAGCCGGGTTCTGACCGGCAGCTCGAAGGTCAAACGCTGGTGGACCCTGCCGGGTCTGTTTCCGATGATCATGTGGGTTGTCTGCCTGCTGATGGTGATCATTGCGATCGAGCTTCAGGTGGTGCGCCCGGTGCGCCAGCTGGCGGCCAAGATGCGCCGTTTCGGGCGGTTGCGCGAGCTGCCCGAGCCGACCGGGGCGCTGGCTGAAGAGCTGAGCGTGATCGACGATGAATTCCAGGTGATGGCGACCTCGATCCTGCGCGACGAGGCCGGTCTGATGGATGCGATGCACGAAAAGGATGTGTTGCTCAAAGAGGTGCATCACCGGGTCAAGAACAACCTGCAGCTGATCTCGTCGATCGTGAACATGCAGGCGCGCCGGACCCGCGATCCCGGTGCGACGCGCGCTCTCAACGACGTCAACCAGCGTGTCAACTCGATGGCCACGGTGCATCGGCGCCTGTATCAGGCCGAGAATCTGAGGCGGATCATGGCCGATGAGCTGTTGCGCGACGTGATCGGCCCGCTGACCGAGCTGGTGCCGGAAGGCGCAACCCGGCCCGAGATCGAACTCAGCCTCGATCCGGTTGCGCTCTATCCCGACCAGGCAGTGCCACTGGCGCTGCTGAGTGTCGAGGCGATGACCAACGCCTTGAAATATGCCGGTGCCGATGCCTCGGGGCGGTGCTGGATTTCGGTGCTGCTGGAACAGCAGGACGACAAGCGTGTCACCTTGAGGATCACCAATTCGACCGCGCCCGACAGTCCGGCGGAGCCACCCAAGGGCACCGAGCTGGGCGGGCAGCTGATCAAGGCGTTCGCGAGTCAGCTCGAGGGCCGTGTCGACAGCCGCTTGAGCCATGATCGGTTCACCCTGACACTGGAGTTCGAGGCCCAGGGGTTCGACCCTGAAGGCGAACCTGCGATGGCCGGGGAAGCGGCGACGAACGGGGCAGATGGTGGAGCGGCAGCGGCTTCGCCGGATCGACCGGAGAACGGCGCCTGAAGCACGCGAAATGTTCAGACGCCGCCGCGCTGCTGGGGCTTTTCCGGTTGAGACACCTGCAAAGCGGCATCAGGACGGGGCGGTGGCTTCCTCTGGTGTCGTGAGAGCGTCATCGTCTGCGGCTTCTGCGGCGTTGGAGGCGCGCAGCCCGGCCAGAGTAAGCCCCCAGACCAGCAGCGGCAGGGCCACGATGCCGCCGACCGGCCCCCAGAGCCAGAGAAGCCCGGCCAGAGCCATGAACAGCAGGAACGGGTTGATCGCCATGCGTTTGCCGACCAGCGCCGGGGTAACGAACTGGCCTTCCGTCATGTTGAGCGCGAAATAGCAGGCCGCGGGCAGGATCGCCTGGACCCCGTCGAACGAGATCAGGCCAGCCAGGAACAGCGTCAGACCCAGCATGATCGGGCCCAGATAGAGGATGAAGTTGACCGCGAAAGCCAGCACGCCCCAGAGGATCGGCGCGGGCATGTCGAGCAGATACATCACCATCATCACCAGGAGGCCAAACCCCGCATTGATGACGGTGATCGCGAAGAGATAGCGCGACACTCTCTGCTCGGCGGCGATGAACCGCTCGGGGCTGTCGAGGCGAAAGGCGCGGCAGGCCAGATCATAGATCTCGTCGCGGCTGAGCAGGAAGAAGAACAGCGTGCCGACGAAGATCAGGATCTGCCCGCCCATCGAGGGCACCCAGGCCAGTGCGGTGGAAATATCGGGAAGCGCGGCGGCGGCGGCGTCGGCGGTCTCGCTGTTGTTCTCGCCGGCGGGTTTGGTGGCGGCGTCCGGGTCGATCGCGGCGGCGACTTCGTCTTTCACCGACTCGACCCCGGCGATCAGATCCTGCATCGCTTCGGCGCTCGATTTCAACTCGTAGAGCAGCATCGGCGCCTTGGCGATGGCGGCGCTGATATGGGGTTCGAGGAACAGGATGAACAGTACCGCCACGGCCAGCGTCAGCGCCAGCCCGAACGCCGCCGCGACCGGGGCGGGCAGGCCACGATGGATCGCGCGCGACGTCATCGGCGCCAGGAGGATGCCGACCATCAGCGCCAGCAGGATCGGGGCGAACAGGGTCTGGGCCAGCTTCATGGCGAAGCCTGCGCCGACCAGTGCCAGGATAACCAGCGCGGCTGTCTGAGATTTCATGGGTGTCCCTCCGCAGGGTAAACGCGGTGTGTCGCTGAAGGTTCCTTCTCCAGACACCTAACATTTCCGCGGCTTTCGCGGGAGTCTTTGCGGCAACAGCGCCGGACGGGATGTTTTGCCGCGCTTGAATGGCGCTGCCGGCGGCTTTAGACAGGAAAAAAAGGCGACGGGGCAGATCGCGGGCAGATGAGAGAACAGGTGATCCTCCAATCGGTTGCTCCGTTTTTCGAGGAAATCGAGAAGCTGGGCTATGACGTGCACGCGACCAGCGATTTCGACGAGATCGAGCGGCTTGTGGCACAGACCGGGCGGGCGGCGCAGACCCCGATGATGTCTGTCGCGCGGCTGGATTTCACCCGGCGCGAGGCGTTCTGGACCTTTCTGATGAAGGATGGCGAGGCGATCGGCGGTGCCGGGGTCAAGTATATCGACCTTGAGGGCGAAGAATTCACAGCCTACCTGCAACGCACCTCACGGGCGCA
>CBDUGF010000158.1:0-6420 GCA_965366835.1 uncultured Rhodobacterales bacterium
CGGGAAAGACGAACTTGTTGGGCATGAAGGCGGCTTTCGATCCGCGCTGGCCCATCAAGACCTTGGGGTCTTCCAGCCGGTCGCGCAGCACGATCACCGTGGCGGCGTTACGAACCGCGGTCTTGTCAATCGGGCCCCGATTTTCACTACTCATTACCGCGCCTTTGCTGTTCTTGCGGGGCGGTGGATCAACCGGATTCGACGGTGCTTACCTTGCCGAACCCGTGCATCTGCCGGGCCCATTGGAACCCGACCACCGCGCCTTTCAATCGTGGCAGAAGGTATAACGACAAAGCGACGCAGCCAATAGCGAAGATCGTGAACAGCACCAGCGGCTCGGGCCGCCAGGTGACAAAGACGTAATGCAACAGTGGCGCCATGAGGTGCCCGACGATCAGGATGGTCAGATAGGCGGGGCCATCATCGGCACGGTGGTGAAACAGCTCTTCGCGACAGACCGAGCATTCGTCATGTACCTTGAGATAGCTCTTGAGCAGCGGACCGGAGCCGCAATTGGGGCAGCGCCGGCGCCAGCCCTTGCGCAGCGCCGGGCCCAACGGGCGTTCGCTGTCCCCGGATTTGGCCGTGGTGACGGTCTGATTAGTCATACTTGTCCTCGCGTGTTGACAGCGTAGATGGTGGAAAAGGGCCGGGTTTAGAAGGCTGTGCAGCGCTCTTGCGGCGCGATGTCGCAAAAAAAACGCCATGCTGTTGCGAAATAACTCGGCGATCGGCGACGGAAAGCCGAACCTGCCGCGTTTCAGTCACTGGAAACGGGAGAGAATGCCCGGCCTCGAAGAGGGGCAGGATCCGAAAAACACTCGAAGGAGAAATCAGGATGAAACGCAATTACTTTATCGCAGGTGTCGTGACCGTCAGTCTTCTGGCCGGGGCCGGTGCGGCGCTGGCACATGACAGGCAAGGCGGCATGCGCGGCATGGGGCCGATGATGTTCGATTTCGAAGCGGCCGATGCCGATGGCGATGGCAAGGTGAGCCAGGCCGAGATGGCAGCCCATGCCAAGGCGCGCTTTGATGCGGCCGACAGCGATGGCAACGGCAAGCTTTCCGCCGCCGAAATGGCCGCTGCCGCACAGAAACGGCAGGAAGAGCGCCGCGCCCGGATGATGCAGAAGATGATCGAGCGGATGGATGCCGACGATGATGGCGAGTTGAGCTTCGACGAGATGCCGGGCCAGCAGACCCGCGCCGAACAGATGTTCTCGCGGATCGACAGCGATGGCGACGGCGCTGTCAGCAAGGCTGAAATGGAGGCCGCCCGCGCGAAAGGCGGCGATCAGCGCGGCAAAGGCCGCCATGACAGGCATCGCATGCACGATATGCACGGCGATCATGGCATGCAGGGCATGCGCCGCTCCGAGTGAGGCTTTGATCAAGCCGGTTCGGGCGGAGCCGATTCGCCCGACCGCACAAGGCCTAAGTTGCCAGGCTTTCAAGAAGCGGATACGCCAAGCTCAGGATGACCATGCCGTTCGACACGCTTGCCGATGTGCCAACCGAGACGCTGCTGACGCTTTTTGCAAATGGCGACAGGGCGGCGGCGCTTGCCTTGAACGCACGCCTGACGCCGGTGGTCATGTCGCATGCCTATCGATTGCTGGGCGATCGGGCCGAAGCCGAGGACGTGACCCAGGACGCGATGATGCGGCTCTGGAAGATTGCGGGAGACTGGCGCCAGGGCGAGGCCAAGGTGACAACATGGCTCTACCGGGTGGTCGCCAACCTGGCGACCGACCGGCTGCGGCGGCGCAAACGCAGCGGGCCGGCGCTCGACGATGTGCCCGAGCCTGCGGATGACAGCCCGGGGCCGCGCGAACGCATGATCGCGCAGGAACGTCAGGCCGCCCTGCAATACGCGCTGAACGCGTTGCCGGAGCGGCAGCGGCAGGCGGTGGTGTTGCGCCACATCGAGGAGATGGGGAATCCGCAGATCGCGGCGATCATGGAGATCAGTACCGAAGCGGTCGAAAGCCTGATCGCGCGGGGCAAGCGCGCGTTGGCGGCTGAATTGGCCGGGCAGCGGGAGGAATTGGGATATGGCGATGGATAAGACGGATCGAGACGACGAATTGCAGGCATTCTTCGATGCCGCGCGACAACAGCCGATGCCTGCCTCCGAAGCTCTCATGGCGCGGGTTCTGCGGGATGCGCTGTCGCTTCAGGCCGCAGCGAAGCCGGCCGCACCGGGAGCGCCCTGGGTGGGTTGGCGGGCCGGGCTCTGGTCGGCGATCGGTGGGTGGCCGGCAGCGGCCGGGCTGGTCACGGCCACGGTGGCTGGCGTCTGGATCGGAGTCAGCTCGACCCTGGGGCTGGGCGAGGCGGTGATTACGGCGCTGGGATCGACCAGCGCGGAAAGCTTTCTCGACGAGATGGCGACCGGTTTCGATTTTGCCTTCGAAGAAGGAGAGACGTGATGAATGACGCAAAGACCGAAGCGCCGGGCATGAAGCGCAGTTTGCAGGTGCTGCTGTTCGCTTCGCTTGCTCTCAATCTTCTGGTGGTGGGGCTGGTGCTGGGCGCGGCGTTCTCGCACCGGGCTGATGACGATCATCGCCACCGGTCACATGTTTCGCAGCCCGGTGGGCCGTTGGCGGCGGCGCTCGAACGCCGGGATCGCCGCGCGGTCGGCCGGGAATTGCGCCAGGCGATAGGCGCCGAGCGGGCCGCGCAAGGCAGTGCCCGGTCCAGCTATGGCAACGTAATCGCCGTTCTCACCGCGACGCCTTACGATGCCGACGCGATGCGGGCTGCGGTTACGGCTCAGATGCAACCGGCCATTCGTCGGGTGGAACTGGGCGTGGATATCCTGCTCGATCGGCTTGACGGGATGACTCCGGCAGAGCACGCGGCCTATGCCGAGCGGTTGCAGGAGGTGCTCGAACGGGCTCCGGCCCGCCGGCGCAAATGACTGTGCCTCAGATGCGGGTCCGGGTCGTGTATCTGAACGACTGGGGCGCAACCGGATACACCTTTAGTGCGGTCGCGAGGCTTGCGGAGGCCAGCCTCAGGCTGCGGAGCGCTGCGCGCTGAAGGCGACCTGATTGCGGCCATGCGCCTTGGCGTCATAAAGCGCCTTGTCGGCGCATTCCAGGACCGCTTCGTGCTGCGCCAGGGCTGGATCCGCGGCGCGGGCGACATCCGAGCCGAGCGCCACCCCGATACTGACCGTCACCTGAAGCGGGCGCGGGCGACCGGGCAGTTCGAACGAGGTTTCGCGGACCAGCCTGCACAGCCGCTCGGCCATCAACTGGGCGTCGCGACGGCCGGTATCGGGGATGACAACGAGAAACTCCTCGCCCCCGACGCGTGCCAGAAGGTTCGGTTCGCCCACGGCCTGTTCGAGAACCTCGGCAAGGTTGATCAGCACGAGATCGCCCAGAGAATGACCGAAACGATCATTGATCAGCTTGAAATGATCGACGTCGATGATCATGACGGCATAGTCGCCCGCGCGCCCGGCACTACGCGCGGAATCGGCAATCACGGCAAGGCGTGGCATTGCGAAGCGGCGGTTGAAAAGGCCGGTCAGCGGGTCGATCAGCGCCGCGCGCAATCCGTCGCGCATGTGTTCGCGCAACCGTTCGAGCGTGCGCTTGCGGGCGATCTGCCGCTCAAGCCTGAGCGCGATTTCGCGCAGCGAAGACCCCCCTGTCAACGCGTCGTTGGCGCCGCGGTCGAGTGCGGCGACGGCGCAACGTTCGCCATGTGCGCCCTCGACGAGGACGAGAACGCCACAATCGCGGGTTTCGGGCTTCGCGCGAAGATCGGCGAGAAGTTGCAACCCGGTTTCGGCGGTCTCTGGCGTAAGGACCATGGTCACGGCATCAGGCGCGGCCCCTGCGCTCATCCGCAGGATTGCGTCGCGATACTCGAAGGCGTCGTGTTTGCCCGGGATGAGGGCCGCCAGCTTGCGGCTCCATTTCAGCGCGGTATCGGACTGGGGGGCAATGATGGCGACCCGGCCCGGCGCGGCATAGCTCTCGGGCGCTTCGGAAAGGCCGAGGGCGCGGCTGGCGCCTTCGCGCAAAGTGAGTTCTTCTGCGGTTTCGCGCAACCTGAGCAGGCTGCGCAACCGCGCCAGCAGCAGCGGTTCGTCATGCGGTTTGACAAGAATGTCGTCGGCGCCGGCTTGCAGCAATGCCAGGCGGTGATCGGCATCATGGCTCAGCGTTTCGACGATGAGCGGGATCGACTTGCTCAGCGCAGCGCCGCGCAACGCCTGGATGAAACTGCCGGTTTGCATGTCAGGGAGGTGGTCGGTGCACAAGATCAGGTCGGGGTGCAACTGGCGCGCGGTTTCCAGCCCTTCAGCCCCGGTGGAGGCCTGGGCTACCTGGTAGTAGGCCTTTGCCAGCTTCACCTTCATGACGATCCGGTTGGTCGCGACGGGGTCGACGATCAGGATTTTTCCGGGCACGGCAGCGGACCTCTTTCAGGACATGTGACTTGTATCACCCCCATCATTCCACCAGAGTAGTTAACAAATCCTTTCCGGAATTCTTCAAAATGTCGATGTCGCAAGATTCCGCCGAGACCATAGCACTGCAAGCCCTGGGCTGGCTGGCGGCGAACGAGGAGCTGCTATCGGTCTTCCTCGGTTCGACCGGCGCGGCGGGCGACGAATTGCGCGACCGCGCCAACGATGCCAACTTCCTCGGCTCGATCCTCGACTTCCTGATGATGGACGACGCCTGGGTGGTGCAGTTCTGCGACACGGCCGGGCTGAGCTATGACAAGCCGATGCTGGCGCGCGCGGCGTTGCCGGGCGGCAAGGAGGTCTTTTGGACCTGAATGGACGGCGCGGCGCGGCCCGCGAAAACACCGCCGGAAACTCCGCGGAGCGCGACCGGCTGATGATGCGGCTGGACGGGCTGATCTTCGACAAGGACGGCACGCTTTTCGACTTCGCAGCGTCGTGGCAGGCCTGGGCCGAGACGCTCATCGCCGAACTGGCCGAGGGCGAGGCGAACCGCGCCGACGTGATCGCCCGTGCCCTGGGATTTGACAGCGAAAACAGACGCTTCCGGCCCGGCGCCATCGCCATTTCCCATACCGTCGACGAGATCGCCGCAGTGCTGGAGCCGCTGCAGACGCGGCGCGACCGGGCCGGGCTGGTGGCGCGGATGAATGCCGGGGCAGAGGCCGCGCCGATGGCCCCGGCGGTGCCGCTCGTGCCGCTGCTGGAAGGGCTGCGCGGGCGCGGATTGCGGCTCGGCCTTGCCACCAATGACGCCGAGGCCCCGGCCCGGGCGCATCTTGGCGGCGCGGGGATTCTGCAGCTGTTCGATTTCATCGCCGGGTTTGACAGCGGCCATGGCGGCAAACCGGCGCCGGGGCAGCTGCTGGCCTTCGCGCGCGCCACCGGGCTGGCGCCGGAGCGCATCGCCATGGTCGGTGACAGCGCACATGATCTGGAGGCGGGCCGGCGCGCCGGGATGCGCACCATCGGGGTGCTCACCGGGCTGGCGGAGGCCGCCGATCTGGCCGATCTGGCAGATGTGATCCTGCCCGATATCGGCCATATTCCGCCGCTCCTGTTAACCTCCCGTTAACTTTCGGCGCAACGCCCCGGCCGGTTAACCCGGCGAAACCGGCAGGATTGCCACAGGGTGACTCCCGGCTGACATCCGGCTGACTCCCGGCTGCCGGGGCGCGGGTGCGGGCGTTAACGAATTGTCAGGTAAATGCGGCGTGCGGTGGGGCTGCAGCCCGGCAGGGACGCCCTGCGGGGCGAAACCGGCATTGGCGATTTGCCGGCTTTCCGGCCGGTACCGGATTTTCCCCGTCCGATCCGGTTCCGGAGGCGCGCGCGAATTGCCAGGCTCGGGATCTGCGCGCTGTATCGCGCCAGCGGTGCAAGACCGCTCGCGGCGAGGCAGCCCCGGGTTCGCGCAGATCCTGAAGACATGCCGTTGCTCGCGAGATATTTCCTGTGACCTGCCGGATTCGATAAAAGGGAACTGTTCATGCCGAAGGATCAACGCGAGATCAGGCGGCACATCCGCCGCAAGGAGGATGACAAGGCCGGACGGGCGGCAGTTCGAGGCAACGCCTTCGATCCGCCGCCCCGATTTCACGCTTTCCGGTCGCCTACGGGACAGGTCTTGTCGGATACGCGGAAACCTTTGCACGCCCCATTGCTACTCGGGCCACAACTTGCTTGACTGGTCGGGCACGATACCGGGGGGGAACAGATGCGCTTTTCCGCGCTGAAAATTCTGACAGAGGGGCTGAGCGGCAACAAGGGCTGGCAGCCGCACTGGCGCAATCCGGCGCCCAAACCCGAATATGATGCGCTGATCATCGGCGGCGGCGGCCATGGCCTGGCCACCGCCTATTACATGGCGAAAAACCATGGCTTCACCAATATCGCGGTGCTGGAAAAGGGCTGGCTCGGCGG
>CBDUGF010000159.1:0-6386 GCA_965366835.1 uncultured Rhodobacterales bacterium
ATGAAGAAGATATCGTCGCCGAAACCGCCCCAGAGGTAATCGTCGCCGGTGCCGCCAAACAGCGAATCATCGCCATGGTTGCCGCGCAGCCAGTCATCGCCGTCGCCGCCAAACAGCGTATCGTTGCCCTCGTTGCCCTCCACGCTGTCGTCGCCCGCACCGCCACTGACAACATCATCGCCGGTCTCGCCATAAATCGAATCCGAGCCGTCGGCGCCCTCGATGCTGTCGTCATCCTCGCTGCCAAGAAGGCTGTCATCGCCGCTGCCGCCGAGAATCGTGTCGTCGCCGAGCCCGCCGCGCACGGTATCGTTGCCCGCGCCCGCCTCGATGTTGTCATCGTCGCTGCCATCCGCCGCATCGGCATTGTCGATCCGGTCGCCCTCGGGGTCGCCGACATAGCTCGCGTCAATCAGGTCGGCGCCTGCCGTGCCCTCGACGATGTAATCCGGCGCGCTTGCATCGAAGCTCATGTTCGACACGCCGAAGGCGCCGCTCTGCCCAAAGCTTTCGCCATGGTCGAACACGAACTCGAGGCTCACGATCGGCCCGGCAATCGTCACGGTCACACTGTCCGCCGCGCCGCCGGTTTCAATCCCGGCGCTGGCAATGCCATCGGCGTCGAGCTGGTTGCCCGTCGCCGTATGCAGCCCGTCAAGATCGGAGTAACTCACCGCCATCTCTTCGCCCGCCGCGTTGCGCGCGATGATGGTCAGCCGGCCATCCCAGCTGCCCGGCTTCTGGTCGATGTCGTAGATCTCGAAGGACAGGTTCTCGACCGGCGCGTCGAATTTCATCGTGCTGGTCACCGCCTGGGTCAGCCCCGACACCCACAGGCCCGAAGCCGCGGGCGCGCCGTTCGATATCGCGCTCGCGGTCTGCCCGGCGCTGTTGGTCGTCGTGCTCAGCGTGACACCCAGCGTGCCGGACCCATCCGTCACGTCATAGGTGCCATTGGCCCCGGCACTGCTCCAATCCAGCGTGTATGGCATGCCCGTATCCCTTTCTCTGCCACGCCCCGCGCGCCTCGCCACGCCCCGGACGTCACGGAAAGACACCGCCCGGCCAATGACAGGGCAGCATCCTCCAGGGTTCAAAAGATCAGCAGAGAGAGGCGCCAGCAGGGCATGACTGGGGCAATTGCGCGAGATTTCCGGCAACGATGTGACAAGACGCAGGCAAGGTTAATGCCGGGAACGCCTGGATCATTGAAGGTTGAACCGGGAGCGAAACACGACGTGATCCAGAAACGCCTCAGCGGATCAGGATTACGCGCAGGTCATTCACATTGGTGCCGGTCGGGCCGGTCAGCAACAGATCGCCCGCTGCCGCGAACGCGCCCCAGGCATCGTTGCGCGCCAGCGCCCCGGCCGGGTCGATCCCCGCCGCGCGCATCCTTGCGGCGCTCTGGCCATCGGCAAAGGCCCCGGCATTGTCCTCGCTGCCGTCGATCCCGTCAGTGTCGGCGGCCATCGCGGCAATGCCCTCCAGCCCCTCGATGGCCAGTGCGAAGGCGAGCAGGAATTCGCTGTTGCGCCCGCCGCGCCCGGACTTGCCGCGAAGCGTCACCGTAGTCTCGCCGCCCGACAGCAACGCCACCGGCGGCGTGAACGGCCGGGCACGGGCGCGCACCTCGCGCGCCATCGCGGCCATGACCCGCCCGACATCGCGCGCCTCGCCCTCGATCGAATCCGACAGGATCGCCGGAGTGAATCCGGCCGCGCCCACCACTTCCGCCGCCGCATCGAGCGATTTCGCCGCGCTGGCGATCACATGCACCTCGTTGCGGGCGAATGCGGGATCGTCCGGCATCGGCGGCGCCTCCGCCCGCTTCAGCGCCGTGATCAGCCGCTCCGGCAGCTCGATGGCGTGGTCGCGCAGCGCCGCCAGCGCCTCGTCGCGCCCGCTTTTCCCCGGCACCGTCGGCCCGCTGGCCACCTCCGCGGGATCATCCCCCGGCACATCCGATACGATGAAACTCACCACCTTCGCAGGCGCCGCCGCCCTGGCCAGCCGCCCGCCTTTCACCCGGCTCAGCATCTTGCGAACGGCATTCATCGCCCCGATCGGCGCACCGCTGGTCAGCAGCGCGCGATTGAGCGCGATCTCATCCTCCAGCGTCAAACCCTCTATCGGCGCCGCCAGCAGGGCCGAGCCGCCGCCCGAGATCAGCGCCACCACCAGATCGCTCTCGCCCAGCCCTTCGACCATTGCCAGCAGGGCTTCGCTCGCCGCTGCACCGGCCGCATCCGGCACCGGATGCGCCGCTTCCAGGACCCTGATCCGCCGGCACGCCGCGCCAAAGCCATAGCGGGTCACCACCACGCCCTCCAGCGGCCCGTCCCACAGCGCCTCGAACGCCGCCGCCATCTGCGCCGATCCTTTCCCGGCCCCGATCACAACCAGCTTGCCGCGTGGCGGCTCCGGCAGCAGTTTCGCCATCGCAGGCCCCGGCACCGCCGCCGCTACCGCCGCCGCGAAGGCCTGTTCCAAAAGCGCCTTGTCGATGTCCTGCATGTCGCACCCCCGTTTCCCATTCCTCCCCCGCAAGGGCTGAAAAGACCAGCCCCCGGCTTCATCTTGCCCAAAATATCCCCGCCGGAGGCTCCCTCACTCGCCACATGGCAAAACATCTGGCCCTACAGGCAGTTTCATCTGGCCCTATCGACTCTGCGCCGTTTCAGGCTGAGAATACGCGCCAGAGCTTCACACCCAAGCCCGCGCCCCGCTCAGCCCAGCCTGATCCGGCCGCGGCCTTTCCGGAGATATTGCCATGGACGGACACCTCAGCGAAAACGATATCAGCCACGTGGTCGATGCCGACCGCGCCCATGTCTGGCACCACCTGACCCAGCACAAACCGTTCGAGACCGGCGAACCGCGCATCATCATCGAAGGCAAGGGCATGCGGGTCTGGGACCAGAACGGCCGCGAATTCCTCGATGCCGTCTCCGGCGGGGTCTGGACCGTCAATGTCGGCTATGGCCGCGAGAGCATCGCCAACGCGGTGCGCGACCAGCTGATCAGGCTGAACTATTTCGCCGGTTCCGCCGGCTCGGTCCCCGGCGCGCTGTTCTCGGAAAAGCTGATCTCGAAAATGCCGGGCATGACCCGGGTCTATCACACCAATTCCGGCTCCGAGGCGAATGAGAAAGCCTTCAAGATGGTGCGCCAGATCGCGCATAAGCGCTATGGCGGCAAGAAGCGCAAGATCCTCTACCGCGAGCGCGACTATCACGGCTCGACCATCGGCGCGATGTCCTGCGGCGGGCAGGACGAGCGCAACGCCCAGTATGGCCCGTTCGCGCCGGATTTCATCCGCGTGCCGCATTGCATGGAATACCGCGCCCAGCAGGGCTGGGACGCCACATCCGAGAGCTATGGCGAATGGGCCGCCAACCAGATCGAGGCGGTGATCCTGCGCGAAGGCGCCGACACGGTGGGCGCGCTCTGCCTTGAGCCGGTCACCGCCGGTGGCGGCGTCATCGAGGCGCCCGAAGGCTATTGGCCGCGGGTGCAGGAGATCTGCCGCAAGTATGACGTGCTTTTGCACATCGACGAGGTGGTCTGTGGTGTCGGGCGCACCGGCACCGAATGGTTCGGCTATCAGCATTACGGCGTCGAGCCCGATTTCGTGACCATGGCCAAGGGCGTCGCCTCGGGCTATGCCGCCATCGCCTGCTGCGTCACCACCGAACGGGTGTTCGACCTGTTCAAGGACGACGACAGCGATCCGCTGAACTATTTCCGCGACATCTCCACCTTCGGCGGCTGCACCGCCGGCCCGGCGGCGGCGCTGGAGAACATGCGCATCATCGAGGATGAGAACCTGCTGGAAAACACCACCTTGATGGGGGACCGGATGAAGGCCAATCTCCAGGCGCTGATGGAAAAACACAAGGTGATCGGCGATGTGCGCGGCAAGGGGCTGTTCCTCGGGGCCGAGCTGGTCGCGGACCGCGCCAGCAAGGAGCCGGTGAGCGAAAAAGAGGTCGCCCAGGTGATCGGCGCCTGCGGTGCGGCGGGCGTGATCATCGGCGCCACCAACCGCTCGATCCCCGGCTTCAACAACACCCTGTGCTTCTCGCCCGCACTGATCGCCAAGCCCGATGATATCGACGCGATCACCGATGCGGTCGATGGTGCGCTGACCAAGGTATTCGGCTGACGCCGAACCGAGCGGTTGCGCCGCGCTGACGCGCGTCGCCCGGGGGGGCCTCGCTTCGCTCGGCCCCCCCTTGATCGTTGCGTTGCGGTTTTTCTGCCAGACACGGCGCAATCCGCGAATGCGGGAAATTGAGTATTTTTGCCAAGAAAAAGGCCAAAGTCGGGCAATCCAACCCTGGGATTCCGAGGCAGCAGCGCCAGCAGCAGGCTTTGACAGACGTCGCGCACTAAGACCAGATTGCGCGCTTGTTATGGCCAGTTTATGCTGCCCGTCATGGCAATTTCAGCGCAAACCTTCTTTCTCGACGCGACGGCCCAGGGCACCCTGCAGGCGCGGATCCAGGCGATGGTGGCCGAAGGCATCCTGTCGGGGCGGTTTCGACGCGGCGAAAAGTTACCCTCGTCGCGCAAGCTGGCGGCGCATCTGGGCATTTCGCGGATCACCGTGACCCTGGCCTATACCGAGCTTGTCGCCTCCGACTATCTCACCGCCCGCGACCGCTCGGGCTATTTCGTCTCCGACTCGGCGCCCGAACCGCCGGCCTTTCCGCCGCAATCCCCGCGTCAGGACGCGGTCGACTGGGCGCGCGTCATTGGCCAGCGGTTCTCCGGCGGGGTCACGCCGAGAAAGCCGCTCGACTGGTCCTCCTATCGCTTTCCCTTCGTCTATGGCCAGACCGATCCGAGCCTGTTCGATCATACCAACTGGCGGCAATGCGCACTGCAGGCGCTGGGGCAGAAGGATTTCGCCGCGCTGACCTCGGATTACTACGACCAGGACGATCCCGAGCTGGTCTCTTTTATCGCCCGCCATATCCTGCCGCGCCGCGGCATCCTGGCCGGGGCCGAGGAAATCCTCGTCACCATGGGGGCGCAGAATGCGCTCTGGCTGGCCGCCCAGGTGCTGCTGACCCAGCGCCGCACCGCCGCCATCGAAGACCCGTGCTATCCCGCCCTGCGCGACATTCTCGGCCAGTCGCGCTGCCATGTCGCGCCGATCCCGGTCGATGCCAACGGCCTGCCGCCCGAGGCGCTGCCGCCCGGCACCGATGTGATCTTCACCACCCCCAGCCATCAATGCCCGACCACGGCCACCATGCCGCTGTCGCGCCGCCAGGCGCTGCTGGCCCGGGCCCGCGATCTCGATGCGCTGATCGTCGAGGATGACTACGAATTCGAGATGTCGTTCCTGTCGCCGCCCTCTCCGGCGCTGAAATCGCTCGATCGCGACGGCCGGGTGATCTATGTCGGCTCGTTCTCCAAATCGCTGTTTCCGGGCCTGCGGCTCGGCTTTCTCGTCGGCTCGGCGCCGTTCATCCGCGAGGTCCGCGCCCTGCGTGCCAGCGTGTTGCGCCATGTCCCCGGCCATACCCAGCGCACCGCGGCCTATTTTCTCTCGCTCGGCCATTACGACAGCCTGATCCGGCGCATGGGCGAGACCCTGCGCCGCCGCCGCGAAGCGATGACCGATGCGATCGCCGCGCATGGCCTGACGGTCTCTGGCAGCGGCGCCTTCGGCGGCTCCTCGTTCTGGATGCGCGCGGCGGCGCAAGTCGATAGCGAATCCCTGGCCAACCGTCTGCGTGGCAAGGGCGTCCTGATCGAACCGGGCCAGGCCTTCTTCGCCGATGCCGATCGCGGCCGGTGCCACTACCGGCTGGGCTATTCCTCGATTCCCACAGCACGGATTGCCGAAGGCATCGCGATCCTGGCCGAAGAACTGGCCCGTGCCCGCTGATCTGGCGCTATTTCGACAGTGATTCTGGCCCTAACCCTGTTAGCATGAAATCCCTAGATTCGCGCCAGCCCGACAGCGCCGCGCAGGCGACTCGCAACCCCAATGCCCAGAGGATGATGTCCCATGAAAATGACCACCGAAGAAGCCTTTGTGAAAGTGCTTCAACGCCACGGTATCGAGCACGCTTTCGGCATCATCGGCTCGGCCATGATGCCGATCTCCGATCTCTTCCCGAAAGCCGGGATCACCTTCTGGGACTGCGCCCATGAAGGCAGCGCCGGCATGATGGCCGATGGCTATACCCGCGCCACCGGCAAGATGTCGATGATGATCGCCCAGAACGGCCCCGGCATCACCAATTTCGTCACCGCCGTGAAAACCGCCTACTGGAACCACACGCCGCTGCTGCTGATCACGCCGCAGGCCGCCAACAAGACCATCGGCCAGGGCGGCTTCCAGGAAGTCGAGCAGATGAAGCTGT
>CBDUGF010000160.1:0-6315 GCA_965366835.1 uncultured Rhodobacterales bacterium
TATGACGACTACATCCAGACCGATGCGGCGATCAACCGGGGCAACTCGGGCGGGCCGCTGTTCAACATGGATGGCGATGTGATCGGGGTGAACACCGCGATTCTGAGCCCCAATGGCGGTTCGATCGGGATCGGCTTTTCGATGGCATCCAATGTCGTGACCAGGGTTGTCACCCAGCTCAAGGAGTTCGGCGAAACCCGCCGGGGATGGCTGGGCGTGCGGATCCAGGATGTGACCGAGGATGTGGCCGAGGCGATCGGGTTGGAAAAGGTCGCCGGGGCTCTTGTCACCGATGTGCCTGACGGGCCGGCCAAGGACGCCGGCATGGAATCGGGCGATGTGATCCTGTCGTTTGACGGCGCGGATGTGGCCGATACCCGCGGGCTGGTGCGCCAGGTGGGCAATACCGAAGTGGGCAAGACCGTGCGCGTGGTGGTGTTCCGCGAAGGCAAGACCCAGACCCTGAAAATCACGCTGGGGCGGCGCGAGGAGGCCGAGAACGCGGTACCTGCGGCGCAGCCGGGCGGTGATGACGAGGGCGAGGCGCCCAAGGAAAAGGTCGTCCTCGGGATGACGCTGGTGCCGCTGACCGAAGAACTGCGGACCCAGCTCGATCTTGACGCCAAGGCCGACGGGCTGGTGGTGCGCGACATCGACGAAGCTTCGGAAGCTTATGAGAAAGGCCTGCGCGCCGGCGATCTGATCACCGAGGCCGGGCAACAGAAGGTCAAGGCCATATCCGATCTTGATGCCCGCATCGAAGAGGCCAAGGAAGCGGGGCGGAAATCGCTGTTGCTGCTGGTGCGCCGGGCGGGCGATCCGCGCTTCGTGGCGATTTCGCTGGAGTGAGTTGACCGGCAATAAGACTGATGCGGCCGTCCCTTTCTGGGGCGGCCGCTTTCGTTTGGCGGGAGGTGCGCGAAAGGTGCGGCCGAATGCTCAGGTGATGCGGCGGGTGATCTGGTCGGCGCCTTCTACATGCCAAAAGGCGCTGGCTTCGGGCGCAAGCGTGGCGAGCATATTGTCGAAGTCGCGCTGGTTGACATGGGCGCGCAGGGCGCGGGCCGTGGCCTCGATTGCGTTCAGCGGCGTGAGATTGTGATCGGGGCGCAGCGCCTGCACCTCGGCGGCAAGCGCGGCACGGTCGGCCCAGGGCAGCGGCGGCCGCGAGATATCCCAGCGATGCAGGAAGAGCGCCGCGAGCACCGCGGGCAGATGATCGGCGAAGGCGAGGCCCTGGGCGGGCGTGAGACGGCGGCGGAAGGTTTGGAACACCCCGTCGATAGCAGTGTAGGCGGAGTTATCCGAAATGAGTTCGAGTTCTGCCTTGGCATCATCGAGAAAGGCGCGAAAATCCTTGCTGGCGTGGCGGTAGCGCCAAGGCATCGGCATGGCGCGTCAGCTCTCTTCCGGGCGGTCCATCGCCACCAGCCCGAGCTTGCGCGCCGCCGAGAGCGACAGGATCGAGCTGTTGAGCCCCTGCGGCGCCTGATAGCGGCGGATGGCGCGCTGGGTGCGGGTGTCCATCTGGCCCGTGACGGCGCCGCGATAATGGCCGCGGGCTTGCAGCGCGCGCTGCAGCGACGCCAGGAAATCGGGCGTCAGCTGATCCTCGCAAGGGGTCTGGAACCACAGCTCGCGGCGCTCCTTGACGATGGCCTGACGGGTCTCGAGCTTGTAGATCGGCTCGGCCAGCACGGTGCCGTCTTGCTGCACTTCGGCGGGTTGGACGAGGATGCGTTCGGTCACGGTCTCGATCACCGCAGGGGTAACGTCCTTGCCCCAGCAGCTGCCCTCGGGCGCGCCGGGGGGCGCGCGTTCATGGGTTTCCACCAGAGCCGGTTCGCCAAGCCCGGCGAGCGGCGCCGCAGCGTCGCAGGCGGCAAGCGCGGCAACGGCGCTGACACTGGTTACGAGGGCCGTGAGGTTCATGGCGATGGCTGCTCTGCCCGGGTTTGATTGGGGTGACTTTAGCGGGTTCGGAGCGAATGGGAAAGCTGGCTTGGTGCGCGTCGGCCCGGGAGCGCCGACAGTGTGCCGACGGCGTGCAGGAATGCGCGCGCCCGGCGGCGGAAACAAAGCTGGAACATCGCGCAAACGGGCCGGTTTACGGGCAAAACGCCGGTCAAATGGGGCTGGCGGGCCGCGATAGGCTTGTCTAGAACGTTGCGGACAGGAAGCGGCGAGAAGGACCAACGCGATATGGCGAAGATCACCTATATCGAGCATAACGGCACCGAGCATACCGTTGACGTGGCCAATGGCCTGACGGTGATGGAAGGCGCGCGCGACAACAACATTCCCGGCATCGAGGCCGATTGCGGCGGTGCCTGTGCCTGTTCGACCTGCCATGTCTATGTCCACCCCGACTGGGTCGGAAAAGTGCCGGCCAAGGATGACATGGAAGAGGACATGCTCGATTTCGCCTATGAGCCCGATCCGAAACGTTCGCGCCTGACCTGCCAGATCAAGGTGAGCGATGCGCTGGACGGTCTGATCGTGCAGATGCCCGAAAAGCAGATCTGATGCGGAGCGGCGCGAGGCAGCTCATCGCTTGTCTTGCGGCGCTTGTCGCCCTGGCCGGTGCTGCGGCGGCTGAAACCGCGAAGGACGTCATTGCAGGGGCCCGCTTTGCCGATCCGACGACGCGCTATGCCCATGGTGTATTGGGAGACGCAGCGGAATGGGGCAACCTGCATGTCACGGTTACGCGTAGCTATGGCAAGAAAGGCGGTTTGTTCCACGGTCACAAATCTCTGACCTACCATTTCAAGCTGCCCGACGAGTTGGTCTACGAAGACCTTGAACCGCGTTTGTGGGATGTAACCGGCGATGGTGCGCCCGAGGTCGTGGTAGTGCAAAGCCACAAGAACCTGGGTGCAAGGCTTCTGGTCATCGGTGTTCTGGACAGCGGCAAGCCGGGATTCCTGGCGGCGACGCCGCATATCGGGCGCAAGAACCGCTGGCTGGCCCCGGTGGGGGCGGCGGATCTGGATGGCGACGGGCGCATCGAGATCGCCTATGTCGATCGGCCGCATCTGGCCAAGGTGTTGAGGATATGGCGCTTTGAGGCGGGCGCGCTGCGCCATGTGGCGGATATCGCGGGTCTGACCAACCACAAGATCGGTTGGGACGTCATCCCCGGCGGGATCCGCGATTGCGGCTCAGGCCCCGAGATGATAACTGCCGATGCTGGCTGGCAGCAGATCGTGGCGACGCGTTTCACCAACGGCAAGCCTACAACGCGACCGTTGGCCGGCTTTGCATCGGTCAGAGATTTTGCGCCGGTGATGGCCTGCCGCCCTGAATAAGACTCGGCCAACGCGCCGATCTGTGATGAATTGGTTAGATGATGCGCATTCACACCTTTGCAGTAATTCTGGCTCTGACCTTGCTGGCGGCCTGTGCGCGCCCGGCTGTGACGGGTTTGACCGCGCTGCCCGAGGGGCTGGACGTGCAGAACATCTTTGTGGCGACACAGCGCGGCGCCGGGCAGATGGGATCGATGTTTGGTGCGCGGCGCAACACCAAGGTGAATTACGGCCAGATCAGCATCTCGATCCCGCCGGGGCATCAGCAGGGCCAGCTAGAACGCGGCAAGGGGGTTGTCGATCCGGCCAAGTTTTTCGCCCCGGTCGCGGCCGAGAACTATGCCGATGTGGCGGCGTTTGCCCGCGCTCTGCAGCGTGAGCAGGTGCCCGGAGGCGATGTGCTGGTCTATGTCCACGGTTACAACAACACGCTGGAGGATGCGGCGTTTCGCCTGGCCCAGATCCGGCATGATTTCGGCCTGACCGACCCGGCGGTCCTGTTTGCCTGGCCCTCGGCGGGGGATGCGCGCGGCTATATCTATGACCGCGACTCGGTGCTGTTCGCCCGCGACGGCTTTGAAGACCTGATCCGCGAGCTGCGCGCGCATGGGCAGCGCCGGATTTTCATCCTGGCGCATTCGATGGGCGGCTACCTGACCATGGAATCGCTGCGTCAGATGGCGCTGAAGGGCGATCGCCACATGATGGACGCGATCAGCGCGGTGGTCCTGATGTCGCCCGATATCGACCCGGACGTGTTTCGCCATCAGGCCGAAGCCATCGGCAAGCTGCCGCAGCCGTTCCTGATCATGACGTCGCGCAAGGACAGGGTTCTGACCTTTGCCGAGCTTCTGACCGGGCGCAAGCCGCGGCTCGGGCGGATCGAGGACCAGCAGGCCGTGGCCGGGCTCAATGTGACGGTGGTGGATCTCACGAATTTCGACGATGGCAGCGCCGGCGGCCACATGGTGGCGGCGAGCTCGAGCTCGGCGATCCAGCTGCTGAAGGGGATGGACGAGCAGATCCGCCAGGGCCGCACCGGTCAGCTGAGAGATTTCGTGCTGCTGGGCAAGGATCAGCGCGAAGGGCTGTTGCTGGCGCAATAGAGCGTTTGAGGTCAGCGGCCTTGAAGTTCGCCGCTCCTCGGGTGCCGCTCGAACGCGCATTCTGATTCATTAGTTTCAATGCAAACCTGAAACGCTTTTGCCGGGGATTGCGCGCAATCGGGCGCTGGCGCTATGCTGTGGCCTCGGATCTTGCGCAACGGAGGGCGGGAGCATGGCCGGTGGATGGGCCAAGGACGGCGCGGTGAGCGAGCAGATCGAAGCGTCGATCTCGGATGAGCTGGCGCGGATGAAGGCGCGGCGCGGGCCGGTGGGCGAGAGCCTGACCCATTGCGCGGAATGCGACGAGGAGATTCCGGAGAAGCGACGGTTGGCTTTGCCAGGGGTGAAGCTGTGCGTGGATTGCGCGGCAGAGCGGGACGGCGCGCACAAGGCGCGCGGCGGGATCAACCGGCGGGGATCGAAGGACAGCCAGTTGAAATGAGGGGCGAAAACGGAGGGTTATGTCGCTGAAAAAACCCCATGAGTTTTGGCCGATCCGAGGGTGGCGCTGCTAGCGCGTTGAACCCGAACAAGCAAGAATTGGCAGAGGGAACTTAGTTCTTCACCATAAGAAGCCATTCCGAATACGGGGTATCCCAGTCTTCCTTGACCACTGGTCGGCGCGCAACAATGCGATAGCCGAGGCGGCGATAGAATTTCTGTGCAGTCACGTTAGTGTCACCGACCGTCAGGCAGAGCCCGTTTTTCCCCCGCCGGGTCTCAGCGAATTCCATCAAGGCCAGTCCAGCTCTGCGCCCGCGGAACTCGGGAAAGGTCGCCAATAGATTGATGAGACAACAACCGGGAGCCTCGTTTTCCAATTCGCTCAGAGGTCGAAACATATCGGGCGTGTCAGGACTGATCGGTTCGATCTTTTCAGGAGTCTGATCAAGCGCGATAAAGCCTGCAACGGAGCCATCAATCTCGAAAACCCAAAGTTTGGAGAAGGATAGCCCGGCTTCTGGATTGCGCATTTGCGAGACGGTGTAGTCCTCAACGCGCATTCCGGCCGGAGCAATTTTGGCAAAGAGATTGGCTACAAATCCTCCGCTCGCAATATCGATCAGGTCGAGCAGCTTTTCCGTATCCTTCGGAGCCGCGCGTCGAATTGCCGTATCCATCATAAATCCAGATACTCCTCAATCTCACGCAGAAGCGTCGCGAGCCTCTTGCGAGCGCCAAGATTCCATAATCCACAAGGCTACCATAGCACGTTGGTTCTGTCTGATGCATTCTAACGATGAGGCTTCGCGCGGTTACGGCGAAATGGCAGCATCAGTCCGCACACGGATCCAGCTCCCCGCCGAAACCTCCCGGCCCAAATCGGTCGTTTTTGTCACCGCTTGCGGGTTCGCCTGAAATCAAACAATAGCCCAGTGGAATAACCCCCGGCAAAACAATCGCGGTTTTGCAGGGGGTTTTCACCCCTCCATCGCTTCCAACTCATCAATGAAGCCCGAGATCATGCTCAACCCCTTGTCCCAGAACTTCGGGTCGGAGGCGTCGAGGCCGAAGGGCGCCAGAAGCGCTTTGTGGTGTTTGGAGCCGCCCGCCTTCAGCATGTCGAAATACTTGTCCTGGAAGCCCTCGGGGTTTTCCTCGTAGACCGCGTAGAGCGCGTTCACCAACCCATCGCCGAAGGCATAGGCATAGACGTAGAACGGCGAGTGGATGAAATGCGGGATGTAGGACCAGAAGGTTTCGTAGCCGTCCATGTATTCGAAGGCCGGGCCAAGGCTTTCGGCCTGAACCGACATCCAGATGGCGTTGATGGCATCGGGAGTGAGTTCGCCGTCGCGGCGGGCGGCGTGGAGTTTGCATTCGAAATCGTAGAAGGCGATCTGGCGCACCACGGTGTTGATCATGTCTTCGACCTTGCCGGCCAGCAGCACCTTGCG
>CBDUGF010000161.1:0-6210 GCA_965366835.1 uncultured Rhodobacterales bacterium
ATCACACGCTCGAAGAGGTCGGCCAGCAGTTCTCGGTCACGCGGGAGCGTATCCGGCAGATCGAGGCCAAGGCGCTGAGGAAGCTGAAGCATCCAAGCCGCTCGCGCAAGCTGCGCTCGTTTCTCGATCAATAGCGTAGGGTGGGCATTCTGCCCACCTTCCCCCGCATGACGCCGATCACCGCGCTTCCCCAGGACCTGCAGACTGCCCTTGGGGGGCGTGACGTGATCGTTTTCGATGGTGTCTGCGTGCTCTGTTCGGGCTTTTTCCGCTTCGTCCTGCGCCGCGACACACAGCACCGGTTTCGCTTTGCCCTGGCGCAATCTCCCCTGGGATCACGGCTTTACGAGGCGCTCGGCCTGCCGACACAGGAATTCGACTCCAATCTCGTGATCATAAACGGGCAGATCCACCAGCGCGGCGATGCTTTCGCCCATGCCATGCGCACGTTGGGCTGGCCGTGGAAGATCCTATACCCGCTGCGCTTCTTCCCGGCCTTCATCAAGGACCCGGCCTATTACCTGATCGCGCGCAACCGCTACCGGTTGTTCGGGCGCCACGACAGCTGCCTCATGCCCGACGAAGATATGAAATCGCGTTTCCTGCCAGAGGGCTGGCTCGGGGCGGGCGGATGAGCGGAGATCCGTTCTGGCAGATCATTGCCCGTGATGGTCTGAAGGTTCCAGCCGCGCTCGCGGCGTTTCATCGCGGCGAAGGGCGCGCGACCTGGGAAGGGCGTTGCGACATCGAATGCGGGCGCGGTCTGATCAAAGGGCTGTTGTTGCGACTCGGCGGGTTTCCTCGCGCCGGGCAGGGCGTCAGCCTGCGCATGGAAACAGAGACACAAGCTGGCAAGAGCCGCTGGGTCCGCAGTTTTGGCGGCCGGAAAATGGTCTCTACTCAACGTCTTGTGCGGAAAGGAATCGAAGAACGCTTCGGCCCGATCCGTCTTGCCATGGCGCTGTCGGAACGCGATGGCGGCCTCGATATCCGCGTTGTGCATCTGTCGGTTCTGCGCCTGCCGATGCCCCGCTCGCTGTTGCCGCAATCGGTGTCGCGCGAATATCAGGATGCCGAGGGCAGGATCTGTTTCGACATTTCGGGCGATCTGCCCTTGCTCGGGCGTCTGATCCGCTATCACGGCTGGTTGCGGCCCGTCCCTGGCTCGGATGCAAGGCCCCCGGATGCCCCGCTTTCCAGAACGTGATTTGCCTCTCGCGGCGCCCGACATGCATACTGCATCGTGAACCAACGGAGGCCCGCGATGCGCATCCTGCTCACAGCCACGATTTTCGCCGCGCTTCTGGCGCCGCCGGCGCAGGCCTTCACGGCCGTCAACGGGCTTGCGGTTCAGCCCCGCTCTGGTGGCGTGTTCGAAGTGATCGCGACCGGCGGCGACGGGCCGCGCCAGATCTGGTGCGCCGCCGGCCAATTCGCCCATCAGGCGCAGCGGCTGGGCCTGAATGACCGGATCTACATCGCCGAGCCCTATGGCCCCAGCCAGTCGAAACCCGGCTACCGCGCCGTGATCTTCACCACCCAGCCCTCGGCGGAGCTGGCGAACGGCCCGACCCTGGGAACCGATGGCGATTACTCGGTTTCGCTGCGCAAGGTCGGGTTCAGCCTGCGCGTCGCCCAGGCCGAAGATTTCTGCGCCGATGTCTTCGATGAAATCAGCATCCGGTGGAACCGGTAGGGCTTGTCCGGCCCGGGGCGCTGGCGCATCCTGTGCCCCATGCAGACGCAATTCGAGATTTCGACCCGTGGCCCGGGGCTCTATGAATTCACCGCCCAGGTCGCGGGTTGGGTGGCCGGGCTCGGCGACGGGCTGCTCACGCTGATGGTGCGCCACACCTCCTGTTCGCTGCTGATCCAGGAAAACGCCGACCCGCAGGTGCAGACCGATCTGCGCGCGTTCTTCGCCCGCCTGGTCCCGCCCGGCAGTGATCCGAGCATGTCCTATCTCACCCACACCCAGGAAGGCCCCGATGACATGCCGGCCCATATCAAGGCGGCGATGCTGCCGGTTTCGCTGTCTGTTCCGGTGCAGCAGGGGCGGCTCCTGCTGGGCACCTGGCAGGGCATCTACCTGTTTGAACATCGCAACGCCCCACACCACCGGAGCGTCGCTGCCAGCTTCGTAAAGGATTGATATGAAAAGAATTTGCACCGTGGTCGCCCTGACGCTCCTTGCCTCGGCGGCGCCGGCCCAATGCCCCTCGGAGGACGCGACATTCCTCGCCTGCACGGTTGAGACCTCCGGAAAATCGCTTTCGGTCTGTCTTGAGAACGGCGCGGTGGTCTATCGCTTCGGACCCGTGGGTGCCCCCGAGTTGATCCTGAGCCAGAGCGTCGCACAGGTGGATTACCGCCCCTGGAACGGTGTCGGAAAAGCCATCTACGAAGAGGTCCGCTTTCCCCGTTCCGATGTAAGCTATGTCGTTTTCGGCGGTATCGACCGCATCGACGGCGAGGAGGAAATCATCGCCGCGCCGTTTGGCGGCGTCGAGGTGACCAGGGGTGAAACCGTCCTTGGCAAATTCAGTTGCACGCCCGAAACCACGCGATTTTCCTGGGGCGAGGGGCTTTCGAATGCCAAGCGCGCGGCCGGATTCACCTGGAAAGGCGTTCAGCAAAAATGGGTCAAGACCGCAGACTGAGGCCCGACTTTCACCGGCATGGGAACCGATTTGCAACATTCCCCCTATCCTCCATCTTGGGGGTCGCTTTGCCCTCTACCCAAAAACTTGCGGCTCCCCTATAGTGCCTGTGGATAACTGGGGCACAGACCCCAACCGAGGCAGAAGAAGAATGAAGGGGACCGGCCATGCGCTGCCCGTTTTGCGGAAATATCGACACCCAAGTGAAGGATTCACGCCCCGCCGAAGATCATGTTTCGATCCGGCGGCGGCGGTTTTGCCCGGCCTGTGGCGGGCGATTTACCACCTATGAACGCGTGCAGCTGCGCGACCTGGTGGTGATCAAGACCAACGGCAAGCGCGAGGAATTCGACCGCGACAAGCTGGAACGCTCGATCCGCATTTCGATGCAGAAACGCCCGATTGATCCCGAACGCATCGACCAGATGATTTCCGGCATCGTGCGGCGGCTCGAAAGCATGGGCGAGACCGATATCCCCTCCAAGGTGATCGGCGAGATCGTGATGGAGACCCTGGCCCGGATCGACACCGTGGCCTATGTGCGCTTTGCCAGCGTTTACAAGAACTTCCAGGCGGCGGACGACTTCGACAAATTCGTGAGCGAACTGCGCCCGGACGACAAGACCGAAGGGTGAGCGCGGCCGACCATCGCTTCATGGCGCTGGCCCTGTCGCTCGGGCGCCGCGGGATGGGCCAGACCTGGCCCAACCCGGCGGTGGGCTGTGTCATCGTGCGCGAGGGCCGCATTGTCGGGCGCGGTGTCACCGGCGCGGGCGGGCGGCCACATGGCGAGCCCGTGGCGCTGGCCCAGGCCGGCGAAGCGGCGCGCGGCGCCACCGCCTATGTCTCGCTCGAGCCCTGCGCCCATCATGGCCAGACCCCGCCCTGCGCGCAGGCGCTGATCGACGCCGGTGTGGCGCGCGTTGTGGCGCCGCTGGAAGACAATGATCCGCGCGTTTCGGGGCAGGGTTTCGCCATGTTGCAGGCCGCCGGCATTGAAGTCACGACCGGCGTGCTTGCGGACGAGGCGGCGCGCGATCACGCCGGGTTCTTCCTGCGCAACGAAAAGGGGCGGCCTTTCCTGACGCTCAAGCTGGCGACCAGCTTTGACGGCCGCATCGCCACCGCGACTGGCGAAAGCCAATGGATCACCGGGCCGCAAGCCCGCCGCGCCGTGCATGCCATGCGCGCGCGCCACGACGGCGTGATGGTGGGCGGCGGCACGGCGCGCGCCGATGACCCGTCGCTGACCGTGCGCGAAATGGGCATGCAACGTCAGCCGGTGCGCATCGTGGTCTCGCGGCGGCTCGATCTGCCGCTGATGAGCCGCCTGGCGCGCTCGGCCCGCGAGATCCCGCTCTGGCTCGCCCATGGCCGCGACGCCGACGCGGCGCTGATCGAGGCCTGGGACGGGATCGGGGCGCGTCTGTTTCCCTGCGCTCTCTCCAATGGACAGCTCGATCTCGCCGCGGTGCTGGCCGCGCTGGACGAGGCCGGTCTGACCCGGGTGTTGTGCGAAGGCGGCGGCAGTCTGGCGGCTTCGCTTCTGGCCGCCGATCTGGTCGATGAACTGGTCGGCTTCACCGCCGGGCTGGCGATCGGCGCCGAGGGCCTGCCCGCCATCGGCGCGCTCGGCCTGGCGAAGCTTGAGCAGGCGCCGCGCTTCCGGCTCCGCGAAACCTGCGATCTTGGCGGCGACGTGCTGCACCGCTGGGCTCGGCGCTGATCCGCGCCACGGGGATTCGCGCCTGGGCTCCGGGCAATACTGCCTCCCTCACCAACTAATGACAGAGCGCGCATAGCGGCGTCATATCGGGTTCCGCCGAGCTAAGCCCTTTGGCTTGCAGAGAAACAAAGCTGTCAGCAAAATGCATGTTATTGCGTCAGGCGCCGCGATTGGATATTTTTATTTCAAATTCGCTTATTGCTATGCATTAATGTATCCGGACGAGCGATACGCCGACAGCCAGACATATTGGCCTCGGTATGCGCCAAGGGTTTCGGGGCGCCGATTTGCGCCGCTTGCAGGAGAAGAAGCATGGGGATCAGGAAAATCACCAGAGGGTTGGTTTCGGCGCTCGCACTCAGCGCGGTTCTGATCGGGCCGGGCCAGGCCGTAGCCGAAAGCAGCTATGCCAACACCTCGGAATGGGCCAAGGCGTTTTCCGACCCCGGCTTTGTCAAGGGCATGACGGCGATGATGAGCCCCGAGATGATGAATGCCTGGGTTCAGATCATGTTCAACCCCGCCATGGTCAACGCGATGATGTCGTCGATGGGCGACATGATGGACCCTGAGCTGTTCACCCAGTGGATGACGATCGCGCTCAATCCCGAGATGATGAACGCGATGATGAAATTCGCCAGCCCCGAAATGATGGAGCCGATGATCAAGGTCTTCTTCTCGCCGAAGATGATGGAGTCGATGATGGCCTTCGCCTCGCCCGAGATGATGGAGACCATGGTGAACATGATGGTCAATCCGGCGATGTGGGATTCGATGATGAAGATGGCCGATCCCGAGCTGATGAACGCGTTGATGAAGACGGCGTTCAACCCCGACATGATCGCGGCGATGATGAAGATGGCCGATCCGCAGATGATGGCGGGCTATATGGAGATGATGACCGATCCCGAATTCATGGACGCGATGATGAAGATGATGGATCCCGAACTGATGGCCCAGATGATGACCGCGATGTTCCAGATGTCGATGGCGATGCCAGCCGCCATGGCCGGCGCGGGCGAGGCGATGACACCCAAGAAAGACGACAACTGAGGCGGCAGGGATTCCATGCTTCGATAAACAGGGAGGCTCCCTCATGACAGGCGTCACACGCATTCTTGCCTTTGCCGCGATGGCTTCGCTTGGCCTTGCCGCCCCGGCAGGGGCCGAAGACAAGGGCTTTGACAACTCGCTCAGCTATGCCGGTGCGGATGCCGGCGTCGGGCCCGATTGGGTGCCCGAAGGCGGCTGGCAGATGCCGGCGGCGCCCGAGAAAGACGTGCCGCCCAACACGGTGGTCGACAAGATCGTCTCGGCGGAAGCCAAGATGAAGATGATGCAGTCGATGATGATGGGCAATCCGATGTCGCTGCGCGACATGATGAGCATGATGGTGGCGAAGAAGAAGGTCGCCCCCGGGCTGAGCTTCGAGGAGGTCGTCGAGTCGATGGATCTGCGCGCCAACCTGCTCAACATGAAGAAGGTTGGCCATTCGACGCCCTGGAAGGTGATCGAGGCGACCACCGGCAAGCCCAGCCCCAAGCTCGAAATGCTCAGCTATTGCGACATTCCGACGATGCGCACGATCCTCGATTACGTGCCGGAGTTTTCGGTGTTCGTGCCGTGCCGGATCTCGGTGCTCGAGGACGGCAATGGCGATCTCTGGATCATGACGGTCGATTGGGATGTGCGCTGGCTCGACACCTCGCCCAATCCCAACAGGATCAGCCCCGAGCTGCGCGACGCCGCGATCATGGTGCGCGAAAACCTTGAAAGCATCATGGAAGCGGGCGCCAACGGCGATCTCTGACAAGCGCGGCTAAC
>CBDUGF010000162.1:0-6145 GCA_965366835.1 uncultured Rhodobacterales bacterium
AGAATGTGCAGCAATATGGCGGGCTTTACCGGCCTCGCGAGGTGATCGAGCGGGCCTGCGGCGCGGCGCCGAGCGAAGCGCCACTGCTCGATTATGTCGAGGCGAAGTTCAAGGCAATCTACAGCCTCTGAGGCGGTCGCGCATTATGTGGCGAAGATGTTCTCAACTTCGTCCTCGTCCTCCGCCATCAGCTGCTCAAGCCAGTTCGCTGTTCTCGAGGGCGGCGTCGGCGCTGGCGTGTCGGGCTTGGGCACAGGGTCGGGGCTGATTTTCTCGGGCGGCTGTCTCAGGCTGATCGGCCGCTCGCGCGCAGGCAGGGGCCGGTCGAGCGCGGCGCCTGTGTATGACGAACCGCCGGATCTGTCTTCGCGGAGCTGCGAAGGGTTTTCCAGCTTGGAGGTGACCCGGCGCGGGCTGATACCGTCTTTCGTCACGGCGCGGCGGACCTTGTAGGCTTCGCGCACGAAGGCGGCCTTTTGCAATTCGCGGTGGGTCATGGTGCCGTAGTTGAGCATCAAGGCCGCCACCAGAACCAGATCGCGCCAGAAACTGCCAAGCTGTGCCGTCTCGACCAGCATGAAGTGCTGCATGAAGCTGGAGCTGATCACCAGAAGCGCGAGATAGATCGAGACCAGCCGCACCGCGAGCCCGCACATCAGCAGATAGCTGCCCATGAACAGCAGGAACGCACCGAGGATCTCGGCGGCGGCCTGATTATGCATGTGGGAAAACATGGCTTTCGGGTGAATCCCGTCGATCAGTTCGATCGAACTCGCCATCAGATAGCTGGCGATGATGAGGCGGATCAGGGTGAGGCCAAGCCGGTTGAGGCTTCTTGCATTGCGCGGCAGCATAGGCACGGTCTCCTGCGAACGGGCAGCTGGGAACAGGGCGACACTTGGACCATACCGGCACCGGAGCATTGGCGGCGGCAGATTGCCGCGATTGCCCGATGCCGCGAAGACTGCGCCACGAATGCGACCTAAAACGGGCGAAACTTGTCTAAAATCGTGGGGATTGGACGGTGGGACCGGAACCAGCCGGGTTTGCCGGCGTCAGAGCAGGCCCATCCGCTCGACCCGCTCGGCATCGGGGAAGGGGCGATAGAGCGCGAAATCGGCGCGCGCGATCAGGGTGTGGACGTTGCGATAGGCGGTGTTGACCGCCTCGTCCTGCTGGCCGGAGACGTGAAAGGCGCGATCGAGCTGATCGAGGCTTTCCACCGCAACTTCGAGCAGGAAATCGCGATAGGGCGTATCGGCGAGATTGAGCTTGCGCCGCATCAGGCGCCAATCGAGGATCACCTTGCGGGTCTTCAGCAGGCCCATCCATTGATCGAGCGCATGGGCAAAGGCCAGCGCCTTGGCATCGTCCTTGAGGTCGATCGCGCAGATATAGGAGTTCATGGGGCACATCCGGACAGGGCGGTTTCAACCGGATATGCCATGAATTGATTACAAGGCGGTTAAGCCGGGATCATTCCGTCTCGGCTCCAGACGCTTCGGCGTCATCCTCATCGCCCTGATCGGCGATCCAGGCGACCGAAACCACCACTTCATTCTTGCCGGTGTCGAACACCTTGACGCCGCCGGCACTGCGCGAGCGGAACGAGATGCCTTCCACCGGCACCCGGATCGACTGACCCTTGGAGGTGGCCAGCATGATCTGGTCGTCAAGCTCGACCGGGAAGGAGGCGACGATATCGCCGCCGCGCATCGCCTTGTCCATCGCCTGAACCCCCATGCCGCCGCGCCCACGCACCGGGTAATCATGGCTCGACGAGAGCTTGCCGGCACCGCCGCTGGTGATCGTGAGGATCAGGTTCTCGGCGGCCGACATTTCGGCGTAGCGTTCCTGGCTGAGTTCGCCCGGCGCGGCTTCGTCTTCGTCCTCGATCTCGGCATCGTCGGCAAGGCCGGCCATGGCGCGGCGCATCTTGAGATAGGCGGCGCGCTCGGCGGGCTCGGCCTCGAAATGGCGGATGATCGACATCGACACCACCTCGTCGTCGCCCTGCAGGCGGATGCCGCGCACGCCGACCGAGTTGCGGCTGTTGAATACGCGCAGATCGGTTGTCGGGAAGCGGATGGCGCGGCCCGAACTGGTGACCAGCATCACGTCATCATCCTCGGAACAGATGCGGGCGTTGATCAGGCGGGTCTCGGCATTGTCATCCTCGAATTTCATCGCGATCTTGCCGTTGCGCATGACATTGGTGAAATCCGAAAGCCGGTTGCGCCGGACCGAGCCTGCCGAGGTGGCGAACACGATCTGGAGATCGTCCCATTCCTCTTCCGGCACGTCCACCGGCATGATCGCGGCGATGGAGACGCCGGGCGGAATCGGCAGGATGTTGACGATCGCCTTGCCCTTGGAGGTGCGCCCGCCCTGGGGCAGACGCCAGGTCTTGAGCTTGTAGACCATGCCATCGGTGGTGAAGAACAGAAGCTGGGTGTGGGTATTGGCGACGAAGAGGGTGGTGACCACATCCTCTTCCTTGGTGGCCATGCCCGCCAACCCCTTGCCGCCGCGCTTTTGCGAACGGAAATCGGCCAGGGCGGTGCGCTTGATCCAGCCGCCCGAGGTCACGGTCACGACCATGTCCTCGCGCTCGATCAGGTCTTCGTCGTCCATGTCGCCCGACCAGTCGACGATCTCGGTGCGGCGCGGCACTGCGAAGAGATCGCGAACCTCGGCCAGCTCGGCGGCGATGATCGCCATGATGCGCTCGCGCGAGCCGAGAATTTCGAGGTATTCCTTGATCTTGCCGGCCAGTTCGGCCAGTTCGTCGGTGACTTCCTTGACGCCGATCTGTGTCAACCTTTGCAGGCGCAGATCGAGGATCGCGCGGGCCTGGGTCTCGGAGAGATTATAGGTGCCGTCGGCATTGGCGGTGTGGGTCGGATCGTCGATCAGCGCGATGTATTCCAGGATCTCCCTGGCGGGCCAGGCCCGGGTCATCAGCCGCTCGCGCGCCTCGGCGGCATCGGCGGAGCTTCGGATCGTGGCAACGACCTCGTCGATATTGGACACGGCGACGGCCAGACCGCAGAGGATATGGGAGCGTTCGCGGGCTTTCCTGAGCTCGAAGGCGGTGCGCCGGGCGACCACTTCCTCGCGGAAATCAATGAAGTATGTCAGGAACTTGCGCAGGGTCAGCTGCTCGGGGCGGCCACCGTTGAGGGCCAGCATGTTGCAGCCGAAATAGGTCTGCATCGGGGTGAAGCGAAACAGCTGGTTGAGCACCACCTCGGCGGTGGCGTCGCGTTTCAGCTCGACCACAACGCGCACGCCGTTGCGGTCGGATTCGTCCTGCACATGGGCGACGCCCTCGATCTTCTTGTCGCGCACCTGTTCGGCGATCTTCTCGATCATCGACGCCTTGTTGACCTGATAGGGGATCTCGTCGACGATGATCGCCCAGCGATCCTTGCGAATTTCCTCGATCCGGGTCTTGGCGCGGATGATGACGCTGCCGCGGCCCTCGAGATAGGCTTTGCGCGCGCCGGATCGGCCCAGCATGATGCCGCCGGTGGGGAAATCCGGGCCGGGGACATGCTCGATCAGCTGTTCCGAGGTCAGATCCGGCTCTTCGATCAGCGCCAGGCAGGCATCGATCACTTCGCCGAGATTGTGCGGCGGAATATTGGTCGCCATGCCGACGGCGATGCCGCCGGCGCCGTTGACCAGCATGTTGGGAAAGCGCGCCGGAAGGACCGTCGGCTCCTTGTCCTTGCCATCGTAATTGTCCTGGAAATCGACGGTTTCCTTGTCGATATCGGCTAGGATGAAGGCGGCGGGCTTGTCCATCCGCACTTCGGTATAGCGCATCGCGGCGGCGTTATCGCCATCCATCGAGCCGAAATTGCCCTGGCCATCAAGCAGCGGCAGGGACATCGAGAAATCCTGCGCCATGCGCACCAGCGCGTCATAGATCGCGGAGTCGCCATGGGGATGGTATTTGCCCATCACATCGCCCACCGGGCGGGCCGATTTGCGATAGGGCTTGTCGTGAGTGTTGCCGGTTTCCGACATTGCGTAAAGAATGCGACGATGCACCGGTTTGAGCCCGTCGCGCAGATCGGGGATGGCGCGCGACACGATCACGCTCATCGCGTAGTCGAGATAGCTCGACTTCATTTCCTCGGTGATCGAGATCGTCGGACCATCATACGCCGGGCGCTTGGGCGTATTTTCTTCTTCGTTCTCAGGTATTTCCGGGGTGTCGCTCACGTTGCTTGCCTGTCCGCTGCCGGGGGCCATTCGGACGGCCCATATGTTGTTGGCAGGACTATATCAGAGCCCGCATATGGGGTGCAATCAGAGTCTTCCCGCCCGTCCTTTGGCTACGGGGTTTCTGCAGTGCAGCAAGGCAAGGCGTTGATTTTATTTGATTGTTAATCCGGATTTGGCATCATGAAACTGGTTCGCCTCATCGCCGAGACAGGAGAGAGGCGAAACGCAGCGCGGCGGATGCGTGTTGCGGGCGTTGCGCGCAAAGCCGTCAACTCGAGGTTTGGCGCCAAACGCCTTGAAAAGAGAGCAGGAAAGGACACCGAAATGGAGATGTCGGAAACCGAACTGATGCTGAAGGGATACGGGCTGACCACGGCGGAGCTTTACTATCACATGCCGGATTATGCCCATGTGCTGAATTCCTTTGTCTGGCAACATTACGACCTGGCGCCGGATCACCCGAAACTGTTTGAATTCATCGAGTTCTGGCAGCGCGAGATCGAAGGCCCGCTGCATTCGGTGCGCTTCAGCCATCGCAAGCTGATCGGGCCGGGAGAATGGCGCAACGTGGTGGGCGAGTTCACCATTCATTGAGCCCGATGGTCGGCTTGGCAAATCAAGCGGGAGTCGTGGTGCATCGGTGCACCATTCATACCGTCGGAAAGGGACAGGCAGCATGATTGCCTATGTCACAATTGGGGCCGATGACCTCGCGCGCGCGCGCCGGTTTTACGCGGCTTTCCTGCCGGCCCTTGGTTACCGGCTGACGGAGGGGCCCGAGGGATTGAGCTATGCGCTGCCCGTTCCGCCGGGCCAGACCCCGGTTTCGCCGGATTTCTACGTTAAGCCAACCTTCGATGGGCGTCCGGCTTCTGCGGGGAATGGTGCAATGGTCGCATTCGAGGCGCGCAGTCAAGGTCAGGTTCGCGAGCTTCACGCCGCTGCGCTTGCCGCAGGTGGTTTTGACGAGGGCCAGCCGGGTTTTCGAACCTCGTATGGTCCGCATTTCTATGTCGGCTACCTGCGCGACCCTCAGGGCAACAAGATCGCGCTGTTCTCGAACGATCCGAACGAACCCGGGCGGGACCGATAACACAGATTGCACGGGCAACAGAAACCTCTCGCAGCGTTGCAAAAAGCCAGCAAAAACAAGTCCGGACCAGATATCAGCCGGTCCGTGACAGGGGGTGTCTGGGCGTATTTTCCAATGACCTGAAAGGTGGCTCGCCGACGGGAACCACACCTCGGCTCAGGGAATGATGCGGGTGTATTTCACGCCTTCCAGCGTTGCGCCGAGATGCAGCCCGGCCTGGCCGAAGATCACCGCGATCACCGGGGCGGTCGAGGTGGTGGTCTCGGCGCGGATGTTGCCGGCCTGATCGCCGGCCACGTATTCCACGTCGGCTCCCGCGGCCCAGCCCTGCGAGCGACGGAACTTCATCAGCGCATCATTGGTCATGAAAAACAGCACATGGGCGTATTGCTGGGCGCCGATCTGAAGCCCGAAGCTGCCCTTGGTGGCGGAATAGTAATCGACCGTGGTGCCGTCGATCCTGAGCGCGCCGCGGCCATAGCCGCCGCCGAAGCCGAAACCGGCCTCGGTGATCAGCGGCATCACCAGCATGCCGTGGGAATTGCCGGCCAGTTCCCGGGTCGCGGGGTATTTGGTGTAGAGGTAATCGAGCGTCTGGTTGACGCGGGCATCGATCTTGGCGCCGCCATTGGAGCCGACGCCGTTGCCGCAAGCCGCGAGGGTGCTGCCGCCAATTGCCATGAGGGAAAGCGCGAAGCCGCGCCGGGAGAAATCTGTCATCTTGGGTCCGCCTGTCTCAGAATTTGCCTGACTGCTCGTGGGGCCGGTTTTTCCGGTCTTCGCGCGCAGTATAGGCATGGTTTGGCGATGTGTCAC
>CBDUGF010000163.1:0-5972 GCA_965366835.1 uncultured Rhodobacterales bacterium
CGCCTTCGGCGTCACCGGGTTTAAGAGTTTGCGCCGCCTTCGGCGTCGCGGGGGGGGCGCCTCGCTGCGCTCGGCGCCCGCTTGCGTCACCGGGCGCGTCCGGTTTGTCGGCGACTTCGCGACCTCGGTGTCGGATTTGAGTATTTTTGCCAAGAAAAAGGAACCGGACCGCGCGCTGCATCAAGACAACTGCGCGCTATGCGACCCGGATCACATGGCAGCCGGATGTCAGCCGGGCGGCAGCCCGGAGTCACCCCCCCGGTTTTGCAGCGCAATGGCGCCTTGACCTTGCTGCGCGGTGGGCTCGGACCCGGTCAGTCCACAGCCCCGTCGGTGAATTGCAGACGCGCCAGCCGGGCATAGAGACCGCCCGCCGCCACCAGCTCGTCATGCCGGCCAATGGCGGCGATCCGCCCGGCCTCCATCACCACGATCCGGTCGGCCTTCTTCACCGTCGCGAGGCGGTGCGCCACCACGATGGTGGTGCGATCCTGCGACAGCCTGTCGACCGCCGCCTGCACCGCGCGTTCGCTTTCGGCATCCAGCGCGCTTGTCGCCTCATCGAGAAGCAGCACCGGCGCGTCGCGCAGAATGGCGCGGGCGATCGCGATCCGCTGTTTCTGCCCGCCCGAGAGCAGCACCCCGCGTTCTCCCATGGGGCTGTCGTAACCCATCGGCAACGCTTCGATAAACTCATGCGCGGCGGCGGCCTTCGCAGCCTCTTCAACCTCGGCGTCGCTGGCTTCGAGCCGCCCGAAGCGGATATTCTCGCGTGCCGATGCGGCGAAGATCACCGGATCTTGCGGCACCAGCGCCATCTCACGGCGGAAATCACCGCGCGCCAGGCTCGCCAGATCCTGTCCGTCGAGCAGCACCCGGCCCGCACCGGGCTCATAGAACCGCTGGATCAGCTGCACGATGGTGGTCTTGCCCGCGCCCGAGGGGCCGACCAGCGCCACCGTCTCGCCGGGCGCGATTTTCAGGTCGATCTCGTGCAGCGCCGGGCTGTCGGGACGCGACGGATAGGAAAAACTGACCTTTTCGAAGCTGATCTCTCCCCTGACCGGGCGCTGCAAAGCCGCCGGATGCGCCGGATCGTTTACCGCATCCTCGACCTCGAGCAGGTCAACCAGCCGCTCGGTGGCGCCTGCCGCGCGCTGCAGTTCGCCCCAGATCTCGCTGAGCGCGGCCACCGCGCCGGC
The DNA here is from genome assembly GCA_965366835.1 of uncultured Rhodobacterales bacterium. Taxonomy (GTDB): domain Bacteria; phylum Pseudomonadota; class Alphaproteobacteria; order Rhodobacterales; family Rhodobacteraceae; genus JAKGBX01. Next base: position 1,203 of record CBDUGF010000163.1, read on the forward strand.
CACAAGGACCGCGTAGATGACGAACTGGACCAGCTCGCCCGAGCTCATCATGCCGCCGCGCACATCCTGCGCCCCGATCCACAGCACGCCGACCACCCCGGTAAAGACCAGGAACATCACCAGCACGGTCATCACCGCGCGTACCGTGATCCGGCGCCGCGCCACGTCATAGCTTTTCTCGGTGACCTCGGCGAAGCTCGCCCGGCTGGCCGTCTCGTGGGTAAAGGCCTGCACCGTCTGCACCGCACTCAGGGCTTCGCTGGCGCTGCCGGAGCTGGCCGCGATCCAGTCCTGATTTTCGCGCGACAGCACCCTGAGCCGCCGCCCCATCACCAGGATCGGCACGATGACAAGCGGCACGATCAGCAGAACCATCCCGGTGAGCTTGGCCGAGGTGAACAGCATCAGCACGAGGCCGCCGAGGAACACCAATACGTTGCGCAGCGCCACGCTGATCGAAGAGCCGATCACCGAGAGGATCAGCGTGGTATCGGTGGTGATCCGGCTCAGCACCTCGCCGGTCATGATGGTCTCGAAAAAACCCGGACTCATGCCGATCACCCGGTCGAACACCGCCTTGCGTATATCGGCCACCACCCGCTCGCCCAGTCGCGTGACCAGCGCATAGCGCAGCCCGGTGCCCAGTGCCAGCAGCGCGGCAATCCCCACGGCGGCGGCGAAATACTTGTCGAGCAGCGCATCGCTCTCGGTGCCGAAATTATCGACCACCCGGCGCACCGCCATCGGCAGCGCCAGCGACAGTCCCGCCGTCAACATCAAGGCCAGGCCGGCCAGCACCATCAGCACCCGGTATGGCATCAGGAACGGCGCAAGCCCGCCGAGGGCCCCCACGCGTTTCGATTTCTCGCGCTCGTCTGCGCCCGTGTCGGGCGCGCCACCCCTGGCCATGTGCGGCTCCTTACCTGTGCTCTCAGCGTGTTCCTTGTTTCGGCGCTTCATGGCGGCGCGCGGCGCCATGGTCAACCCGCGTCTTGCCATCAGGCGCGCTTCGAGGCGGGCCCGCACAGACGGTCCGGCGATCCTGCAGTCCGCGGCAGCGGCTTTGCGACTCTGTTTCATGGACAATTGCCAGCCGGCAGGCTGGCTTGGAGCGGGCGGCGGGAATCGAACCCGCGTCATTAGCTTGGAAGGCATGTGTCTAAATTTTGAGAAATCTATTAATTTCAGATCGTTAATATGGAACGCTTTCATGCTTTGCAGGTGATTTGTCGGAAAAGAATTTCTGGAGCGGGCGGCGGGAATCGAACCCGCGTCATCAGCTTGGAAGGCTGAGGTCTTACCACTACACAACGCCCGCTCAACAGATTCACTGCATATTTCATTGAAAAATTGAGGTCAAGGTCACTGCGCGGAGCATAGATCAAAAATAGTTCTAGCTACCGCTTTCGGCCCGCAGGAGACATTCACCGGGGCTGTCCGCGCCGCAGTGCAGCTTCAACAGACCAGCCGTTCGTGCATTGGTCCCATCATCGCCGTGTCCTCCACTCCCAAACGAAGTGAATCAGGTCATCGGCAACCAATCAACGGACTTTTTCAACACTATCCAGACGGAGCTGCCGTTCGTTCTTGGCAGTCCAATGTCCGCAATTACAGCTTCTAGTGTTCGCGGTTGCACAAATTGTGATCCGCCAATGAAGCCAAGACATAGCAGTCTTCCGACACTCCACCACCGTCGCAGCCTTTCGATATCCGGCTGAGTTCCTTTTCGAGCGTCTTGAGCCGTTTGATCTTCGCACGCACGTCCACAAGCTGCGATGACGCAATATCCGTTGCTGCCTCGCATGACCGATCCGGATGCTCATGTAATTTGATCAGCGAAGAAATCGCTTCAATTGAAAACCCAAGGTCACGCGCATGTCGGATGAAACTCAGCCGCTCCAATCCGGCTTTGTCGTATCGCCTTTGGTTGCCAGACGTGCGCTCTGCCTCGGGCAATAGTCCCATCTCTTCGTAGTAGCGGATCGTCGGAACCTTGACCTTTGTGCGCTTTGAAAGCTCGCCGATGGAAAACATAAAGAAACCTCTTGAACCTCTAGTTACTAGAGATTGTATATGAATTGGGACGACAAAAGAAGAGTTCAAAATGTCCCACGGTCATCTATCTGAAACGCCGCTACTCGACTACCAGAACCCCGCCATACAAGCGCTCATCGCGCAACGTGGCTGGGCAAAGCTGACTGAGGGCGAACGTATCGGCGCGGCCTATGATTTTGTCCGCGACGAGGTCTTGTTCGGCTACAATTCTGACGATGCTTTGCCCTCCTCAAAGGTGCTGGCCGATGGCTACGGCCAATGCAACACCAAGGGGACGCTTCTCATGGCGTTGCTGCGCGCCTTGGGCATACCTTGTCGGTTTCACGGCTTTACAATCGACAAAGGGCTGCAACGCGGCGTGGTGCCAGAGCTGGTCTATCCGCTTGCCCCGCGCAACATCATCCACTCTTGGGTTGAGGTACAGCATCGCGGGGAATGGCTAGAGCTTGAAGGCTTCATTCTGGATCAAGCCGTTTTGACAGCGCTTCAAGCCGCGTTTCCAGACCGCACTTCGCTTTGTGCTTACGGGGCTGGAACCGATTGCCTGCAAGAGCCGAACGTCGCTTGGGCTGGTCAAAGCACCTACATCCAAAAGACTGGTATCAATCGCGATTTCGGGGTCTTTGATAGCCCGGATGCCTTTTACGCAGATCATCGGCAACTCACGGGCTTTCGTGGGTTGGCCTATCGATTGGTCATTCGACATTGGATGAACCGTCGGGTCGCGCAGATGCGTGCGGGACTTGTTCCGACGATCCCTGGGGGGAAAACAATCTAATGCCTGCCAAGTCCATTTCGCTGAAAGAGGAGGCCGTGTGATGGCTGGTTGCTGCGGACACGACGCCAAGTTCGACGGCGTATCAGAGGACTACAAAAGACGGCTCTGGATCGTTATAGCCCTCAACGCGACGATGTTTTTTGTCGAGATGACAGCAGGTCATCTGGCCAAGTCTCAGGCGTTGCAGGCTGACGCCCTCGACTTTGCGGGCGATGCCCTGACCTATGGTATTTCACTTGCGATCATTGGGGCTTCGCTGCGTGCGCGGACGAATGCGGCGCTGTTCAAGGGTATTAGCCTTTTGCTCATGGGGCTTTGGGTGTTCGGATCAACCGTTTACCGCGTCTTCTATGTTGGCGTTCCCACGGCCGAGATCATGGGCGTAGTTGGCTTTCTCGCACTGCTCACCAATCTGGCAAGTGTATTGCTATTGGTCCGCTATAAGGATGGCGATGCCAACGTCCGGTCGGTCTGGCTGTGTTCGCGAAATGACGCCATCGGAAACGTGGCGGTGATGTTTGCGGCGCTTGGAGTGTGGGGCACGGCAACTGGCTGGCCTGACCTGATCGTGGCAACGATCATGGCCGGATTGTTCCTGTCATCGGCCTTCCAGATCGTGCGCCAAGCCTTGGGTGAGCGGCAGTCCTACGCGCATCCAGTTGAAGCGAATGGGTCGACGTGAACGTGTTCAAATTAACCGGGTGTCCGGCGCTCTCGGCCGAGGCTGTGTGAAAACTCCCGTCTCTTGGCGGGGTAAGCCGAATATGCCAGATATCTGCGCTGTGTCGATCAGTTGAGCGGTCTTCTGAACGATTTGCCGAAACGAACTCAACGAGAGAGACCACGGCCTCCAGTTTTCACACAGCCTCGGCCCATTGCGGTCATTGACCTTGGCAAACTACTGCCGCGCTGCGGCCCATCGTTGCAGACTTTCGCTGCGACGGCGAAATCAGGCAGCAATCGAGTTCAGGTATTGCGCGACGAAGCCTCCGTTACCGATGTCTCCTATCGACGGTCTTCAGCGGATAAATCTCGATCCGCTTGCAGATGGGGCAGTTCTGGGCCTATCGGCACGATGCCCGACGGGTTCAAAGCCTTGATCGAATAATAGCCGCGCTTGATATGGTCGATACTGACGGTCTCGGCGACGCCGGGAATGGCCAGAATACGGGCCTGATAGGCGCTGAGGCCGGGGTAATCGGCGATGCGTTTGCGGTTGGTCTTGAACAGGCCGTGATAGGCCACATCGAAGCGGACCAACGTCACGAAAAGCCGGATATCGGCCTCGGTGAAACGGTCGCCCAGCAGATAGTCACGACCGTCGCCAAGCTGCGATTCCAGCGCCTCCAGCATGTCGAAGACCTCCGCGTAAGCCTCATCATAGGCCCGCTGCGTGGTCGCGAAGCCTGCCCGGTAGACGCCGTTGTTCAGCGTCGGATAGATGCGGGCATTCAGCGCGTCGATTTCCGCGGCAAGGTGAGCGGGATAAAAATCGACCGATGGGTCGGCCAGATCGCCGAAGCCCGAGTTCAGCATGCGCAGAATATCGGCGGATTCGTTGTTGACGATGGTGCCCCGCTGCCTGTCCCACAAGACCGGCACGGTTGCCCTACCGCTGAACACGGGGTCGGCGCGGGTATAGATCTCGTGCATGTAGGTGGCACCGTTCAGTTCGTCCCGGTCGGCGCCGGGATAGTCGCCGAAGCTCCAGCCCTGTTCGCTGAGCGTGGGCTCGACCACCGAGACCGAGATCACGTCTTCGAGCTTCTTGAGTGTGCGCCCGATCAGGGTGCGCGACGCCCAGGGGCAGATCAGCGCGACGTAGAGGTGATAGCGTCCGGCTTCAGCCTTGAAACCGCCTTCGCCGGTCGGACCTGCGCTGCCATCGGGCGTGACCCAGTTGCGAAAGCTCGAGGTCTGGCGGACAAAGCCGCCCT
>CBDUGF010000164.1:0-5690 GCA_965366835.1 uncultured Rhodobacterales bacterium
GTGTCGGATCAATCAGCCTGGCCCGCTCGGCCAGATAGCCATCCTCCAGCATGTCCCGAGGCGAGACCGGCGCCATATGGGCAATGTCGGCGACATATTCCTCGGTGTCGGCCAGGGCGAGCTTCATGGCTTCGATCTGAAGATGCAGGGCGCGCGGGTCATCAGCGTCAAGATCACGAATGCCGGTGTGATTGAGAATACCCAGCCCGATCAGCGCGGCGATGCCTTGCCCGTTGGGCGGGATTTCATGCAACGCGGCCTCGCCGAACTGTTTCGAGATCGTGCCGCACCAATCGGCGCGATGCGCGGCCAGATCATCGGAGGTCATCACGCCGTCATGCGCGTTTGAAAAGGCGATCATGGCGTCGGCAAGCTCGCCTTCGTAGAACGCCTTGCCCTTGGTTTCGGCGATCAGGCGCAGGCTGCGCGCAAGCGGCGGATTGACGAACCTTTCGCCGGCAACCGGGGCCTTGCCGCCGGGCAGGAAGGTTGCGGCAAACCCCGGCTGGCCCGCCAGCATGTCGCCGCCACGGGCCCAGAGTTGCGCGATCTTCGGGGAAACGTTGAACCCCCGCTCGGCATAGCCGATGGCCGGCTCAAACAGGGTCTGGAACGGCAGCGCGCCGAACCTTTGCGAAATCTCGACCCAGGCGGAGACCGCGCCGGGCACCGTCACGCTGTCCCAGCCATGCATCGGCATTTCGCCGCGACCGGCGAATTTCGCGAGCGACCACGCGGCGGGGGACCGGCCCGATGCGTTGAGGCCGTGGATCTGCCTGCCATCCCACAGGATCGCAAAAGCATCCGAGCCGACGCCATTGCCCGTCGGCTCGACGACGGTCAGCGTGATGGCGGTGGCGATTGCTGCGTCGGCCGCGTTGCCGCCGCGCGCGATCATCGAGAGCCCGGCCTGCGCGGCCAGCGGCTGGGATGTGGCCACCATGTTGTCTGCCAGCACCGCCGAGCGGCGCGACGGGTAGTGGTGTGAAGACCGTAATTGCATTCTGGTAACCTTCCCGATTGTTGTCGCGGGCGCAATCGCTTCTCTGGTTTCAGCGGGACTCAATGGCGGATTTGAAGGTCTGATTATAGCCCGATCGCCATGTTGAACTTGTCCAGCGGGAGTGCGGATGCCGTGACCGAGCGGCGATGCTCGGTAACTTCCCGGGAAAACAGGCGAACTCCAGCAGCCCTTTTGTTCGGACGTGCGGAGTTTTTGATGAAGCAACAGCAGGACCGCCTGCTCGGCGCCCGTGCAATCCGACGCTCACCGATCGCGACCCAAGAGGGGCTGAAACTGTGCAGGATCCAGGCGGCAATCCGTTGAATCCGCACCCGCGGCGCCGGGTTTCATCCCTGCCAGCGACCCTCGAACCCTTCGGGAACCAGCAGGATATCGCGCCCGACCTCCTTGATCGTGCGCCGCCCGCACAGCGCCATCGAGATATCCATCTCGCGGTGGATCACCTCCAGCGCCTTGGTCACGCCCGCTTCGCCCATCGCGCCCAGCCCATAGACGAAGGCGCGCCCGATATAGGTGCCCTTGGCGCCCATGGCGATGGCTTTCAGCACGTCCTGACCCGAGCGGATGCCGCTGTCGAGATGCACCTCGACCTTGTCGCCGACCGCATCGAGGATCGCGGGCAGCGCACGGATCGAGCTCAAGGCGCCATCGAGCTGTCGCCCGCCATGGTTCGACACCACGATCGCATCGGCGCCCACCTTCAGCGCCATTTTCGCATCCTCGGCGTCAAGGATCCCCTTGAGGATCACCGGCCCGCCCCACATCTCCTTGAGCTTGGCGATCTTGCCCCAATCGAGCGACAGGTCAAACTGTTCGGCGGTCCAGGCGGCCAGGTTGGCGGTGTCGGTCACGCCCTTCACATGGCCGACGATATTGCCGAATTCGCGCCGCTGCGCGCCAAGCATCCCCAGGCCCCAGCGCCATTTCGTCGCCAGGTTGATGATATTGGCCAAGGTCGGCTTGGGCGGGGCGGAAAGCCCGTTTTTCAGATCCTTGTGGCGCTGGCCGAGGATTTGCAGATCGAGCGTGATCACCAGCGCCGAACATTTGGCCGCCTTGGCACGTTCGATCAGGCGGCGCACGAAATCCTCGTCGCGCATGGTGTAGAGCTGAAACCAGAACGGTTTGGTCGTCGCGCCCGCGACATCCTCGATCGAGTTGATCGACATGGTGCTGAGCGTGAACGGCACGCCGAATTTCTCCGCAGCCCGCGCTGCCCTGATCTCGCCATCGGCATGTTGCATCCCGGTCAGGCCCACCGGTGCCAGCGCCACCGGCATCGCCACATCCTGCCCGATCATCTGGCTCGCGGTCGAGCGGTCTGACATGTCGACCGCGATGCGCTGGCGCAGATAGAGCTTGTCGAAATCCGAGCTGTTTTCGCGGAAGGTCTGTTCAGTCCAGCTGCCGCTTTCGCAATAGTCATAGAACATCTTCGGCGTGCGCCGGCGATAGATGCGCTTGAGGTCTTCGATTTCGGTGATGACGGGCATGGGCTGTCCCCTGGGCGACCGGTTTGGTTAGGTTTTCTTACCAATCCCGCGCATGTGACGCAACGGCGAATTGCCTTTGGGGTTGAGCGCCGCCCGATGCGCGCCATAGTGGCGCAAAACCCCGGAGGGATGCGATGTTTTTTGACGACTTGCCTGTGGGCTTCAGATTCGAGACCGCCAGCAGGACGCTGTCGGAGGACGAGGTCATCGACTTTGCCCGTGCCTATGACCCGCAGCCGTTTCACATCGACCCGGAAGCGGCCAGGGCGTCGATCTATGGCGGCATCATCGCCAGCGGGTTTCAGACCCTGATTGTGGCCTTCGATCTGATCCTTTCGGCCAATATCTGGACCGACGCCTCGATGGGCTCGCCCGGGCTGGATGAGCTGCGCTGGAAACTCCCCGTGCGCCCGGGCGATACACTAAGGGTGCGCGGAGAAGTGATTGCCTCCGAACCTTCGAAATCGCGCCCCGATCGCGGCCGCACCACGATCACCTATGAGATCGTGAACCAGAAGGACGAGGTGGTGTCGTCCTACTCCGCGGTGCAGCTGCTCAAGCGCCGGGTCTGACCGCCTCTCAGCGTCGGTAGATCACCGGAAACCAATCCTCGCGCAGCCTTTGCCCCGGTGTCATGCCATGCTCGGGGAAGGGCGGCGAGGTGCGACCCGGCCGCTCGACATAGCGCGCATCATCCCCAACCAGCCTGAGCGAGAAGGCCCGCCGCCGCGTCGGGCTGGTATTGCCGCGCGCGCCGTGCAGGATGTCATAATTGAACGCCACGGCATCGCCCGGCGCCATCTCCCATTCCAGCACCTCCATGCCCTCGGCATCCGGGTCGGGCACCGGCATGTAATCGTCGATATTCGGGAAATAGGCATCGTTGCTGACCCAGCGCATCGGCAGCACCGGTTTCTCCCATTGGTGCGATCCCGCGACACAGCGCAGCGCCGCTTCCTTCACCGGATCGAGCGGCGACCAGAAGCTTACGGTCTGCTTGCCTTCGACGAAGTAATAGGGGCCATCGGTGTGCCAGGGCGTGGCCATCGAGGTGCCCGGCTCCTTGACCAGCACATGATCGTGAAACAACTGCACGCTCTTTGAGTCCATCAGTTCCGCAGCAACCTTCGCCGCAGGACTCTCGCGGATGGCTTTGTCGAATTCCGCGATCCGCTGCCAGTTGCAATAGTCATCGAAAAAGCGGCCGGTCTCGCCGTCTTTCCTGTTCTCCGAAGCGTAAGGCCCCGGCGCTTCCATGTTGCGCGCCACGCCTTGCCGGAGCAATTCCACCTGGTCGGCGAAGAGCCCGCGCACGATGGTGACGCCGTCACGTTGAAACTGGTCGATCTGTTCCTGGGTTAGTAGCGGGTGCATCCTGTCCTCCTCGCTGGTTGTCTCGATAACGTTGTTTCCGAAGCGGCTTTTCCCTGCCGGGCCGGGTGTTGACGGCGGCCTGTTGATAAGTCGAAAAGCCAATTATTGACGGCCTGTTGTTGCGCTACTCTTGTGTGGATAACTTCAATACAGCTTGCCCCTTGGCGACAGGATGCCGAATCCTCGAGCGTCGCTTGCCGGCGCTGCCTGCCTGTCAGGACCAGAGGTTCCATCGCCGCCGCGCGCCGGGTTGCATTACATACCAGCGGTCGGCACCGCCGCGGTGTTGTCCACCGGTCATCCACAGGTTTATACACAGTGCAAGCGTCGCTCGGCGATGCGAAAGCGGCTTGAGGTAGTATCGAATTCGCTACTTCAGACCAGCAGTTTGTATCCGTATTTCGCGATTCCTTTACAATTTCCAACCAAGAGCATGACTTGTCCCGATTGCGGATCGGGAGCGGGGGCAGGTGCTGTGGACAAATCCTGGCGCGCTTGCCGGTCAGGCCCGAAGCCGCGTTGTGGTGGGCCTCCGCCCCGAGAGGATAGAGGCCGCCAGGTTGCCCCGCTTTGCGCCGGCCGCGCCCCTGAACGGCCGCGGCATTACAGCCTGTCGATTGAAGTGGAAACCTTCTAACAGTCTGAGAGGAAAGCAAATTTCCTGCTCCGCTTAGAGCGCAATCCGCTGAACGCCCGCTCTTCGCCGCCATTCTCACGCGCCTCAGCGGACGAACTCCGTCCAATTTCACTGTAACTTGACCGCAGGATCCTCCAGGAATCATCAGGTCATGTTCCAAGTTCTTGAATTCACGCCTTTTATCGCGCTTCCACGGGCGATCAGGCAAGGAATTCGAAGCGCGGAAGCTGGTGCCGAACGGCCGCCTGGGTTCTTTGGCACAATCGGAATTCCCCCTATCTATCAAGCGTCTGACTGTCATACCTGAAGTTCTCTCAGCATCCGACCGTCTTGCGATTTCACCCGCTTCATTCAGAGAATGCCCGGCAAATCCAGCCCGTGCTCGCGGGCGCAATCCAATGCGTCCTCGTAGCCCGCATCGGCATGGCGCCACACCCCCGAAGCCGGGTCGTTCCACAACACCCGCTCCAGCCGCCGCGCCGCGTCCTCTGATCCATCGGCACAGATCACCATCCCGGCATGCTGCGAAAAGCCCATGCCGACCCCGCCGCCATGATGCAGGCTCACCCAGGTGGCGCCGCTCGCGGTGTTGATCAGCGCATTCAGCAGCGGCCAGTCGGAGACAGCATCCGAGCCGTCCTTCATCGCCTCGGTCTCGCGGTTGGGCGAGGCGACAGAGCCGGAATCCAGATGATCGCGCCCGATCACCACCGGCGCGCTCAATTCGCCGCTGGCCACCATCGCGTTGAACTTTAGCCCCGCCTTGTGACGCTCGCCGAGGCCGATCCAGCAGATCCGCGCTGGCAGCCCCTGAAACGCGATCCGTTCGCGGGCCATGTCGAGCCAGCGGTGCAGATGTTCGTTGTCGGGGAACAGCTCCTTCATCGCCGCATCGGTCTTGTAGATATCCTCGGGATCGCCGGACAGCGCACACCAGCGGAACGGCCCGACCCCGCGGCAGAACAGGGGCCGGATATAGGCCGGAACGAAGCCGGGGAAGGCAAACGCATTGTCGAGCCCTTCGTCCTTCGCCACCTGCCGGATGTTGTTGCCATAATCCAGCGTCGGCACTCCGGCGTTCCAGAAATCCACCATCGCCGCCACATGGGTTTTCATCGACGCGCGCGCCGCCTTTTCCACCGCCTTGGGGTCGCTCTCCTGC
>CBDUGF010000165.1:0-5562 GCA_965366835.1 uncultured Rhodobacterales bacterium
GGCGCCGATATCCGAAGGCGCGGGCAAGAGCACCGGGTTGATATTGAAGCCGCGCACCATGCCCTGCCACAGGATCAGCAGGGTAATACCGAAAAGCGTGGGCACGAAAAAGCGCACCCAGCGGTCGCTGCGCCTGGAGAGCTGCGCGTTGAGCGCCCAGGCGACAAGCCAGAAAGCCAGAGAGCCCCAGACCCAGATCATTGCGAGAACCCCATGCGTTTGAGGGTGACGGCCTGCACCGCGCCGATGGCCCAGACCAGCAGCGCCGCCAGCGCCGCGGCGGCCAACAGCGCGCTCCATATCTGCACGGTCTGGCCGTAATAGCTGCCCGCCAGAAGCCGCGCGCCGAGGCCGCCGTTCTGGGAGAGGCTGAGCTCGGCCACCACGGCGCCGATCAGCGAGGCGGCGACGCCGACCTTGAGCGAGGCGAAGAGATAGGGCGCCGAGCTGGGCAGGCGCAGCTTCCAGAAGGTTTCGGCGCGGGTGGCGTTCCAGGTCTTCATCTGGTCGAGCTGCATCTTGCGCGGGCTTCTGAGGCCCTTGACCATGCCGACGACGACCGGAAAGAAGCTGAGATACATCGAGATCACGCCCTTGGCGATCAGATCGTCGACCTGCATCGCCGCCAGAACCACCACGATCATCGGCGCGATGGCGAGGATCGGCACCGTCTGGCTGGCGATGATCCAGGGCATGACCGACATGTCCATGGCACGCGAATGCACGATCGACACGGCCAGCCCGATGCCCAGCAAGGTGCCGAAGACAAAGCCCAGAAGGGTCGCGCTGAGGGTGATCCAGCCATGCAGCAGCAGCGAGCGCTTGGAAAACGCGCGCCCCTGCACGGCCATGCCGACGGTGGTGTTCCACAGCTCGACGCCGACCTGGTGCGGCGCGGGCAGCTGGGGGCGCTCCTGGGCATAAACATCGCCCCAGAGCTGCGGATTTTTCAGCGCCACCGCGATGCGCCCCATCTTGCGCCGTTCGGGCGCGTTTTCGGGGGAGACCGGCTGGCCCGCCCGCTGGGCCTGGATCGCCGCTTCGTGGATGTTCATCGGGATGCAGGCGGCATACCAGAACGCCAGCAGGGTTGCGACCACGGTGACGATGGCGAGCGCGGATTTCATGGCCGACACCCCGGCCCGAACCCGCTCTGCCTTTCATCTTTCCCCAAATACTCGAACCGCAGCGCGGGCCACAGAGCAAAGTTTTTTGAGTATTTTAAGAAAGATGAAAGGATTTTACGGTGATCTGGGTCTGCGGTACAGGCTGGAGAGCCGATGACCGCGAAAGGTGAAAGGTGCCGCCGCCTTACCCGAATGGCGGTACGTGCCCGGGGGGCGGAGGGCGCCCGAAACCTCCCGGGCCGTAGGGGCGATTTAGTCGTCATAGGCATGCCCCGCCCTCAGCCCGTCGCGCACACGGTGGGCGATTTCGAGGAATTCCGGCGTGTCGCGGATATCGAGCGGCCGGTCGCGCGGCAGGGTGCTTTCGATCACGTCGGAGATTCGCCCCGGGCGCGGCGACATGACGACGATGCGCGTGCTGAGGTAAACCGCTTCGGGAATCGAGTGGGTGACGAAGGCGATGGTCTTCTCGGTCTTGGCCCAGAGTTGCAACAGCTGCTCGTTGAGGTGGTCGCGCACGATCTCGTCGAGCGCGCCGAAGGGTTCATCCATCAGCAGGATATCGGCATCGAAGGCGAGCGCGCGGGCGATCGAGGCGCGCTGCTGCATGCCGCCAGAAAGCTGCCAGGGGAACTTGCGATCAAATCCTTCCAGATCTACCAGTTCCAGCACGTTCTTCACGCGCTCGGCCTGCTCGTCACGGGAAAACCCCATGATTTCCAGCGGCAGCTTGATATTGCCCGCGATGGTGCGCCACGGGTAGAGCCCGGCGGCCTGGAACACATAGCCATAGGCGCGTGCGCGCCGCGCTTCGTCAGGGCTCATGCCATTGACCGTGACGCTGCCGCCGGTGGGCTGTTCCAGCGCCGCGATGACCCTGAGAAACGTGGTCTTGCCGCAGCCCGAGGGGCCGATGAAGCTGACGAAATCGCCCTTGTGGATGTCGAGGCTGACATCCTTCAGCGCATGGATCGGGCCATCACTGGTCTGGAAGGTCAGGTCGAGGTTCCGGGCCTGGATGACGGTTGCCTTGTCGCTCACGCTGCGCGCTCCCACAGTTTCGGTTCGGCGAACTCGATGCTGTTGCCCGCCGGATCGCGGACATAGACCGAGCGGGCGCCGTTTGGCCAGCGGAAATCGGCCTCGATGGCGATCCCCGCGCCTTCGAGCCGGGCCACCCAGCCATCGAGCGCCGCGGCAGGCGCGTTGAAACACAGATGTCCCGGCCCTGTTGCGCCATGCGGCGGCACCGGCAAGGCGCTGTCGGATCGCGGCGGCACGCGGGTTTCATGCGCCACGAACAGCAGCACGATGGTGCTGCCGGCGCGGTAGAAGATGTGGCGCGGCGGGTGCGAGATCACCTCTTCGAGGCCAAGCACATCGCCATAGAAACCCGCCGCCGCGTCGAGATCATCGACGTAGAGCGCGGCTTCGAGCACGCCGGTGAGGTCGGGCGTGTCGCTCATACGCCGGTCGCCGGGATGCCGCTGCGCTGCACCGGCTGGGGCGCGGTGAGCTCTTTCCATTGGCTCAGCGCCTTGTTGACCGTTGCGTTGGGCTCGCGGCTGACGAACTTGCCGTGGCCCTCCTGGGTGCGGATCTCGCCGTCATGCGCGGCGATATGGCCGCGCGTGAGGGTGAAGCGCGGCAGGCCCTTGACGTGCTTGCCCTCGAACACGTTGTAATCAATCGAGGATTGCTGGCTCTTGGCGGCGATGGTTTTCTCTTTCTCGGGATCCCAGACCACGATATCGGCATCGGCACCGACAAGAATCGCGCCCTTTTTCGGATAGCAATTCAATATCTTGGCGATGTTTGTTGATGTGACGGCGACGAATTCGTTCATCGTCAGCCGCCCCGTGGCGACGCCATGGGTCCAGAGCATCGGCATCCGGTCTTCCAGCCCGCCGGTGCCGTTGGGAATCTTGGTGAAATCGCCGACGCCATAGCGTTTCTGCTCGGTGGTGAAGGCGCAATGATCGGTGGCGACGACGCTGAGCGAGCCCGATTGCAGCCCGGCCCAGAGCGAGTCCTGATGCTGCTTGTTGCGGAACGGCGGGCTCATCACGCGGCGCGCGGCGTGGTCCCAATCCTTGTTGAAATACTCGCTCTCGTCGAGCGTCAGGTGCTGGATCAGCGGTTCGCCCCAGACCCGCTTGCCCTGCATCCGGGCGCGGCGGATGGCCTCGTGACTGTCCTCGCAGGAGACATGCACCACGTAGAGCGGCGCGCCGGCCATGTCGGCGATCATGATGGCGCGATTGGTGGCCTCGCCCTCGACCTGCGGCGGGCGGGAATAGGCATGGGCCTCGGGGCCGGTATTGCCTTCGCGCAGCAGGCGGGCGCTAAGCTCGGCCACGACATCGCCATTCTCGGCATGGACCATCGGCGTGGCGCCCAGCTCGGCCAGGCGCTGGAAGCTGGCATAGAGCTCGTCATCATTGACCATGAGCGCGCCCTTGTAGGCGAGGAAGTGCTTGAATGTATTGATTCCGCGCTCTTGCACGACGGTCTTCATGTCGTCGAAGACCTGCTCGCCCCACCATGTCACCGCCATGTGGAAGGAATAGTCGCAATTGGCGCGGGTCGATTTGTTGTCCCAGCGTTTCAGCGCGTCGAGCAGGCTTTCGCCCTGGTTGGGCAGCGCGAAATCGACCACCATGGTGGTGCCGCCTGCCAGGCCGGCGCGGGTGCCGCTTTCGAAATCATCCGAGGAATAGGTGCCCATGAAGGGCATTTCGAGATGGGTGTGCGGATCGATCCCGCCGGGCATGACATAGCAGCCGGTGGCGTCGAGTTCGGTATCGCCCTTCAGGCCCTGGCCGATTTCGGTGATCACGCCGCCTTCGATGGCGACATCGGCCTTGTAGGTCAGATCGGCGGTGACGATGGTGCCGTTCTTGATGACTGTGGTGCTCATGTCGTTGCTCCCTGTGACTCAGTGAATCGACCCGTAGACGGCAATGGCATCGCCATGCACGCCGATATCGACGGGTCCGTATTTGCTTTCGACCGCGAGCGAGAAGAGGTTCGCCCACGGGATGTAGATGACGCAGTAGCTGCCGTTGGAACGGGTGACGGAATAGCAGGTTTCGACCATGCCGCCGCAGAACAGGGTTTCGACCTCTTGCGGTTCGATCAGCGCGGCGCGGAACTCGGCCAGCGTCAGGCGGTGCCACTCGGGCGACATCGGGACGACCTGACCGACGGAGCGCATGTTGCCCGCGTCGGGGTCATAGTCGTGCAGTTCGGCGGCGATGCGGTTGCATATATCAGAGACTGCATTCATCGGTAGCCCCACCGCGCAACGGAGGCATGCGCCCGCACGGGTGGGCGCGGAACGCGCCCGCCATGGGGCGGGCGGGCGCGTGCCGGGCCGCAAGCGACCCGGCGGGAAGGTGCTCCAGAACTCATTCCACGATCTCCGCCGTTTCCACCACCGCATGCATCAGCACATCGGCCCCGGCCGTGGCCCAGTCTTTCGAGATTTCCTCGGCCTCGTTATGGGAGAGCCCATCGACGCAGGGGCACATCACCATCGCCGTGGGCGCCACCTGGTTGATCCAGCAGGCATCGTGACCGGCGCCGGAAATCAGGTCCATGTGGGAATAGCCGAGCCGCTTGGCGGCGTTGCGCACGGCACTGACGCAGCCCTTGTCGAATTCGACCGGATCAAAGCCGCCGACCTTCTCGAATGCGATGCCAAGGCCCATTTCGTCGGCGATGTTCTGTCCGACTTCGCGCAGGCGTTTCTCCATGTCTTCGATCACCGCAATATCGGGCGAGCGGAAATCGACGGTAAAGACCACCTTGCCGGGGATCACGTTGCGCGAATTGGGATAGACGTCGATATGGCCGGCGGCGCCGACCGCATGGGGCGCGTGCGACCAGGCGATCTCATCGACCTTTTCCAGCACGCGGGCCATGCCGAGGCCGGCATTCTTGCGCATCGGCATCGGGGTCGAGCCGGTATGGCTGTCCTTGCCGGTGATCGTCACCTGGGTCCACGAAAGGCCCTGGCCATGGGTGACAACGCCGATATCCTTGCCTTGCGCTTCCAGAATCGGCCCCTGTTCGATGTGCAGCTCGAACATGGCGTGCATCTTGCGGCTGCCGACCGGCTCGTCACCCTCCCAGCCAATGCGCTTGAGCTCATCGCCGAAGCGCTTGCCCTCGGCATCGGTGCGATCCTTGGCCCATTGCTCGGTATGGACCCCGGCAAAGACGCCCGAGGCCAGCATCGCGGGGGCATAGCGGGTGCCCTCTTCATTGGTCCAGTTGGTGACGACGATCGGATGTTTGGTCTTGATGCCGAGATCGTTGAGGGTGCGCACGATTTCCAACCCGCCGAGCACGCCGAGCACGCCATCGTATTTGCCACCCGTCGGCTGGGTATCCAGATGCGAGCCGACATAGACCGGCAGCGCGTCGGGGT
>CBDUGF010000166.1:0-5339 GCA_965366835.1 uncultured Rhodobacterales bacterium
GCATCGAGTTCATGTTCTTGATCTCGCAGCGGGTGCCGAGATGGCTGAAATCCTGCGTTTCCATGTACTTCTCGTAATCGCCGGGGCGGCAGATCGAGACGTTGACATCGGCGCGCAGGTTGCCGTTTTGCATGTTGCCATCACAGGTGCCGAGATAGCGCAGGATCTGGCGCAGTTTTACCACGTAGGCGGCGGCCTCTTCGGGGCTGCGGAGATCGGGACGGCTGACGATCTCCATCAGCGCCACGCCGGTGCGGTTCAAGTCGACGAAGGACATATAGGGGTCCATGTCGTGAATGCTCTTGCCGGCGTCCTGTTCGAGATGGATGCGCTCGACCCGCACCAGGCGGGCAATCCCCGGCGCCATGTCGACCAGGATTTCGCCCTCGCCGACGATCGGCTCGTAGAGTTGGGAGATCTGGTAGCCCTGGGGCAGGTCGGGGTAGAAATAGTTCTTGCGGTCGAAGGCGGATTTCAGGTGAATCTCGGCCTTGAGGCCAAGCCCGGTGCGCACCGCCTGCTCGACGCAGTATTCATTGATTACTGGCAGCATGCCGGGCATGGCGGCGTCGACGAAGGCGACGTTGGAATTGGGCTCGGCGCCGAATTGGGTGGACGCACCGGAAAACAGCTTGGCGTTGGAGGAGACCTGGGCATGGACCTCCATGCCGATCACCAGTTCCCAATCGTGTTTCGCCCCGGAGATGAGCTTGGGCTTGGGGGTTTCATAGCTGAGATCGAGCATGGTGTGGGCTCCGCTTTGGCGTCGAAGAGCCTTCTAGGGCAGGGGCGGGTGCGGGGCAAGAGGGCAGCGGGGCCGCGGCGCCATGGCGCGCAGGCGCGGGCGGCCAAGGGCAGGAATTCCTGACTGTAGGATTGGAACCAAACGTGCTGTGATCGGTTCATTGACGGAAGGGGATATTTGATATGCGGTTTTATCACAAGATCATGCTGGTTGCAGTCACTGTGGCGGTACTGAGCGCCGGGGCTTCGGCTTTGCCGGGGGCAGAGAACGCCGACCTTGCCGATCCTGGCTACTGGATGGCGCTCGGGCAGGAGATCGTCGGGGCTTCGGAAAACGGCTGGTGCAGCTGTTCCTGAGGGCCGGCGCGGCGGGGTGGAACCCGGCCTGTGCATGGTTCTTGAGGGCTGGTTTGCCGAGGTGAATCCCGGCCTGTGCCGCCTTGGGCGGGTCAGTTCGGCTCGTAAAACCGCAGGCCATGCGGCGAGAACGCGATGGTGGTGCCCTTGAGGATTTCGTCGGCGAAATGGCGCGCTATGGTGCGCCGGGCGGTGAGCCGGCCGCGCCGCACGAGGGTCTTGCGCATCGGCAGCGCCGCGTGGGCGTCATGGCCGATCGCCGCCTGGGCCCAGACCAGCGGGTGCAGCTCGTAGAGATAGTCCGACAGGATCCAGTCGAGCGTGGCGTGCAGGCGGCGGCGCAGATTGCGCGAAATGTCGGGCGCGGTATCGGGCAGGCCGGCCGGATCCATGGTGATGGCGGCATAGGCGGCCATCAGATTGGCGTGATACTGACCGGCGCCGGACGACGCCCCCATTGCGAGGATGTCGCGCATGCCGTCGATGAAGAAATCCAGATCGACGATCCGCGCCGCGCCGGGATCGATCGCCAGCGCATCCCAGAACACCCAGGCATAGCCGCCGTTGCCCCAGGTCCTGGAACTGCGCGCGGCGGTGCGGCGGGCCTCGAGTTCGAGCTGGTCATAGGAGCCATGCCAGCGCGGCAGCAGGTGATGGCCGAGCGCGCGCATCGGGCGCGGATTGAGCGGATCGAGCGCGATCAGCGCCTCGTATTCATCGGCCAGGTGCTGGGCCGGCAGGGGCCGCCCGGCCAGCAGCGCGCAGCGCGCTGCGGCCATCAGCGCCGACTCGGGCACGACCGACTCGAAGGGCTGGAGAATCGCGGCGGCGCGATCGAAATGCGCCTCGAACAGCCTGAGATTGCGCGCCGGGATTTCATGCGGCCAGTCGCCGCCGCGCCAGGCCCAGCCGAAATCGATATGCGCCAGCGCCGCGATCACGGCGATGACAGGGTCGTCGGGGAAATCGAACAGCAACTCCTCGAGCGCCTCGATGCCGTCGAGCGAGGGGTTGGCGCCGTCGCGGATCGCATCTTCGGCGGCCTGAATCACATCGGCGCGGGCGCCGAAGCACAGCAGATCGGCATGCGACATGGCGCAGGCGGTGGCACGGCGGCTCTGATCGACCTCGCGGATCAGCGCCGAGAGCTCCTGCCAGCGGTCCTGCCGGGCGAGGAACTGGCCGTAATCCTGCACCGCCGCGCGCGCGGTTTCCTCATCGGTTTCATCGGCGCTGGGCAGGATCAGCTGCTGATCGAGCCTTGCCATGAGTGACTCATCGAGCCGCGCGCCCGAGCGCAGCGCCGCGCTCAATGCCTTGCGCTCGGCCGAAGGCTTGCGGGCGCCGATCAGAGGCAGCGCGCGCAACGAGCGCTTGAGGCTGCGCGGCAACGCCTTTGGCAAGGATTTCGACAGGGCGGCGGGAAGTTTCAAGGACGACTCCGGAACGGAAAATAGCGATTGCACCGAGCCTTTGTGGGCAGGTATTCGGGCCAAATTTCGGCGGGTGCCGGGGTATTTCGGGGGCAATCCTGTGTCGTCTGCATCAAACCGGTGCTGCCGGGGCCATCGGCAAGAGCCAGCCCAGATGTCCGGATCTTGCTCCAGGCCGTTGCAATTGCGGAAGAAATCAGGTCTGATGCGCGGATGCTCCGGGGGGATCATAGGCTGTGCGCGATAGCGCCGGCGCGCGTTCGGCCAATCGGCAGGGCGGGCGCGCGGTGCGGGTTTGGTGCGTGGGTGTCGGCAGGTGCCGGCGCGTGCGCTGCCGCGCGGGTCATCGCGTTCTGGTCTGTTCTGGCATTCTGTGTCGATACCACCGAGGTTCGCGCCGAGGCGGCCATCGGCGCTGTCGCCTCGCCCGGGATTGCGGCCGGCGCAGCGATCCCGGCCGAAGATCCCGAGAGCATCGCCGAAACCGCCATGCCGATGCTGCGCGCAGGCTCCGCGCGCGCCGTGCTGCGCCCCAGGGCGCGCAACGAGGCGGTGCCGCATGCGCGCTGGGCGCACCGCTCGGAAGCGGCGCTCTGGACCCGCTCGGCGTTGGCGGCGCTCAGCGATCACGGGCGGCCGCTGGTCAACATGGTGCCGGGCGATATTCTCGAGTGGTGCCCGGCCTATCCGCTGGCCAGCCCGGATCAGCGCGCCGCCTTCTGGGTCGGGTTCATGTCGGCGCTGACCAAGCACGAGAGCACCTACAAGCCGCACGCGGTGGGCGGCGGCGGGCTCTGGTACGGGCTGTTGCAGATCCTGCCATCGACCGCGCGGCTCTACAAATGCCATGCCCGCGATGGCGCGGCGCTCAAGAACGGCTCGGCCAACCTGAGCTGCGCGATCCGGATCATGGCCAGGACGGTGCCGCGCGACGGGGTGATTCACGCCTATACCAAGAGCACCAAGCGGCGCTGGCGCGGTGTGTCGGCGGATTGGGGGCCGATGCGCTCTTCCGTCAAGCGGCGCGACATGGCGGGATGGCTGAAGGCGCAGACCTATTGCCAGCCGCTGTCGTCGAAGCGGCCGCGGGCGCGGCCCGAGGGGATTGCCACCACGCGCAGGAGCTGACCCGGGCGCCGCAGCCGGCGAAAGGTGGGTGAAATCACCCACTCTGCGGGGCGGCATTCTGGACAAGCCGCGCGCTTCGTGGGAAAGGGCGGACCGAGTTCCCTGAGGAGGCCGCCATGGTCACGACCCGTTTTGCCCCGTCGCCCACCGGATTCATCCATGTCGGCAACCTGCGCACCGCGTTGATGAATTTCCTGATCGCCCGCAAGGCCGGCGGCAGCTTCATCCTGCGCATCGACGATACCGATCCGGAGCGTTCCAAGGAGGAGTATGTCGACGCGATCAAAGCCGATCTCGACTGGCTCGGGCTGCACTGGGACCGGGTGGAGCGGCAATCCCTGCGGCTCGACCGTTACGCCGAGGCGGCAGAGAAACTGCGCGCGATGGGGCGGTTTTACGAGTGTTTCGAAAGCCCGACCGAGCTTGACCTGAAGCGCAAGAAACAGCTCAACATGGGCCGCCCGCCGGTCTATGATCGCGCCGCGCTGGCCTTGAGCGAGGACGACAAGGCGCGGCTGCGCGCGGAGCGCGGCGGCTATTGGCGCTTCAAGCTCGACCAGCAGCGTATCGAATGGGACGACGGCATCGCCGGGGCGACCTCGATCGACGCCGCCTCGGTGTCGGACCCGGTGCTGATCCGGGCCGATGGGCAGGTGCTCTATACGCTGGCCAGCGTGGTCGACGATATCGAGATGGGGGTGAGCCATGTGGTGCGCGGCTCGGACCATGTGACCAACACGGCGACGCAGATCCAGATCATCGAGGCGCTCGGCGGCAAAGTTCCGAATTTCGCCCATCACAGCCTGCTGACCGGGCCGCAGGGCGAGGCGCTGAGCAAGCGGCTGGGGGTGCTCAGCCTGCGCGATCTGCGCGCGCAGGGCGTCGAGCCGATGGCGCTTCTGAGCCTGATGGCGCGGCTCGGCTCGTCCGACCCGGTGGAGCTGCGCGACGACATGGGCGCGCTGATCGACGGCTTCGATATCGCCCGCTTCGGCACCGCCCCGACCAAGTTCGACGAGGCCGACCTGGGGCCGCTGAGCGCCAGGCTGCTGCATGGTGCGGCGCTCGAGGAGGTGGCCGGCGATATCGCCGCCGCCGGCGTGCCCGAGGCGCTGGCGGCGCCGTTCTGGGCCGCGATCCGCGACAATGTGGAGACCCGCGCCGATATCGCGAGATGGTGGGCGCTGTGCCGCGATGGCGCCGAGCCGGTGATCGACGCCGAAGATGCCGAGTTCGTGGCCGAGGCGCTGGCGCTGCTGCCCGAAGGGGCGCTTGATTCCGAGACCTGGAGCAACTGGACAACGGCTGTGAAAGCGGCCACCGGGCGCAAGGGCCGCGGCCTGTTCATGCCGCTCAGGAAAGCGCTGACCGGGATGGATCACGGCCCCGACATGGCCGCGCTGCTGCCGCTGTTGCAGGTGATCCGCGCCAGGGGCTGAAGCCGGT
Organism: uncultured Rhodobacterales bacterium; assembly: GCA_965366835.1. GTDB lineage: Bacteria > Pseudomonadota > Alphaproteobacteria > Rhodobacterales > Rhodobacteraceae > JAKGBX01. The sequence continues at coordinate 5,109 of CBDUGF010000166.1, forward strand.
GCACGCCGGTCAGGTGCCAGCGGCAATGTGGCGCCTGGTCGGACAATGCGGAGCCACCCTGACTGCTGGATTTGAGTATTTGAGCCAAGAAAAAGGACAAGGGTAGAGACAGGCTCATTACCCACTGCTTTTTCTTGGCAAAAATACTCAATCCCGCCATCGCCCCGCGCGCCGCCCCCCTGCATGGAGCGGCTCCGTTGACACCAGCGGCGCCGAGCGCAGCGAGGCGCC
>CBDUGF010000167.1:0-5283 GCA_965366835.1 uncultured Rhodobacterales bacterium
CAGCGACGCGGGACGCGCCGCCGCGCAAGACAAACCTTGGCTCAAATTGGCCAATTCAGTCCTTCTGGCCCGCGGCCGTCCTGGGTTGGACAATCAGATACGGCAGGCCAGATTGCGGCTTGCCTCAGCCCATTGGCGATTACCGCTTCAGCCAGACAGTGAAAGCCGCTAGCATCTGTTAACCTAGGTATTGCGGAGATCACAACGATGCCAACCCTATCCGAAAAGACGGTTTTCATCACCGGCGCCAGCCGAGGTATCGGGCGGGCGATCGCTCTGCGTTGTGCGCGTGACGGGGCCAATGTCGTTATTGCCGCGAAGTCCGATCAGCCGCATCCCAAGCTTCCCGGCACGATCCACACGGTCGCGGACGAGGTCGTATCCGCAGGCGGCAAGGCCATGCCGATAAAACTCGACGTGCGCGACGATGAAAACGTGCAGGCGGCGATGACGCAGGCTGCGGACATATTCGGCGGCATCGACATCCTGATCAACAATGCCAGCGCGATCTTTCTGGCGCCGGTGCAGCAGACGGACATGAAACGCTTTGATCTCATTCATTCGATCAACACCCGCGGCACACTCCTATGCTCCAAGACAGCGATCCCCTATCTGAAAAAGTCCGAAAACCCGCATATCCTGACCCTGTCGCCCCCGATCAACCTGGGCCGGAACTGGCTCGGGGGCTATATCCCCTACACGGTCACAAAATATGGGATGACACTTCTGGCGCTGGGCCTGGCCGAAGAACTGCGCGGGGATGGAATCGCCTCCAACACTCTCTGGCCACAAACGACCATCGCTACGGCTGCCATCGAGTTTGCCCTCGACAAGTCCCTGTTGGCGCGCTCCCGCACACCGGCCATCATGGCCGATGCAGCCCATGCCATCTTGACGACGAAAAGCCGGGAACTGAGCGGCGAAAGCCTTGTTGACGAGCCGTTCCTCAGAGATCGCGGGATGACCGATTTCGAACACTACAAAAATGACCCGGCTTGCAAGGATCTCATGATCGACCTTTACATCGATACCTGACCCCAAGGGATCAGAGCACCCAGACAACTGGCCAAAACCCAAACCTCACGATTGTCCGCTTCGATATTGCCGGATAGGGGCGGACACCTCCGAAGGACGGCTCTCCACCCCTCGGGTCGAATGCGGTACCGCGGCTTGGTTTCCCGAGACATCTCAAACCCGGCTTCTGAAGCCGCACATAGCCGGAAACGCCCCCGACCCTAAGCCAGGAACACCTCGCCCCGCATCGTCTCCGGCACAGGCACGCCCATACGGCTGAGTATGGTCGGCGCCAGCTGCAACTGGTTGATCTCCGTGTCGCGCTCCGGCCCCCGCCCCGGCCCGAAATAATACATCGCGGTGAGCTGTTGCAGATCGCTGTGCCCGCCATGATGGCCGCGCTCGTCCTGGCCATGATCCGCGGTCACGATCACCTCATAGCCCGCCGCCCGCCATTGCGGAATGAACGGCGCCAGCATTTCGTCCATCACGAAACAGGCATGATCCATCTCCTGGCTTTCATGGAAAAACCGGTGCCCCATGGAATCCAGCGTGCAGGTATGCAGCATGCCGTAATCCAGCCCCTTGTTGAGGCAGAGATTGGTCAGCGTGGCGAACAGATCGACATCGCAGGGCGTCATCTGGTTGGCATGGCCATAGCCGGTCATGCTGTGAAACCGGCCATGGTTGATCGCCTCGCTGTCGGGCTCGTCATATTCCACGTCGCGCACGAAATCGAACGGATGGCGGTTGAAGAACTGGCTCCAGAACGAATGCGCCACCGCCCCGGTGATGCCGCCGGCGCGGCGCACCTCGCTGAAGATGTCCGGCTGGGAGAGGCGGAAGACGTTGCCATTGCCGGTGCAGCCATGCACCTGCGGGCTCACCCCGGTATGGATCGAGGCATAGCACGACGCCGAGATCGACGGCAGCACCGCGCGATGCACCCATCGCTGCGCCTCGCCGCTCTCGACCCAGCCTTCCAGATTGCCGAACAGCCGGGTGAAATTGCGCAAAGGCACCCCGTCGAGAATTATCAGCAGCAGTTTACGATCCATTCATCTCTCCCGTTTCCCGGCCCCGTAGGGTGCGTGATTTCACGCACCATCGCTCAGGTGCCGCCATTATCGCGCCACCGGTTCACGATCGGATAGCGCCGGTCGAGCCAGAACGACCGCATCGTCAGCCGCGTCCCCGGCGCCGACTGGAAGCGCTTGTATTCGCTGATGTAAAGCAGATGCTCGACCCGCTTGACCACATCGCGGTCATACCCTGCCGCGACACAATCGGCGACGCTGGCATCCTGATCCACCAGCAGCTCCAATATCGCGTCGAGCACCTCGTAGGGCGGCAGGGAATCCTCATCCTTCTGGTCTTCGCGCAGCTCCGCCGACGGCGGCTTGTCGATCACCCGCGGCGGGATCACCTCTCCCTCCGGCCCCTTCATCCAGGCGGGCCGGTGATTGGCATTGCGCCAGCGGCAGGTCTCGAACACCCGGGTCTTGTAGAGATCCTTGATCGGGTTATAGCCCCCCGCCATGTCGCCATAGATCGTGGCATAGCCGACCGCGACTTCGGATTTATTCCCCGTGGTCAGAAGCATCTCGCCGAACTTGTTGCTCATCGCCATCAACAACAGCCCGCGCAGCCGCGACTGGATGTTCTCCTCGGTCACATCCGGCTCGGTACCCTCGAACAACGGCGCCAGCGTTTCGGTGATCGCCGCGCGCCCCTGTGCAATCGACACGGTGTCATAGCGACAGCCCAGCGCCTTCGCGATCGCCTTGGCATCCTCCAGCGAGCTTTCCGAGGTATATTCCGAGGGCAGCATCACGCAGCGCACGTTTTCCGGCCCCAGCGCATCCGCCGCAATCGTCGCCACGATCGCCGAATCGATCCCGCCGGAAAGCCCCAGCAGCACCTTCGCAAATCCGGTCTTGCGCATGTAGTCGCGCAAGCTTTCCACCATCGCGCGGTAATCCTGCTCCCATTCATCCGGCATATGCGCCATCTGCCCCGGCGCGGCGCGCCATCCGGCCTCGTCGCGCAGAAAATCCACATGCGCCACGCATTCGTCGAACACCGGCAGCTGCACCACCAGCTCGCCATGCGGATTGAGCACAAACGTGCCGCCATCGAACACCTGATCGTCCTGCCCGCCCACCATGTTGAGATAGATCAGCGGCAGGCCGGTCTCGATCACCCGCGCCACCATCATGTTGGCGCGAATGTCGAACTTGTTGCGGTAATAGGGCGAGCCATTGGGCACCAGCAGGATCTCCGCCCCGGTCTCGGCCAGGGTCTCGGCCACATCCTCGTGCCAGGCATCCTCGCAGATCGGGGTGCCGATGCGCACGCCGTTCACCGCATAGGGCCCGCCCAGCATCCCGCTGTCATAGAGCCGCACCTCGTCGAACACCGTCTCGTTGGGCAGGTGATGTTTCAGCACCGTGGCGCTGATCTTGCCGCCCTTGCAGACATGATAGGCGTTGTGCAGCGACGCGCCATTGAGCGCCGGCCCGCCAATGCCCAAAGCCGGGCCATCGGCGCAGTCCTGCGCCAAAGCCTCGACAGCGGCAATCGCCGCCTGATGAAACACCGGCTTCATGATCAGGTCCTGGGTGTTGTAGCCGGTGATGAACATCTCCGGCAGCGCCACCATGTCGGCCCCCGCCGCGCGCGCCTGTTCCCAGGCGTCGCGCGCCTTCGCCGCATTGCCCGCGATATCGCCCACCGTGGGGTTGAGCTGCGCCAATGTCAGCCGAAACCTGTCGCCCATCCGTGATGTTCCCTTTCGCCGCCTCGCCCAGATTTAGCAGATAGGCAGGCAAGGGAAAGCCGATTTGGCCATAATCACGTTGCCTGCCCGCGCCCCCTGCCTTAGATTTCCAGCACTCCCGCCGGGGTGCGGGGCGAACAGGGGGCCATACGCTTGATGTCAACACCGCTCAGAACTCTGCTGGCCAGCACGGCCATCGCGCTGCTCGCATCCCTGCCCGCCTTGCCCGCGCTCGCGCAAGACGGCCAGACCCAGACCAAGCAATATGACGATGGCGGGGTCTATGAAGGCACCTTCAAGAACGGCCTCCAGCATGGTCAGGGCACCTACCGCCTGCCCAACGGCTATGAGTATTCCGGCGAATGGGTCGAGGGCGAGATCAAGGGCAAGGGCATCGCCCGCTTCCCCAACGGCTCGGTCTACGAGGGCGAATTCGCCAAGGGCAAGCCGCACGGCTTCGGCAAGATCGTGTTTTCCGATGGCGGCACCTATGAGGGCGACTGGGCCGAGGGCAAGATCCTCGGCAATGGCGTCGCCACCTATGCCAACGGAGTCAGCTACGAGGGCGGCTTCCGCAACGCCATGCACCATGGCAAGGGCACCATGCGCTCGCCCGGCGGCTATTCCTACGAAGGCGATTGGGTCAACGGCGTCAAGGACGGCTTCGGCACCATCACCTATCCCGATGGCGCGGTCTACGAGGGCCAGATCGTCAAGGGCGCGCGCGAGGGCGAGGGCAAGCTCACCATGCCAGACGGGCTGGTCTATACCGGGTTGTGGAAAGACGGCCAGATCAACGGCACCGGCACCCTGACCCAGCCCAATGGCGATGTCTATGAGGGCGCGCTGGTGGCCGGGCGGCGCGAAGGCAAGGGCCGCGTCACCTATGCCAATGGCGATGTCTACGAAGGCGATTTCAAGGACGACAAGCGCGAGGGCCAGGGTACGTTCACCGGCGCCGACGGCTATCGCTATGTCGGCTCATGGATCGCCGGGCGGATCGAAGGCAGCGGCGAGGTGACCTATCCCGACGGCTCGATCTACACCGGCCAGTTTCGCGATGATCTGGCCGATGGCACCGGCAAGATCACCTACCCGGACGGCTCGGTCTACGAGGGCCAGTGGGTCGCCGGGGTGATCGAAGGCACCGGCAAGGCCACCTATGCCAACGGCGTCACCTACGAGGGCGGCTTCAAGAACGCCAAGAACCATGGCCAGGGCGTGATGACCTATGCCGATGGCTATCGCTACGAAGGCGAGTGGCAGGACGGCCAGCGCCACGGACAGGGCGTGGCCACCTATCCCGACGGCACCATCTACAAGGGCGATTTCGCTACCGGCCAGCGCCACGGCACCGGCGAGATCACCATGCCCGACGGTTTCCGCTATGTCGGCGAATGGCAGGATGGCGAGATCTCGGGCCAGGGCGTGGCGACCTATGCCAATGGCGATGTCTACGAGGGTAATTTCCTCAACGGCAAACGCCAGGG
>CBDUGF010000168.1:0-5147 GCA_965366835.1 uncultured Rhodobacterales bacterium
ATGCCGACAGAAATTCTCATGCCCGCCCTGTCTCCCACGATGGAGGAAGGCACGCTGGCGAAATGGCTGGTCAAGGAGGGCGATACCGTCTCGGCGGGCGATCTTCTGGCCGAGATCGAGACCGACAAGGCGACGATGGAATTCGAAGCCGTCGATGAAGGCGTGATCGGCAAGCTGCTGGTCGCCGAAGGCACCGAAGGGGTGAAGGTCAACACCGCCATCGCCGTGCTGCTGGAAGAGGGCGAAAGCGCGGATGATATCGGCACCACCAAGGCCAAACCGGCCGAGGCCAAAGCCGAGCCCGCCAAGGCAGTGGAAAAGCAACCTCAAGCAGCGGCCCCTGCCCCCGCCGCGCCGCAATCGGGCGACGGCAAGCGCATCTTCGCCTCTCCCCTGGCGCGCCGCATCGCCGCCGACAAGGGGCTGGATCTGAGCCAGATCAAGGGCTCCGGCCCGAAAGGCCGCATCGTCAAATCCGACGTCACCGGCGATGTGCAGACCGCCGCCCCGGCCAAACCCGCCGAACCCGCTGCCGCAGCCACCGCCGCCTCCGCGCCGATGGCGCAAGGTGCGAGCGCCGATGCGGTGGCGAAGATCTATGCCGACCGCGAGACCGAAGAGGTCAAGCTCGACGGCATGCGCAAGATCATCGCCGCACGCCTGACCGAGGCCAAGCAGACCATCCCGCATTTCTACCTGCGCCGCGACATCCGGCTCGATGCGCTGATGAAATTCCGCTCCGATCTCAACAAGCAGCTCGAAAGCCGCGGCGTGAAGCTCAGCGTCAACGATTTCATCATCAAGGCCTGCGCGCTTGCGCTTCAGGCCGTGCCCAACGCCAATGCCGTCTGGGCCGGCGACCGGATCATCAAGCTGAAGCCGTCCGATGTCGCCGTCGCCGTCGCCATAGAGGGCGGGCTGTTCACTCCGGTGCTGAAAGACGCCGAGATGAAATCGCTCTCGGCGCTCTCCGCCGAGATGAAAGACCTCGCCACCCGTGCGCGCGACCGCAAGCTGGCGCCGCATGAATACCAGGGCGGCAGCTTCGCGATCTCCAATCTCGGCATGTTCGGAATCGACAATTTCGATGCGGTGATCAACCCGCCGCATGGCGCCATCCTGGCCGTTGGCGCCGGGGTGAAGAAGCCGGTGGTCGGCAGCGATGGCGAAGTGACCACCGCGATCGTGATGTCGGTCACGCTCAGCGTCGATCACCGGGTCATCGACGGCGCGCTCGGCGCCGAGCTGCTTCAGGCCATCGTCGAAAACCTGGAAAAACCCATGCTCATGCTCGCCTGAGAAAATCCTTGCCAGTCAACGCCATGAAGGCGTCTGATATCGGATAACAGCCCGCCCCGCGCGGGCTGTTTTTGCATTGCAATGGTGTTTTGCCCCATCTCTCGAACATCGCCAGAACGAGAGACCAAGGACACCCGCCATGAAGACGCTCTTCCAATCCGCCACCCTGCTCGCCGCCCTTGCCCTCGCCGCGATCGCGGTGCTGAACTTCCCCGTCGGCGCCGCGGCCGGCGGCCAGTCGCACGGCTTCAAGGCGCCGCCGCAGGTGTTCGTCAATCTGCTCACCAACGGCAAGCCAGACCGGCTCGGCAACGGCTGGATCGTGGCGAACTGATCGCCTGCCGCCTCAGTCGAGCCGCTTTTTCAAGGTGAACACGCCGCGCATCTGGCCTTCGGAAAATCCGCGCGCCTGATCCTCGGGATAAAGCGCCGACAGCGTCTCCACCACCTCGGGTTTCACTCCGGCGCCGCCATGGCAATTGAGGCAAAGCGCCCCCGTCGGGATCGCCTTGACCAGCCGGAACACCTGCCCGCCATCCTCCTCGACAATCTCGGCCCGGGCCATGTCTGCGGCTTTCTCGCCCTTGGCCTCGCGTGCCAGGAAATCGTCGATCGCAGCGGCAGTAAAATCATCGGGCGCGTTCTTCGGGTTGCGCAGCTTGTGGCTTGAGCGCGCCACGCTCCAGCCGCTGGCGCTTGCCACCTGTGCTGCGATCTCGGGCGCCTTGACGTTGCACACCGTCACCGCGTGGGCCGGCCCCTGGGCCTCGACAGCCGCCTGCAACTCCTGCTTCAGCGCGCCGCCGAACTGCCCGATCACGGCCTTGCCCTCCTCGACCAGCGCCGCCTTGTCCGCCGCCAGCGCTACAGAGCCGCCCAGCATCAGGCAGAGGCTCAGCCCCATCATCCGTTTGTTCATCATATCCTCCCAGACTTGTGCGCGTTCGCACCCAGCCTAGGACAGACCATCATCTGCGGGCAATTGAATATGAAGCCCTGCGACAACCCGGCACAAACCCGCCCGAACCGGCCCGAACCGGCCTCAGAACAGCCCGAAAAACCGCTCGGGCAGCTCGAATTGCAGATCGTAATCGGGCCGCTCGAATTCGAAGTATCCGGTCTGGCCGCGCGCCTTGAAGGTCTCGTGCATCCGGGCGCGATAGGGGCTCATGTCGAACCCCTCGACCATCTCCAGATCGGCGAACGCCTCGAAGATCGCGCGGTCCTCGCCGCGCGCCTCGGCAAACCAGTGCCGCCCGATCGCGGTCTCCTTCACGCTGCCGCCTATCTCCTGCGTTACCGCGTTGCGCCGGTTCATCGCCTCGGCATATTCCGGGAAATCGCAGAACTTGAGATGGAAGAGATAGAGCTCCTCAGGTGCGATCAGCTTGCCAAACTGGGTAAAATGCCCGCCCCGGGCGATTTTCGTGCCCGCCGAGATCACGCAGGGCTTGGAGTAATGCGGCGCCAGCCGGACATGGCGGCGCGGCCCCAGGATGCGCTCCGTTATCGCCTCCGGTTCGCAGTCAATGCGGTGGATCACCTCGAGCCCGAGCGGTGTGAGCACCCGCCGGATCGGGGTGGCGCTCAGATAGTCCAGCAAATCCTTGCCCGAGGCCGGATCGACCACCACCAGCTCATCGACATCGCCCACCACCACATGATCGTAATAGCTGCGCAGTCCCATCACCAAGTTGTTCAGGAGCCGCCAGCGTTTCATGTCGAAATTCTTGTGCGCCTCACCGGGAATGCCGATGATGTTGCAGCCAGTGGCCAGATCGGCCACAGCCTCGCCACGGCCGTGATTGACGATGTAGCAATTCTCGCGCCCCAGAACCCCGCCATAGTGATGAAGCCAGGCGCTGAGGAAGAACAGATCGTCCCGCACCATCGTCACCGCGGCCACTTTCGATTGCATCTGCCCACACCCTCGCTCGCACGCGCCCCTCGCGTTTCGGGGGCCTTGCCCCTTGATAGCGGCTTGGCACCACGCTGAGAATGCAAAAAACGGCTTTTGTCGCGCGCCGCTTCCGGGCAGAATGGGCAAAACCAAAGGCACGGGCAGCCGATGTTACCGCATGATTTCTCCGCCACCTTCGCCGCGCAGGGCTGGTATCTCAAACGCGCGCATGACGTGCCGCTGAGCATGTTCCAGGTGATCGGCGAACGCGCCACCTCCACCAACATGGTGCGCAAGGTGATCGACAAGAATATCGAGCTCTATCGCACCGAGGGGCTGGGCTGGAAACACTCTGCGCCGCATATGGTCGCCATGCCCGCCGGGCTTCTGAGCGTCGTGGTGGTGCGCAACGCGGTAAGCTGGGCGCTCTCGATGCACAAGCGTCCCTGGCACGCCCATCCCGATCTGCAGAAGCTGGAGTTCTCCGCGTTTGTGCGAAGCGAATGGCGCAGCATCGTCGACCGGCCCAGCGATTTCGAAGAGATCCATCCCGAGCTGGTGCCGCTGGTCGCGGGCGCCGAATTGCAGTTCGATCGCCACCCGATCACCGGCGCGCGCTTTGCCAACCTGTTCGAGCTACGCGCCGTCAAGCAGGCGGCACATCTCGGCATGCTCAACCGCGATTGCAACGTGCTGGTGGTCAAGGCCGAGCTGGTCCAGATCGACCAGGTCGGTTTCGCCGCGACCCTGATCGAAGAGCTTGGCCTGCCCTTGAAGGGTCTGCGGATCAAGCCGGTGACCAATCGGCTTGGCAACCGTTTCAGCCGCGCCGTGCCGGTCGAGACCCCCGCCGAGTTGAGCGCCGAGGATCACGCTTTCATGATGGCCGAGCTCGATCTCAAGACCGAAGCCGCGCTCGGCTATGACTATTCGCCCGATTGAGGCCGGCTGACCTCGCGGATCGCCTTGAGCAGGATCGCCAGCCAGGGCGCGCCGTGCATCGCAAGGTCGAAGATGTCCACCGGCCGGGTCAGCGCGCCCTGCGCCAGCATCCGGATCTTCTCCCAGACATGCGGCTCGGGCAGGAACGGCGCCAGCCCCAGGGTGAGCGCGGCGATGATCAGGAGGCTCCAGGGGATACGGTCGAAAATCTGCATCGGATCACCCTTGCGGACATCTTGAATGGGGGAAGTGGCGCGGTTGACGGGGCTCGAACCCGCGACCCCCGGCGTGACAGGCCGGTACTCTAACCAGCTGAGCTACAACCGCGCGTGGGGGCTGGGATAGTGCAGTGGCCGTGCGGCGTCAATCGCGGAATTGCCCGCTTGCGGCGCCAATCCATCTTGGGCAGTCTGCCTGTGCCAGGGGAGTGTGCCGGATGAGTGACGCAGACCAAGCCTATGCCGCCGCGCAAAACGCGATCGAACAGGCGCGCGATAGGGACGAGACCAGCCTGAGTTTCAACGATGACACTTTCCGCGCCCTCGACCGCCTCGCGCACCATGCCGCTCGAGGTCTTGAACTATGTGCAGGCCGACCTTGCGGACGGGCTGAAGCTATCGGCCTTCGTCCCGCATCCGGACATCGAAGAGGACGAACTGACTGGAACGCAGGAATTGGTGTTCAACATCGACACGTCGCTACCGGGGGCCACGTTTTTCGAGATCGACGGCAAGCCATATGACGCGAACCGGGTGGATCGGACCCTGCTGCTCGACGGTGTCGACGAATGGACACTTCATTCCGATTTCGTGAGCCATCCGTTCCACATCCACGTGAACCCGTTCCAGATCGTGAAGATCCTCGACCCCGATGGCAACGACGTCAGCGCACTGGGCAGCGCGGACGGTGACGATCCGCAATACGGCGGCCTCAAGGGCGTGTGGAAGGATACGCTCTGGGTCAAGAACCCCGGCACGACACCCGACACCCGCTATACAATCGTGAT
>CBDUGF010000169.1:0-5111 GCA_965366835.1 uncultured Rhodobacterales bacterium
GGAGGGGCCTGTAGCTCAACTGGTTAGAGCAGAGCGCTCATAACGCTTTGGTTGCAGGTTCGAGTCCTGCCGGGCCTACCAAACGTCCCCGCCGTTCCGGCCACGCCGCTCATCCGGGTCGCTGCCCGGCCCGAAGGATTGCGCGATGCCGCTTGCCCGCCTTGCCCTGATCACGCTCGCGCTCTGTCTGCTCGGCAGCGTCGGCGGCTTTCTCGCCACGCTCACGCCTCTGCCCCTGCCCTGGCTGCTTGGCAGCCTGATCGCCTGCGCCGCGCTGGCCATCGGCGCCCCTGCCCGGATCCCCGCCGGCTACAGCTTCCCGCAGCGCTTCCGCCTGCTCTTCATCGCCACCATCGGGTTGCTGATCGGCGCCCAGGTCTCGCCCGAGCTGCTCTCCGACCCGGCCAGCCTGGTTTATTCGATGGCCGCCATCGTCGCCTTCGTGCCCTTGGCCTTTGCCGTCAACTACGCGATCTTCCGCCGCGCCGGCGGCTATGACCGGATCACCGCGTTTTACAGCGCCGCCCCCGGCGGGCTGATCGAATCGATTGCCTTCGGCGAGGCTGCAGGCGCCGATATCAAGCGCCTGGTGACCCAGCAGTTCCTGCGCATCATCGCGGTGATCGGGCTGGTGCCGCTCGGCCTGTCGCTGTGGGAGGGCCATCCTGTCGGCAGCGCCGCGGGCATGGGCGTGTCGCGCGCCGCCGATCCGGCCAACTGGCCGCTGATCGCCGCCGCCCTCGCGCTCGGCATCACCCTCGGCAAGCTGCTGCGCCTGCCGGCATGGCAGCTCACCGGCGCGCTCATGGTCTCCGCCGCGCTGGCGCTCTGGGGCCAGCCGCTGGCGATTCCGCCCTGGCTCGTCGGTGTCGCCCAGGTGGTGGTCGGCAGCTCGCTGGGGATGCGTTTCGCCGGGCTGTCGCGCGCCATGCTGCTGCGCGGCCTCTGGCTGGCGCTGCTCTCGGTCGCCGCCATGCTGCTGATCGGTGCGGCCCTGGCGCTGATCCTGCGCCCGCTCACCGGCCAGGGCTTCGAGGTGCTGCTGATCACCTTCGCCCCCGGCGGGGTCAATGAAATGGCGCTGGTGGCGCTCTCGCTCGAGGCCAACCCCGCCTTCGTCACCCTGCATCACGTGTTCCGCATCACCGTCACGGTGCTCTCGCTCGGGCTGATGAACCGCTGGCTTTCGCGCCCCAACGCGACGAAACTTTGACAAGCCCGCGTTCCCGGGGTTACTGAACACCTGTTCAATTCACTTCTGCCAAGGAGCCCTGCCCATGAATATCTCCGACACCTGCGCCATCATCACCGGCGGCGCCTCCGGCCTCGGCGAAGCCACCGCCCGTCAATTCATCTCCGCCGGCGCAAAGGTCACCCTGCTCGACCGTGACGCCAAACGCGGCAACGAGGTCGCCGCCGACATGGGCGCCACCTTCGCCGAGACCGACGTGACCGACGAAGCCAGCGTCAGCGCCGCCATCGCCGCCGCGAAAAAGGCCATGGGCAAGATCACCTGCACGATCAATTGCGCCGGCATCGGCACGGCGGAAAAGACCCTGCACAAGAAAGGCGCCCACGCGCTCGATCATTACCAGCGAATCATCAACATCAATCTCGTCGGCAGCTTCAACGTCGCCCGCCTCGCCGCCGCCGAAATGGCTGGCAACACGCCCGACTCGGATGGCGCCCGCGGCGTGATCATCAACACCGCCTCGATCGCCGCCTTCGACGGTCAGAAAGGCCAGGTCGGCTATGCTTCCTCCAAGGGCGGCATTGTCGGCATGACCCTGCCAATGGCCCGCGATCTGGCGCGCGAGGGCATCCGGGTGATGACCATCGCGCCGGGCATCTTCGCCACACCGATGCTCACCGGCCTGCCGCAAGAGGTGCAGGACAGCCTCGCGGCGGATGTCACCTGCCCGCAGCGCCTCGGCGATCCGAATGAATATGGCCGCCTGGCCCAGTTCATCGTCGAATGCGGCTATCTCAACGGCACCGTGATCCGCATCGACGGCGCTTTGCGGATGCAATGACGCGCCTCGCCAGCTGGCGCTCCACATCCCCGTAGGGTGCGCATTCTGCGCACCTTGCGCGCCAAATCTCGCCAAAATGGTTAACGCGTCCCCCGGCAGCCGGGAGTCAGCCGGATGTCAGCCGGGAGTCACCCCCCTGTTTCGGGGCGGCGTTAACCGGTTTCCTCGGCCTTTTCAGCAAGGGTTAACCATTCCTCCTCCGCCGCCGCCAACGCGCCTTGCCGCTCGACCAGCGCCTCGGTGGCCTTGCGGAATTTCACCGGCGCGGTGGTGAAAAGGTCGGGTTGCGCCAACAGCCCCTCCAGCTTGGCGATCTCCGCCGTCAGCCGCTCGATCACCCCCGGCAATTCCTCCAGCCGGTGCTTCTCGGTAAAGGAAAGGCCCTTTTTCGGCGCTGCAGTCGACTTTACCTTCTCCTTGGAACCATTTGTTTTTTCTCTACTTTTACTATCCAGCTCACGAACGGTTTCGGCCCGCTGTGCTTGGTAGTCGCTCCAGCCCCCGGCATAGGTCACAGCCCGCCCATCGCCCTCCATCGCGATGGTGATCGAGGCGACACGATCGAGAAAATCGCGGTCGTGGCTGACCAGCAGCACGGTGCCGTCATAGCCATCCAGCAGCTCCTGAAGCAGGTCCAGCGTCTCCACATCGAGATCGTTGGTCGGCTCGTCGAGCACCAGCAGATTGCTCTCCCGCGCCATCAATCTGGCCAGCAGAAGCCGCGCCTTTTCGCCCCCCGAAAGCGACCTGACAGGCGCCCGTACCTGACGCTCGTCGAACAGGAATTCCTTAAGATAACCAACGACATGGCACGGAACGCCGCGCACCATGATCTGGTCCGAGCGGCCCGAGATCTGCATCCCCGGATCGCTGGTCAGGCTGTCCCAGAGCGTCGCGTCGGGGTCGAGCCCGGCGCGGGCCTGATCGAACACCGCCGGCACCAGGTTGGTGCCATGCTTGACGCTCCCCGCATCCGGTGCGAGTTCACCCATCAACATCTTCAACAGCGTCGTCTTGCCCACCCCATTAGGCCCGACAAAGGCGACCCGATCGCCCCGCATCACCGTAAGATCAAACGGTTGCAGGATCAGCTTGCCGTCGTAAGACTTTGCAATCCCACGCGCTTCGATGACCTTTCGACCCGATTTCGGGCCCGAGTCCAACGCCATGCCCGCGGTGCCTTGACGCCTTATCTGGCTGGCGCGGTCGGCGCGCAGCTCGTGAAGGGCGCGCACCCGACCCATATTGCGCTTGCGCCGCGCGCTGATGCCTTCCACCGCCCACCGCGCCTCTTCCTTGATCTTGCGATCGAGCTTGTGGCGGGCGCTGTCCTCCTCGTCCCAGAGCTTGTCGCGCCAGGCCTCGAAATCGGTGAATCCCTTTTCCTGCCGACGCACGATTCCCCTGTCTATCCAGAGAGTTGCGCGGGTCAGCGCGGTCAGGAATGCACGATCGTGGCTGATCAGGACAAAGGCGGCGCGGGTGGCTTTCAGTTCCTCTTCGAGCCACAGTGTCGCCTCGATATCGAGATGGTTGGTCGGCTCGTCGAGCAGCATCAGTTCCGGCGCCTCGGCCATCAGCTTGGCCAGTGCCGCCCGCCTTCGCTCGCCGCCCGACGCGGTCGCGACCGGGCGCGCAGGGTCGAATTTCAGCCCCTCGCTAGCCCGCTCCACCCGATACAATTCTCCCGGCTCCAGCGCGCTCGTAGCATAGTCGCCCAGGGTGGCGAATCCGCGCATGTCCGGGTGCTGCTCCATATAGCCGACGCTGACCCCCGCACCGGCCACACGGGCCCCGCGATCCGGTTCAACAAGACCTGCCATCACCTTGAGAAGTGTGGATTTTCCAGACCCATTGCGCCCGACAAGAGCGACCCTGTCACCGGGCTGGATGACCAGCGACAGCGCGTCGAAAACCGGTTCTCCCCCGAAGGTGAGCGAGATGTCGGTGAGTTGTAGCAAAGGGGCTCTGGCCATGCCGCTCCAGCTATCCGGCCTGCCTCACAGCGTCAAGCCGCCACCGCTCTGAGCAGACGTTTGCGCGCCGGCGGAATCGCCGCGATCTCGAGCCCGGTGAAAACATGCAAGGTGCCCATCTGCATATCCACAACCGCATGATCGCTGACCCATCCCCCCATCGCCAGATAGCTGCGCAGCAAGGGCGGCATCCGCGCCATCGCCTGTTTCACATCCGCCGCCTTCCCCAACCGCCCGGCAAAGCGGAACACCTGCGGCGCCTTGATCCGCGGCAGCCACCGCTCGGGCGCCAGGTGGCGCTCCCTCAGGATGGCGAAAGCATCGAGATAGAGCGCCGTGTCCGTGCCCGCGAAAGAGGAGCAGCCGAACAGCATTTTGACCCTGTTTTCATCGACATAACGGGTCAGAATCGCCCATGCGATGCGCAGGATGTCGGGATCGGTCTGGTCCGGCTGGATGCAGAAACGGCCGATCTCGAGCATCGCCCCGTCAAAGCTTTGCAGGGCTGAGAGTTCATAATACTGGGCCGAGTAGCTGGTGGCGATCTCGGTCGCGTCCAGAGGCAAGATCCGGCAACAGGCCAGCAGCCGCCCGGTGTCGCGGTGTTCGACCAGAAGATGCAGGCAGCGCGCGTCGAAGCCATCGCGGTCGCGGCCATCGCGGCCGAAAAACGCGCGCTGCCGCAGGGCCTGCGCCGCCGCGATATCGGCGCGGCAGACGCTCAGCCGCGCGCTATAGCAGCCTTTGCTCAGAGTCAGATCCATCAGACCCCTGCCTTGCTTGCCGCCGCGCCAGGCCGCTCCGGGATGGCGCGCGTCATCCTGTCTGCGTCGCCGCGCAATCGCGCATCCCGGATCAGTTGTTGCCCAGCAGGGCCCCGGGATTGAAATTGCCGATATTGCCCAGCAGCTGACGCAGGAAGCCCTTGTCCTCGACGCTCGAACTGGTGACGCGCCGGGTCAGCGGCACGGCCCGGCCATCCTCAAGCCCGAAACGCTCGATGTTGCGCACAAGGTCGCGGCTGTCAAAACTGATCGCAAGCACCTGACGTTCCACGACTTCGGGACGCATCATTCCGAAATGCTTCACCCGGCTGCGGACA
>CBDUGF010000170.1:0-5076 GCA_965366835.1 uncultured Rhodobacterales bacterium
GGCCATCGGGCTTTTGCAGCACGAAATCGAGCTTCGCCACCGCCGCCTCGATGATTTCGGGCACGCGGTTGATATCGGTGTCGTAGCTGACCGAAAATAGCGCCTCATAGCGGTTGGCCGAGCCGGAATCGGAATAATTCACCACCCGGGTGGTGATGAAATGCTCGTTGGGGACCACGATCCAGCGGCCGTCATAGCTCTCGAGAATTGTGGCGCGGGCCATCATCTTGACGATGGTGCCGGCCTCGCCGCCATCGAGCTCGACGTAGTCGCCCACAGTGGCCTGGCCTTCGAGCAGCAGGATCACGCCCGAGATGAAGTTCGAGGCGATCTGTTGCAGCCCGAAGCCGATACCGACGCCGATGGCGCCGCCGAGCACCGCCAGCGAGGTCAGCGAGATGCCCATGATGTTCATCAGCAAGAGGAAGGCGACGCCGAAGATCACCACCTCGGCGGCCTTCTGGGCCAGCGTGCGCGTGGCCGGGCGCATCTCGGCTTGCGCGCCGATATAGGCGGCGGATTGATCGTTGGACCAGCGCCCGAACCAGAACAGGATCGACCCGGCGATCACGCCGCGCACCAGTGCCATCACCGAGAACGAGATATTGCCGAGCTGGATGATGGTCTCGCTGAGCTTGGCGTTGACGAATTCAAGGATGCCGACCGCGTAGAGCGCCATGATCGGGATCAGCACATAGCGGCCGAGCAGCTTGAGGAAGCCGTCGGAGATGATCTCGTTGACCAGGATGCGCGCGGCGAGGAACAGGAACACCCGTTTGCCGAAGGCGATCACCGCGCCGGAACCGAACAGCGAGCGGGTGACGCTTTCGCCGATGCCGGTGAGGACATAGGCCAGCAGGGGCAGCAGCAAAGGCAGGAACAGCAGCACGAACTGGCGTGCGGTGGCGATGATGTTGGCCTGGCCCTCGGGCGGCGAGATCAGCCTGGTCAATGTCGGCTTCAGGCGCCGGGTGATCAGGAACGCGGCGAGATAGGCCAGGAGCAGCAGACCGAACTGCGACCATGCGGCGGGCGAGAGCAGCCAGCCCCTGGCGAATTCCCAGGCCTGCTCGGCGTAGGCCAGCATCTGGGTCACGATTTCCGACTGGCCTTCCATGGCGTTTGTCCCCGCTTAAGTCCGTTTTCATGCATTGCCGATTGAGCGCCGCAAGACAAGGGCCGCGATCCGCCGAGCGCGCGCGCCGAGAGGTTTCGAATTGCTTGCGCAATCCGACCGGAGCGGGGGGCCAGCCCCCCGCACCCCCCGGGATATTTTCGGTCAGAGGAAGCGGTCAGGAGCAGAGGGTTTTGATGTTCTGGGCGATCTCGGGCCTGGCGGCGAGCGTGTCGGCAGCGATCTCGCGGGCGGTGGGCAGGAGGGCGTCGGGCGCCACGATGCGCTCGATCAGGCCCATTTGCAGGGCTTCGGCGGCCTCGATCTTCTGTCCGCCCATCAGGATCAGCTTGCTGCGCGCCGGGCCGATCAGGGCGGACAGGCGCGCGGGATCCGAAGGCTGCGGCAGGAAGCCGAGCTTCATCACCGGGTAGAAGAACTTGGCCCCCGGAACTGCAAGACGCAGATCGCAGGCCAGCGCCATGCCCATCGCGCCGCCTGCAAGCGTGCCGTTGAGCGCGGCGATGGAGAGGCCGGGCAGCGCGGCGATGGCGCCGGAAAGGCGCTCCCAGAGCGGTGATGTGGCCAGCCCGGCGCGGGCCTCGTCGAGATCGGCTCCGGCGGAGAAGACCTTTCCGGCGCCGGTCAGGATCAGCACCCGCGCTTGCTGCGCGGCTTCGGCAATTTCGCAGAGTTCGCGCAACATCGCTTCGGTCAGCGAATTGGCCTTGTCGGGACGGTTGAGCGTGACACACCAGAGCCCGCCGTCTTTCTCCAGCGCGATCATGCCACACCGATCCGCTTGCGGATGGCCTCGTCGCGCAGCGAGATTTCCTGACCGAGAAACTCATCGGCATCGGGGCTGCACATCCACAAGAGGCATTTGGCGGGCCATTCCGGCGGAATGTGGTCTTCCCAGTCCATCTGCGCCACCGGGTTGACGCCGCTGGCCTTGATTTCGCGCTGCATCTTCGTCGCAACGGTGCCGGGCGAAAGGCCCATGGCGCGGATGCCCTTCAGCGCACCTTCCTTGTGGGCGCACATGGTCAGCATCGCCGCGCCGGCCTTGGAGCTGCAATAATGGCTCCAGCCTTCCAGCGCGTTATGCGCCGCGCCCGAGGAGATGGTGAGAATGGTGCCGCCGCCCGCCTTCTGCATCAGGGGCATCGCCGCGCGCATGCCGTGATAGACGCCCTTGAGGTTGATGTCGATCGCCGCACCCCAGCCTCCGGGATCGGAGGCGGCGAGCAGGGAGATCGGCTCGATCACACCGGCGTTGCCGATCAGGATGTCGAGACCGCCGAATTCGGCGACCGCCAGATCGACCGCGCGCTGCACATCGCTGTAAACGCTGACATCGCAGGCCACGGCGCGGGCATTGGCCCCGATCTCGCCCGCGATACGGCCGATCTCGCGTTTGCTGCGCGCGGCGAGCACAACATTTGCCCCAGCGGCGGCAAACTCCCGCGCTGCGGCTTCGCCGATGCCGCGGCTCGCCCCGGTGATCAGCACGGTTTTTCCTGTCAAGTCTGCCATTTGTCTCTCCAATCCTGCGCCTACCTCGTGGTAAACCGAGCTGGGGAGGCGGTCCAGAGGGGATGCGCCCTTGATTCTCTGCCCGCAAGCGCCGAGATTGAGAACATGTATTTAGGTTGGAAGGACACCGACATGTCGAATTGGAAAAATTTCTGCGGGATGACCGCGTTTGCAACTTTGATGACGAGCACGGCAGCGTTTGCCGACGTCAACGCACAGGAAGTCTGGGGCGATTGGAAATCCTACATGACCGGCTTCGGCTATCAGGTCATGGGTACCGAAAGCACTTCGGGCGATACGCTGAGCGTCAAGGACGTGAAAATGAGCATGGTCCTGCCCGAAGACGAAGGCACCATCTCGATCACCTTTGGCGAGCTGAGCTTCACCAACCGGGGCGATGGCACCGTGGCGGTGGGTCTGCCCGCGTCGATGCCGCTGATGGTCGATGTGATGCCCAAGGGCGAAGACCCGGTGACGATGGAGCTCGATTACACCAACACCGGCTTCACCATGATCGTGTCGGGCAGCCCGACCGACATGACCTATACCTACTCGGCGGCCGAAATCGCGCTGAAGCTGGCCAAGCTGGTGGTCGAAGGCTCGACGATCCCGGTGAATGCCGCGGAAATGGCGATCAAGGATGTCAGCGGCAATTCGACGATGAAAATCGGCAACCTGCGTGACATATCGCAGGTGATGAACGCGGGTGCGGTGACCTACAATGTCGATTTTGCCAACCCCGAGGATTCAAATGAATTCCTGCGCTTCAACGGCGCGATGAACAAGCTGATGTTCGAGGGTGGCGGCAGCTATCCCACCGGCGGCTTCGATGTGCAGAACATGGACGCGATGATGAAGGCCGGCTTCGCGTTTGCCGGTAAGTTCGCCTATCAGGGCGGCAATTCCAACTTCCAGTTCATCGACGGTCAGGAGAATGTGCAGGGCAGCTCGCAGACCGAGTCGGGCACGCTGGCAGTGGCGATGTCCTCGGACGGAATCAAATACACCGGCGACGCCAAGGGCGTGAAGATGAACTTCGCCGGTGGCGACATTCCGTTCCCGGTCGACATGGCGATGGCCAATGGCGGGTTCAAGCTGGTGCTGCCGGTGTCGAAATCGGATCAGTCGCAGGATTACGCGCTGGGTGTGACGCTGGGCGATTTCTCGGTCTCCGAGCAGATCTGGGGCATGGTCGATCCCACCGGCCAGCTGCCGCACGAGCCAGCGACCGTTGCCTTCGACGTGTCGGGCAAGGCCAAGCTGGGCTTCGATCTGATGGATCCGGCGCAGATGGAAAAGGTCGAGCGCGGCGAAATGGGCATGCCGGGCGAGGTCGAATCGCTCGACCTCAACAATCTCGAGGTGACGGTCGCGGGCGCTTCGCTCACCGGCAGCGGCAATTTCGTGATCGATTTCGCCAAGGCGATGATGAGCCAGGGCATGCAGGGCACCGATGGCGTGCTGAACCTGAAGCTGTCGGGCGCCAACACGCTGATGGACAAGCTGGTGGCGATGGGCCTCTTGCCGGAAGATCAGGTGATGGGCGCGCGGATGATGATGAGCATGTTTGCCGTTCCAGCTGGTGACGATGTTCTGAACTCGAAGATCGAGGTCAAGGCCGACGGCCAGATCCTGGCCAATGGCCAGCGCATTCAATAAGCGCGGATCTGCTGAATTTGCCGAAGGGGCCGCCGCATCCGCGCGCGGCCCCTTTTGCTTTTGCGGGGCGGTCTCTAGGCTCTGCCGCAATTGCCACGCTGCAAAAGGAATGATGATGACCCGCCTTTTCCGATCCACGGCGCTTTGCGCGCTCCTTTCCGCATCGCCCGCGCTTGCCGATCTCACCGTCGATGACGCCTGGGTGCTGTGGAAGGCGCAGCTCAGCGCCTATGGGCTGACGCTCGATGCGGGCGAGACCCGCGATGGCGATGCGCTGCAGATTGGCGAGATCAGGCTGTCGGTGCGCTTCCCCGAAGAGGCCGGTTCGGCCTATGTCAGCTTTTCGGGCCCGCGTTTCGCCCCTCTGGGCGATGGAACGGTCGAGGTGCGGTTTCCCGAAATCACCCAGTTCTCGATTGGCGGCGCGCTCGAGGGCGAAGGCAGTCTTGACGCGGCAGGAGAGATAACCGGCGGAGCAACGCCCAGCATCATGTCGGGCGATCCGATGAAGGCGACAAGCCGCTGGACCAGCGACGGAATGACCCTGAAGCTGACCGAAGTGATGGTCGACGGGGCACCGGCCTCCGAAGTCGATGTCTCTGCCACCCTGGGCACCATGACACTGGTCACCACGACGGCGCTCGGTGACACGCATGTGACGATCGACCAGGCCCTCGAGAACACCGGCACCATGTTCCGCTATTCGATCGCATACGGCGAAGGCGATCAAAGGTCGGCGATCAATGGTGAGGGCGAATCCACGGGCG
>CBDUGF010000171.1:0-4978 GCA_965366835.1 uncultured Rhodobacterales bacterium
GCATCGCGCGATGCAGGCGCTGGGGCATCCGTCCGCCCCGGTGCTGATGGGCGAGGATCGCGCCCCGATCTGGCCCCAAGGGCTGGTCGGGTCGATCTCGCATTGCCGCGACGCCTGCGTGGCGCTGGTGGCGCGGGCGGCGCAGTATCGGTCGCTGGCGGTGGATATCGAGCCCGACAGCGATCTGCCCGAGGATGTGATCGAGCTTGTCTGCCTGCCCGAAGAACGGCTGAGGCTGGCGCGATTGCCCGAGGCCGAGCGGGCGCGGATGGCGCGGCTGATCTTTTCGGCCAAGGAAGCGACTTACAAGCTGCAATATCCGGTTGCCGGAAAACCGCTTGAATTCAGCGATGTGGAGATCGTTGTTGATGTCTTGAACAAGCGCTTCGAAGCGCATGTCGCGCCGCCGCTCGCGCCCGCTTTTGCAACTCAGGTGCTCACCGGGCGGTTCGGACGCGCCGAAGGCAAGCTGTTCTGCGTGATGCTTGCCCGACCCTGAAACGCACGGCCCGCAGCGCCGGCGACGCCCGGTCCGAACTCCTGAAAGGCCTGCGGGAAACCCTGCGGACAGCCTCCTGCGCGCCGGCTCGACCGTCTGCCGGTGTTCAGGAAATCCGCGCCACCACGTAATCGGCGATATCGCGCAGCATGTCGCGCAGCTCATGCTCGGGCAGCAGCGCCAGCGCCGCCTTGGCCCTGGCGGCCCAGGCAAGCGCATCCTCGCGAGTCGCCCCGAGCGCGCCATGCTTGCCCAGCAGCGCCATGGCATGATCGAGATCGCCGGCGCGCTGGTCGCCCTTCTCGATGGTCCGGCTCCAGAACGCGCGCTCTTCCGCGTCGGCCCGGGCCACCGCCTTGATCACCGGCAGGGTCAGCTTGCGCTCGCGGAAATCATCGCCCAGGTTCTTGCCGGTGGCGCCGCTGTCGCCGGCATAGTCGAGCAGGTCATCGACGATCTGAAACGCGATTCCCAAGGCGTCGCCATAGTCGTGAAGCGCGCGCACATGGGCCTCGGGCGCCCCGGCGATCACCCCGCCAACCTCGCAGGCGGCGGCAAACAGCGCCGCCGTCTTGCCGCGTACCACCTGAAGATAGATCGCCTCGTCGGTGCGCAGATCCTGCGCCGCGGTCAGCTGCAAGACCTCGCCTTCCGCGATCGTGGCCGAGGCATTCGACAGGATGTCGAGCACCCTGAGATTGCCGGTCTCGACCATCAGCTGGAAGCTGCGCGAAAACAGGTAATCGCCGACCAGCACGCTGGATTTGTTGTCCCACAGGAGGTTCGCCGTGGGCCGCCCACGCCGCTGCGCGCTCTCATCGACCACATCGTCATGCAGAAGCGTCGCGGTGTGGATGAACTCCACCGTCGCCGCGAGATAGACCGCGTAAGGCCCCTCGTAGCCGCACAGATCCGCCGCCGCCAGCGTCAGCATGGGCCTGAGGCGCTTGCCGCCCGCTCCGACCAGATGCGCGGTCACTTCCGGAATCCGCGGCGCATGCTCGGATGCCATGCGCCGGGCGATCAGCGTGTTGACCGCCTGCATCGCATCCTCCAGACGCGCGGCAAGCTTTTCGTGCGGTCTCACGGCCAATTGGTCCAAGCTCGTCACACTCCCGTTCGCAAGCCTCGACATTCGCCCCGGCTTGGCCTTATCTCATCGCCATGAAACAGCTATTGCGCACCAACGACCCGACCGAAATCGCTTTCGCCAAAGCACTGCTTCAGGGCGAGGGTATAACGGCCTTTGAAATGGACGTAAACATGAGCGTTCTGGAAGGCAGCATCGGTATTTTGCCGCGCCGGATCATGGTGGCGGACGCTGAATTCGATGCCGCCTGCAAGGCCCTGCGCGACAATGGCCTCAGCCCGGATGGCTGAGGCGCCGACGCGCGATTTCTTCCTCGGCGGCAAGCTTGTCCTGCACCAGCCCGCCAGGGGCTATCGCGCCGGGGTCGATCCGGTGCTGCTGGCGGCGTCGGTGCCGGCGCGTGCCGGGCAATCGGTGTTCGATCTCGGCTGCGGGGCAGGGGCCGCCGCGCTCTGCCTCGGCACGCGCATCGCGGGGCTCTACCTCACCGGGCTCGAGCTTCAGCCGGATTTCGCGGCGCTGGCCCGGCAGAACGCCGCCGCCAACGGTATCGCGTTCGAGGTGATCGAAGGCGATCTGTCCGACATGCCCGCCGCCCTCAAGACCCGGCAATTCGATCATGTCATCATGAACCCGCCCTATTTCGACCGCGCCAGAGGCAGCACCGCGCCCGATGCGGCCCGCGAGGTCGCGCTCGGCGGCGGCGACGTGCCGCTCTCTGATTGGATCGAGGTCGCCGCCAGACGGCTGGCGCCCAGGGGCTATCTCAGCGTCATCCAGCGCGCCGAGCGCCTGCCCGAACTGCTTGCCGCCGCGGCTCCGCGCCTCGGCTCGATCCAGCTTCTGCCGCTTCTGCCCCGGCCCGGGCGCGACAGCCAGCTTGTGTTGCTGCGCGCCCGCAAGGAAGGCCGCGCCGCCTTCCGCCTGCACGCCGGATTGCGGATGCATGAGGGGCAAGCCCATGAAAGCGATGCAGAAAATTACACGCCGGCGATCCGCGCCGTGCTGCGCGACGGCGCCGCGCTGCCGTTTCCCGACTGAAGCGCAGGGCAGGCCAGCCGACAAAAGATAGCCAAAAGTAACCCCGAAAATTTACCTTTTCTTCACGCTCCACGCCTGATCATGGGTGACAGGTGGCAAAATTTATGCTGCACTTGTCAGACAACGGTTACATTCAGAGGAGGACCCCCATGAGCTTGAGTTCGCATGTTGAGGAACTGAAGAAGAAACATCAGACCCTCTCTGAGCAGGTTGAAGAGATGCAGCGCGCCCCTGGCTCCCGCGACGCCGAGATTGCCGCGCTGAAGAAGCAGAAACTGCGGCTCAAGGAAGAAATCTCCCGCCTCGAGGAAACGGCGGGCTAAGTCACACCGTTACCTGCTGGCGCGCGCGCCCGAAGCGCCGCGATGGCAGGGCGCGCCTGTGTCAAACCGGCGGAACATGTTTCCACCGGCAAGGTGTCTGGTGCGCCGGGTTCAGGAAGGTGTCTGGTGCGCCGGGTTCAGGACTGGCCTTTTCGGTCTCTGCCAGGATCCGGCACGTCGCGCGTGATTTGCCGCAAAGCTCGAACAATGCAAACCCGGGCAGGGCTTCGGCTTGTGACCCCGGTCTTGCCGCGCCTTTCCCGCAGGGAGAGCCTTGCCGCCATGGAAAAGGGCCGCGCCCGATGGCACGGCCCAATGCGGTTGAGACACCTCGATCAGACGAAGAATTGCGCCCCGTTGGCCGAGATGGTCGAGCCATTGATGAAGCCCGCATCGTCCGCCACCAGGAATGAAACGCAGCGCGCGATCTCTTCCGGTTCGCCGAGGCGACCTGCCGGGATCTGCGGGATGATCACCTCGTTCAGAACCTTCTCGGGAACCGCCATCACCATTTCGGTGCCGATGTAGCCGGGGCAGACCGCGTTGGCGGTGATGCCGGCGCGCGCGCCTTCCTGGGCCAGCGATTTGATGATCCCGAGATCGCCCGCCTTGGTTGCGGCATAGTTGACCTGGGCAAACTGGCCCTTCTGGCCGTTGATCGACGAAATCACCACAACGCGGCCGAACTTGCGCTCGCGCATGCCGGGCCAGACCGGGTGCACGGTGTTGAACACGCCGGTGAGGTTGGTGTCGATCACCTCTTTCCACTGCTCTGGCGTCATCTTGTGAAACGGCGCGTCGCGGGTGATGCCGGCATTGGCCACCACGATCTCGATCGGCCCCAGATCGGCCTCCACCTTGGCGATACCGGCCTTGGATGCCTCGTAGTCGGCGACATTCCATTTATAGGTCTTGATGCCGGTTTCCTTGGTGAACTTGGCCGCGGCCTCGTCATTGCCGGCATAGGTGGCGGCAACCGTGTAACCGTCGGCTTTCAGCCGCTTGGAAATCGCCTCGCCAATACCGCGCGAACCGCCGGTAACCAATGCTACTCTACCCATTTTGTCCTCCTGAAATTGAATGATGCGTTGGTAACTCTGTTACGCAACCCAGCGGAGATGCGCAACATTATTACGCAAGAACTTAGCCCCTACGGCCAGCCTCTCGGCATTTCGTGGCGTCTTCCCGCTCAGCCAAAGCGTTTCAGGTCTGCATTTTGGCATGCGGATCGAAATGCGTGTTCGAGCAGTGCGCGCAAGGCCGCGAGCTTCGAGTCCGTTTGACGCGAAACGCACCAAAAAAAGGAGGCGCCAAAACGGCGCCCCCGGTAATTCTCGCCCTTGGATCAGGCTCAGTCGCGCTCGACGCACATGGCCACGCCCATGCCGCCGCCGATGCACAGCGTCGCAAGGCCCTTCTTGGCGTCGCGCCGCTTCATCTCGAAGAGCAGGGTGTTGAGGATGCGCGCGCCCGAGGCTCCGATCGGGTGGCCGATGGCAATCGCGCCGCCATTGACGTTCACGATGGCAGGATCCCAGCCCATGTCCTTGTTCACCGCGCAGGCCTGCGCGGCGAAGGCCTCGTTGGCTTCCACCAGGTCGAGATCCTGGGGTTTCCAGCCGGCCTTTTCCAGCGCCTTGCGGCTGGCATAGATCGGTCCGGCGCCCATGATCTTCGGGTCGAGCCCGACGGTGGCATAAGAGGCGATCCGCGCCAGCGGCTCGATGCCGCGTTTGGCGGCGTTCTCGGCGCTCATCAGAAGCGTGCCCGCCGCCCCGTCATTCAGCCCCGAAGCGTTGGCGGCAGTGACCGAGCCGTCCTTGGTGAAGGCCGGGCGCAGCTTCTGCATCGCCTCCATCGTGGCGCCGTGGCGGATGTATTCGTCGGCATCCATCACGATGTCGCCCTTGCGGGTCTTGATGGTGAAGGCGACGATCTCGTCGGCGAACTTGCCGGCCTTTTGCGCGGCTTCGGCCTTGTTCTGGCTGGCGACGGCGAATTCGTCCTGCTGGTCGCGGCTGATCT
>CBDUGF010000172.1:0-4903 GCA_965366835.1 uncultured Rhodobacterales bacterium
ATAGCGCGGGCGTGGCGCTCTGCAAAGCGCCGTGCGGCGCTCAGGGGCGGATGGCTTCGAGCAGGTCGACGATATTGCCAAGCCCGTCGGATGTGGTGATCTCGACAAGGTGCTTGCCCTTGTATTCGCCGTTGGTGATGTATTCGATCTCGATTCCGGCGGATTTGCCCCTGAACCGGGCGGGCATGCGGCCCGGGCAGCTGGTCTGGAATTTCTGCAGGATCTGGCCGCGGCGCTTGCGGGCCTTGCCGACATGGGCGATCTGGCCGATTTTTCCAGCTTCGCAATACCTGCCCATCATCGAGACGAGCTGCGCCGGGTCGTAGCCGCCGACGGAATAGATGCCTTCGACCCTGGGCGTGCCGCGCTCGAGCCGGAAGTAGAACCCCTTGACGGCTTCGGCGCTGGCGGCGGTGGCACAAATGCCGAGGATGGCGGCAATTGCGGGAAGGGTGAGGCGTGCCGGCACGGGCGGGGTCCTGTTCGATCTGTCGGAGAGCGCTTCCTGAGTTATCGCGGCGCCATGTCAATCGCGCGATCGCAACGGGCTGCCTTAACCGCGAGCACAATCGCCGCTTGCAGGTAGGGGCGCAGGCGGGCATTCTGGGCTCCAACGGTTGAAATGGGCATGGGCAAGACCCAATTAACCTATCGGAAACGTGGAGACGCCGCGTACTGCCTCAAAGAGGGGTCGGGCGTCTTGCCAAGAACAAGGATTGAGAAAATCATGAGCATGCAAGAGCCCCTCAACGCATCCTACCCGGTGCTGCCGCTGCGCGATATCGTGGTCTTCCCGCACATGATCGTGCCGCTCTTCGTGGGGCGCGAGAAATCGGTGCGCGCGCTGGAAGAGGTGATGGCGGATGACAAGCAGATCCTGCTGTCGAGCCAGATCGACCCGAGTGTCGACGAGCCCGAAGCGGCCGGCATCTACAAGGCGGGCGTGCTGGCCAATGTGCTGCAACTGCTGAAGCTGCCCGACGGCACCGTCAAGGTACTGGTCGAGGGTGTGGCGCGGGTGCGGATCGTCGAATATCTCGAAAATGACAGCTTTTTTGAAGCCAAGGCCGAATACCTGACCGAAATGCCGGGCGATGCCGCGACGATCGAGGCGCTGGAGCGCACCGTGACGGCGGAATTCGAACGCTATGCCAAGGTGCGCAAGAACATCCCGGAAGAGGCGCTGGCTGCGGTCAGCGAGACCGACGAGCCGGCCAAGCTGGCCGATCTGGTGGCCGGGCATCTCGGCATCGAGGTCGATCAGAAACAGGACCTGCTGGAGACGCTGAGCGTGAGCGAGCGGCTGGAGAAGGTCTATGGCTTGATGCAGGGCGAGATGAGCGTCTTGCAAGTCGAGAAGAAGATCAAGACCCGGGTCAAGAGCCAGATGGAGCGCACCCAGCGGGAATATTATCTGAATGAGCAGATGAAGGCGATTCAGAAGGAGCTGGGCGACGGCGAGGAAGGCCAGAACGAGGTCGCCGAGCTGGAAGAAAAGATCGCCGCCACCAAGTTTTCCAAGGAGGCGCGCGAAAAGGCCGAGGCCGAGCTGAAGAAGCTCAAGAACATGAGCCCGATGAGCGCCGAGGCCACGGTGGTGCGCAACTATCTCGACTGGATGCTGAGCATTCCGTGGGGTGTGAAATCGCGGGTCAAGAAAGACCTGCACAAGGCCCAGGAGATCCTCGACGAGGATCATTACGGGCTGGAAAAGGTCAAGGAACGGATCGTCGAATACCTGGCGGTGCAGCAGCGCTCCAAGAAGCTCAAGGGGCCGATCATGTGCCTTGTCGGGCCTCCGGGCGTGGGCAAGACCTCGCTGGGCAAGAGCGTGGCGCGGGCGACGGGGCGCGAATTCATCCGCATCAGCCTCGGCGGGGTGCGCGACGAGAGCGAAATCCGCGGCCATCGGCGGACCTATATCGGCTCGATGCCGGGCAAGATCATCCAGGCGCTGAAAAAGGCCAAGACCACCAACCCGCTTATCCTGCTCGATGAAATCGACAAGATGGGCCAGGATTTCCGCGGCGACCCGGCTTCGGCCATGCTCGAAGTGCTCGACCCGGAACAAAACAACACGTTTATCGACCATTACATGGAGGTTGAATACGATCTTTCCAACGTGATGTTCCTCACCACCTCGAACAGCTACAACATGCCGGGGCCGCTCCTGGACCGGATGGAGATCATCCCGCTGGCGGGCTATACCGAGGATGAAAAGCGCGAGATCGCCAAGCAGCACCTGCTGCCCAAACAGATCAAGAATCACGGTCTGAAGAAGGCCGAGTTCGAGCTGCAGGACAGCGCGCTGACCGCGATCATCCGCTATTACACCCGCGAGGCCGGGGTGCGGAACCTGGAACGCGAAATCGCCAAGATCGCCCGCAAGGCGGTGACCCGGATCATCAAGAAAGAAGATGAGAAGATCGTCGTAAGTGGCGATAATATCAGCGATTTCCTTGGTGTGAAGAAGTTCCGCTATGGTCTCGCCGAGGAGGAGGATCAGGTCGGTGTCGTCACCGGGCTGGCCTATACTTCGGTGGGAGGCGAACTCTTGAACATCGAGGCGCTGCGCCTGCCCGGCAAGGGCCGGATGAAGACCACCGGCAAGCTCGGCGACGTGATGAAGGAGAGCATCGACGCGGCCAACTCGTATGTCCGCTCGATCGCGCCGCAGATCGGGGTGAAACCGCCGCAATTCGAGAAGTGGGACATCCACGTGCATGTGCCTGACGGGGCGACGCCCAAGGACGGGCCGAGCGCCGGGCTGGCGATGGTGACCTCGATTGTCAGCGTGCTCACCGGCATTCCGGTGCGCAAGGACATCGCCATGACCGGCGAGGTTTCGCTGCGCGGCAACGCGATGCCGATCGGGGGCTTGAAGGAGAAGCTTCTGGCGGCGCTGCGTGGCGGCATCAAGACGGTGCTGATCCCCGAGGAGAACGAGAAGGATCTGGCCGAAATCCCTGACAATGTGAAGCAGGGGCTGGAGCTGATCCCGGTGAAGCATGTCTCGGAAGTGCTTGAAAAGGCGCTGGTATCCACGCCGGTTCCGATCGAATGGGACGAAGCGGCGGAAGAGGCCGCGGCGGCGGCGCTGGCCGCGAAGGGTGGAGGCTCCGGCGCCACGGCGCATTGACACCGACGGCCACGCCGACGATCGAAACAACAAGGCCGCTCCCGGTGTGGGGCGGCCTTTTGATTCCCGACGCGCACGCTGGTGGTCGGGAATGCGTGGCGCGG
Source organism: uncultured Rhodobacterales bacterium (assembly GCA_965366835.1). Taxonomy (GTDB): domain Bacteria; phylum Pseudomonadota; class Alphaproteobacteria; order Rhodobacterales; family Rhodobacteraceae; genus JAKGBX01. Next base: position 3,244 of record CBDUGF010000172.1, read on the forward strand.
TGGGTCAGTCGAGCGTTGACGCGGTGATCACCAGGGCGAGAAACAGCGCCAGCCCGACGGCAGGGACCGAGGCGTTGGCCGCTTCGGTGGCGACGATATTCTGTTCGACAATCGGATCGGCAAGCGAGCCCGCCGAGACGGCGGAAGCCAGGGCGAAGACGGCCAGAACCAGGCCAGGAGAGAGACGTTTCATGAGACCCCAAAGTTGCATTGACAAAAACGCAATGTTGCAGCGCTATGATCCTGGCGTCGTGACAGGGCGCGCGCAACTATGACTAGATATTGCGGTCAAGAGCCGCTAGACTACCAGAACCAATGAAAAGTGACGAAAAGTCAGGCAAAAACAGAGGCAGCAGCAGATGAGCACGAGGACATCCAACACCAGCAAACCGGCGAGCGGCACGGGCAAATCCGCCAAGACAACACGCGCCGGGCGCAAGCGCAGCACCGCCAGGGCGGCGAATGCGTCGGCCACGTCCGGGGCGAAGGCGACGCCGAGGACCGCCGCCGCCAGCTCCAGCCCAGCGGACGCCCGGACCGCGAAAGCGACGCCCAAGGCGGCACCGGCCAGTGCGGCGGCGATAACGCCCGAACCCATGGTGGTGAGCGAAGTCAAGCCGGTGGTGGCGAGCACGACGCTGCGCAAGAAGGCGTTGATCGAGGCGGTGACCGAACGCTCGGGCGTCAAGCGGCGCGACGCCAAGGCGGCGCTGGAATCGGCGCTGGAGCTTCTCGGCGAGGCGATTGCCGCGGGCAAGCAGATCAATCTGCCGGGATTCGGCAAGCTGAAGGTGAACCGGACCAAGCAACTGGCCAACGGTCAGGTGTTCATAGCCCGCATTCGCCAGCCCGTCGTCGGCGAAGGGACGGGCAAGGGCGGTGAGGATGATGACGATACCGATACTGCCGGAAAGGCCGGCAAGACCGCGGTCAAAGACCCACTTGCAGAGGCTGCCGAGTAACGCTAGAAACCGCCGCAGCGGGTGATTAGCTCAGTGGTAGAGCGCTTCGTTCACATCGAAGATGTCAGGAGTTCAAATCTCTTATCACCCACCATTTGCCCTCTGACATAGCAGCCTTCAGCGGAAGCGGGACGCCGAAATGCGAAGTGTTCCTGTGTTCACCGAGCCGAAGCTTTCTTTCTGATGCCGAACCGGGATAATTAGATGTTCTGGATGGCAGCCGCCTCCTCGGCTCGACGTTGCCCCGCGACATCGGTCCTGCGCGCGTCTCGCGAAGCGGCATGAATTCTGCGCAAGAGCCGATGGCAAAGGTCACCACCGGACTCGCAGGGCCAGTAACCTTACAGCATTGTCGCCGAGGCAAATGTCCCGGCATCGAACAGGAGGATGCGAGCGTCGGCTTGGAACTCCGCTACTCGTCACCTTGGAAGGCATATCCCGAGACGAAGTGTCGGAAGCACCCTTCTGGTCAAAGGGCTGGAAGTCGAACACGTCATCATCGTCGAGCACGACGGAATGACGCGTGAACACTGGTATGTCGCTCTCACGCGAGCCACGCAATCCGTGACCATTCTTTCAGCTTCACCGACGATCACGCCTGTTGCTGGGTGAGCAAAGGGCATGTCCAAACGCTCGCCCGGCTCTCACAACCTCGCGGATTGGTAACCCACTCAGACCGAACACGAATCTGGCGGCGC
>CBDUGF010000173.1:0-4878 GCA_965366835.1 uncultured Rhodobacterales bacterium
GAACCTTATGGGGCCGCACCCCGAGCGATCTAGTTATGGAACTGAACCATCAGATTCAGTTTCTGAACTATGCGGATCGAATTCCAGGACCTAGGGTTCTTCAAGGACAAAGGAGGCGAGTGATGACACAAGCCGGATACAAGCAATTTTGCCCCGTCGCGATGGCCTCAGAAGTGCTTTGCACGCGTTGGACTATGGTCCTCATGCGAGAACTTGTTGCAGGAACCACCCGATTCAATGACTTGCGACGTGGCGTGCCAAAGATGTCGCCCGCTCTGTTATCGACAAGATTGAAGGAATTGGAACTGGCAGGTGTGGTTGAGCGCAGGCCATCGAAAACCGACAAAGGTATTTTTGAGTATCACCTGACAAGCGCCGGGAAGGACCTTCGCCCCGTCGTCGAAGCGATCGGCATGTGGGGCCAGAAATGGGTTGAGTCATCGCTTTCACTGAAAAACCTCGACCCGTCACTGTTGATGTGGGACATGAGGCGCAACCTGAACCCCAGTCCCCTACCTCCTTGTCGAACGGCAGTTCAGTTTCTGTACTCCGATTTGCCGTCTACGAAGAACCTCTGGTGGCTGGTCATTGAACCTGACGGCGAAGTTGATCTTTGTTGGTCCGACCCGGGTTTCGAAATCAATCTGTATGTGACCACGGACTTGCGAACGATGACCGCGATATGGATGGGGTTGGCCACTCTTGAAAGTGAACGGAACAAGATAGAGCTTTTCGGTGAAAAACGGGTGGCGGAAACCATGCAAGTTTGGCTGGGTTTAAGCCCTTTCGCCAAACAAAAGAAACTTGTCACTTAGCATGCCTGAAAAGCCTGCAAATGTGAGTCTGATGAACTGCAGCTTTGTCCCGCTTTCCAGACCTTGAACCCGATAGCGTCGCACCAGGTCATAGCTGAACTCTATCGCGCCGCTTCACCAGCAAATCCAACCGGGTGCTGTCGGCGTGCCCGGGCGCGCCTCCCAAGGGGGTGACATCGGCTTTTTCATCGGCTAGCTTTCCCGGGCAACCGTCAAGGAGGGTGCAATATGTATCGCGGGATCTGGAATACTCACCTCTGAGTAGCGTTTCCTCGCAAGGGCGCTGTTCGGACCGGCGGGCCATGGCAAGGCCTGCCTGATCGCTGTCGCCTGACACCATATTGCAATTCGCTCTGAAGTCTGGGAGCCCCCTCATGTTCCGCTATTTCGAAAAACTTGTTGACCCCTATTGCGAGTATCCGCGCGAGGATCGCCCGCCGCAGACGCTGTGGGGCTTCATGATGGGCTATTCCCGGCCCTTCCGCGCCGTGTTCTGGATGGCCGGGATCATGTCGGTGATCGTCGCCGCGGTCGAGATCGTGCTGATCTATTACATGGGCTGGATCGTCGATATCCTGCAGGGCGATCCCGGGCAGGTCTGGGCCGATCATGGCACCACGCTGATCGTGCTGGCGCTGTTCATCCTGCTGATCCGCCCGCTGCTGCAACTTGTTGACGTCGCACTGATCAACAATTCGATCCTGCCCAATTTCGGCACCCTGATCCGCTGGCGCGCCCATGCCCATGTCTTGCGCCAGTCGGTCGGCTGGTTCGAGAACGATTTCGCCGGCCGCATCGCCAACCGCATCATGCAGACCCCGCCCGCCGCCGGCGAAGCGGTGTTTCAGGTGTTCGATGCGCTGACCTATTCGGTGGCCTATGTGGTCGGCGCCGTGATCGTGCTGGGCCAGGCCGATCCGCGTCTGGCGATCCCGCTTTTGGCGTGGCTGGTCGCCTATGCCGGGCTGATGCGCTGGACCGTGGTGCGGGTCGGCCCCGCGTCGCAGCGCGCTTCGGATGCAAGGAGTGCCGTGACCGGGCGGGTGGTCGATGCCTATACCAACATCCATTCGGTCAAGATGTTCGCCCATACCGAGGGCGAGATGGCCTATGCCAAGGAGGCGATCGACTATTCGCGCGACACGTTCCAGGCCGAGATGCGGCTTTATACGATCATGGACCTGGGGCTGGTGGTGCTCAACGGTGTGCTGATCATCGGCGTGGTCGGCTGGGCGGTTGCGCTGTGGATGCAGGGCCAGGCCAGTGTCGGCGCCGTCGCCGCCGCCGCGGCGCTGGTGCTCAGGCTCAACGCGATGACCGGCTGGATCATGTGGGCGATCACCTCGTTCTTCCGCCAGCTCGGTGTGGTCAAGGAGGGCATGGAGACCATCGCCCAGCCGATCGACCTTGTCGATGCGCCGGGGGCCAGGCCGCTGCGCCTCAGCGAGGGGCGGATCGAGATCGACGCGGTGAGCCACCATTACGGGCGCGGCAGCGGCGGGCTCGATGCCGTGCGGTTGAGCGTGGCGCCGGGCGAGAAGGTGGGCCTCGTGGGCCGTTCGGGGGCCGGGAAATCGACGCTGGTGAAGCTTTTGTTGCGGTTTTACGACGCCGAAAGCGGCCAGATCCGCATTGATGGCCAGGATATCGCGCAGGTGACACAGCACAGCCTGCGCGCCCGGATCGGCATGGTGCAGCAGGACAGCTCGCTGTTGCACCGTTCGGTGCGTGACAACATCGCCTATGGCCGGCCCGATGCCTCGGAGGAAGAGATCATCGCGGCGGCGAAAGATGCCGAGGCGCATGACTTCATTCTGGGTTTGAGGGACAGCGAGGGCAATACCGGCTATGATGCGCGCGTCGGCGAGCGCGGCGTGAAGCTGTCGGGCGGGCAGAGGCAGCGCATCACGCTGGCGCGGGTGATCCTGAAGGACGCGCCGATCCTGCTGCTCGACGAGGCGACGAGCGCGCTCGACAGTGAGGTCGAGGCGGCGATTCAGGATACGCTCTATGGCATGATGCAGGGCAAGACCGTGATCGCCATCGCCCACCGCCTCAGCACCATCGCGCATATGGACCGGATCGTGGTGCTCGATCAGGGCCGCATCGTGGAAGAGGGCAGCCATGCGATGCTGCTCGAACAGGGCGGGCTTTACGCGCAGTTCTGGGCGCGCCAATCGGGCGGCTTCCTGGGCGACGACAGCGACGAGAGCGGCGACAGCGAGGCGGCGGAATGACCACCCATCCGATCACCCGCTGGTTTGCCACGCGGATCGACCCCGAGCGCGAAGCCAGGGGGCCGCCGCCGCGCCACCTCGCCGCCTTCCTCGGCTGGGCGCTGGAAGGCTGCTGGACGGTGATCGCCATCGCGGCGGTCCTGTTTGCGCTGGGCGGCATTTTCGAGGCGGTGGTGATGCTGCTGCTGGGCCGGATCGTAGATGCCACGGTGGCGCAGAGCGCGACATTCTGGAGCGACAACGCAGCGCTGCTGTTCTGGGCGGCGGCGGTGCTGCTGGTGCTGCGCCCGGTCTCGTTCGGCCTCGCCACCGCGTTCCAGTCGGTGGCGCTGGCGCCCAACCTTTTCGCCCAGGTGATGGTGCGGCTGAACCGGCACACGCTGGGCCAGTCGGTCAGCTTTTTCGACGAGGATTTCGCCGGGCGCATCGCCCAGAAGCAGATGCAGGCCGCCAATGGCATCGTCTCGGTGGTGCAGGAGAGCGTGAACGCGATCACCTTCGCGCTGGCCGCCGTTCTCGGCATGCTGGCGCTGAGTGCCAGCGTCGATCCCGGCATGACGCTGGTGGTGATTGTCTGGCTCGCCGCCTATGTCGTGCTGCTGCGCATCTTCCTGCCGCGGATCCGGCTGCGTTCGGCGGCGCGGGCGGCGGCGCGCGCCGGGGTCACCGGGCAGATTGTCGATACCGTGACCAATATCCGCACGGTGAAGCTGTTTGCCCACGACGCGCATGAGGATCGCGCCGCGCTCGACAGCGTCGCGGGATATCGCGCCAGCGCGGTGCATTGGGCGGCGCTGGCGGTGTGGTTCCGCTTCCTCCTGATCGTGCTGGCCGGGTGCCTGCCGGTGGCGATGCTGGGCTATGGGCTGACCCGCTGGAGCGCCGGTGCGGTCACCAGCGGCGATCTGGCGGCGACCGGGGCGATGGCGATCCGGCTGGCGCAGATGACGGGATGGGTAAGCTGGACGCTGATGACGATCTATGCCGATCTCGGCGAGGTCGAGGACGGGATGCGCACGCTGTCCCCGGCGCATGATCTGGTGGATCGGCCGGATGCGCGCGAGTTGCAGGTGCGCGAGGGCAGGATCGTGTTCGATCATGTGAATTTCGCCTATGGCCGCGATGTCGGCGGGGTGCAGGATCTGACCCTGAGCGTGGCGCCGGGCGAGAAGATCGGCATTGTCGGCCCATCGGGGGCGGGAAAATCGACGCTGGTGTCGCTGCTGCTCAGGCTCTACGACCCCGAGAGCGGGCAGATCGAGATTGATGGTCAGGACATTGCCGGGGTGACGCAGGAAAGCCTGCGCCGCCAGGTCGGCATGGTCACGCAGGACACGGCGATGTTCAACCGCCCGGCGCGCGACAACATCCTTTATGGCCGCCAGACCGCCAGCGAGGCCGAGCTGATCGCCGCCGCCGAGAAGGCCGAGGCGCATGAATTCATCGCCGATCTCGAGGATGGCGAGGGCCGCTCGGGCTATGACGCGCATCTCGGCGAGAGGGGCGTGAAGCTTTCGGGGGGCCAGCGCCAGCGCATCGCCCTGGCGCGGGCGATCCTGAAAGACGCGCCGATCCTGGTGCTCGACGAGGCGACATCGGCGCTGGATTCCGAGGTCGAGGCGGCGATCCAGGCGGCGCTGGCACGGGTGATGCAGGGCAAGACCGTGCTGGCCATCGCCCATCGGCTGAGCACGATCGCCCAGATGGACCGCATCGTGGTGCTGGATCAGGGCCGGATCGCCGAAACCGGCAGCCACGACGCCTTGATGGAGAAGGGCGGCATCTACGCCAATCTCTGGGCGCACCAGTCGGGCGGGTTCATCGGC
>CBDUGF010000174.1:0-4712 GCA_965366835.1 uncultured Rhodobacterales bacterium
GGCGTTCCAGAAATCCACCATCGCCGCCACATGGGTTTTCATCGACGCGCGCGCTGCCTTTTCCACCGCCTTGGGGTCGCTCTCCTGCTTCGCGCGCCATTCGCCCACGCTCCAGCCCAGCGGCAGATAGCCATGCAGCGGGTCATGCGCCGAGGTCTGATCGGTCACCATGTCGGGGCGCGGCCCGCCGTCCTGCATCCGCTTGTAAAGTTCGGGAAATATCTCGGCCGCGTTGCCGATCAGCCCCACGGATTTGGCCTCGCCCGCCTTGGTCCAGCGCGCGATCCTCTCCAACGCCTCGTCAAGCGTATGGGCGATTTCGTCGAGATAGCGGGTGCGCTTGCGAAACTCGGCGCGGGTCTCGTCGCATTCCACGGCGAGACAGCAGGCGCCGGCCATCACCGCCGCCAGCGGCTGCGCCCCGCCCATGCCGCCGAGACCGGCGGTCAGGATCCAGCGGCCCTTGAGATCGCCGTCGTAATGCTGCCGTCCGGCCTCGGCGAAGGTCTCGTAAGTGCCCTGCACGATGCCCTGCGTGCCGATATATATCCACGAGCCGGCGGTCATCTGGCCATACATCGCCAGCCCCTTCTTATCGAGCTCGTTGAAATGCTCCCAGGTCGCCCAATGCGGCACCAGGTTCGAGTTGGCGATCAGCACGCGCGGCGCGTCCTTGTGAGTGCGCACCACCGCTACGGGCTTGCCCGATTGCACGATCATAGTCTCGTCGTCGTCGAGCCGCTTCAGCGTGGCAACCATGGTGTCGAAATCCGCCCAGGTCCGCGCCGCCCGGCCGATGCCGCCATAGACCACCAGCTCATGCGGATTCTCCGCCACATCCGGGTGCAGGTTGTTCATCAGCATGCGCATCGGCGCTTCGGTCATCCAGCTCTTGGCGGTGATCTCGGGGCCGGTGGGGGGGAAGACATCGCGGGTATTGTGGCGCGGATCGGTCATCGGGTTACTCCTTCAGCGTGGCCGCGAGACCGGCCAGTGTTTCGAGAATCTCCTGCAGATGCGGGCGCAGCCGCGAAGCCTTTTCCGGCGCATAGTGCCAGCCCGCATTCTCGTCCTCCAGATGGGTGGATTGGGCCAGTTCCATCTGGATTGCATGCACGCCCGCCGCGGGGCGGCCATAGTGGCGCGTGGTCCAGCCGCCCTTGAAGCGACCGTTGAGGATCGACGTGTAACCCTCTGCGGAAAAACATATATCCTTGACTGTGCTCTCGACCTTCGGATCACAGCTGGCGCCCGAATTGGTGCCGATATTGAAATCCGGCAGGGTGCCATCGAACAGATGCGGAATCACCGAGCGGATCGAGTGGCAGTCATAGAGAATGGCCACGCCATGCTTGGCTCGCACCCGTGCAATCTCGCCCTCAAGCGCCGCGTGATAGGCGCTGTGATAGTGTTTGCGCCGCTCGATCTCCGCCGCGTCGGGCGGTGTCTCCCAGATCGGCGCGCCGTCGAAATCCGTGAGCGGCACCAGATCGGTGGTGTTCTGCCCGGGATAGAGCGAGGCGCCGGCGGGATCGCGATTGGCGTCGATCACGTAGCGGTGGAAATTCGCGCATACCGTCGTCGCCCCGGGCAAGAGGCCGTCATAGAGCCGGTCGACATGCCAATCGGTATCGGGCAGGGCGCGGCCCCGCGCGTTCAACGCATCGTGCACCCCTTCGGGCAGCCAGGTTCCGCAATGTGGCAAGCCGAGGATCACCGGCCCATCGCCGCGCATCACGCTCACCGGCGTCATGCGCGGCCTCCCGCGCTCAGCTCGGGCAGGGCCAGCCCTTCGGTCAGCCCGCCGCCGGCCACCAGCACCGCCGCCGCCTCCAGATCGGGCGCCAGATAGCGGTCCTGCTCCAGCGTCGGCACCTCGGCGCGCAACCGCGCCATCACTTTCTGCAGGTCCGGGCTGGTGCGCAACGGCGTGCGGAACTCGACGCCCTGCGCGGCGCACATCGCCTCCACCCCGATGATCCGCGCCAGATTGGCATTCATCCGCCCCAGACGGCGCGCTGCATGGGCTGCCATGCTCACATGATCCTCCTGATTGGCCGATGTCGGGGTCGAATCGGTGGTGCAGGGATTGGCCAGGTGCTTGTTTTCACTCATCAAGGCGGCGGTGGTGACCTCGGCGATCATCAGCCCCGAATTCAGCCCCGGCTTGGGCGTGAGGAACGGCGGCAGATCGAAGCTCAGCGTCGGGTCGACCATCAGCGCGACCCGGCGCTGCGCAATCGCGCCGATCTCGGCCAGCGCCAGCGCGATCAGATCGGCGGCAAAGCCCACCGGCTCGGCATGGAAATTCCCGCCCGAGACGATCTGCCCCGCTTCAGCCAGAACCAGCGGATTGTCGGTCACCGCATTGGCTTCGATTTCCAGCGTGCGCCCGGCAAAGCGCAACAGGTCGAGTGCCGCCCCGGTCACTTGCGGCTGACAGCGGATGCAATAGGGATCCTGCACGCGGGTGTCGCCCTCGCGGTGGCTTTCGCGGATTTCCGAGCCTTCCATCAGCGTGCGCATCGCCGTGGCCACCTCGATCTGCCCCGGCTGGCCGCGCAGCTCATGGATTTCGGCCACCAGCGGCGCGGTCGAGCCCATGATCGCATCAGTCGACAGCGCCGAGACCGCAATCGCGGCGCGCATGTTGGCCCAGGCCCGGAACAGCCCGGCCAACGCGCAAGCGGTGGAAAACTGCGTGCCGTTGATCAGCGCCAGGCCTTCCTTGGGCCCCAGCGTGATCGGCGCCAGCCCGGCCTTGGCCAGGGCCTCGCCCCCGGTCATCTCGGTGCCGTCAAACACTGCGCGGCCTTCGCCGATCATTGCCGCCGCCATATGTGCCAGCGGCGCCAGATCGCCCGACGCGCCCACCGAGCCCTGATCCGGGATCACCGGCGTCACGCCGCGTTCCAGCATCGCCTCGATCAGCCGCACTGTCTCTGCCGCCACGCCGGACGCCCCGCGCCCGAGCGAGAGCAGCTTCAGCACCATCATCAGCCGCACCGTCGCCTGATCGAGGGCTGCGCCAACGCCACAGCAATGCGACAGCACCAGGTTGCGTTGCAGCGCCTCTGTATCTTCCTCGGCGATCTTGATCGAGGCGAGCTTGCCAAATCCGGTGTTGACGCCGTAAACCGGCTCCTTGGCGCGCGCCGCCCTGGCCACCATCGCGTGCGAGGCGGCGATCGCTGCCGCCGAGGACGGATCGAGAGATACCGCGCATTCGCTACGCCAGATGGTTTCCAGATCGGCCAGCGTGGCCGCTTGCGGCGTCAGGATCATCGGGTGATCTCTCCGTTGAAAATCCGCTCATGCAGCGGGTTGAAGCCGATGCGATAGGCCAGCTCGGCCGGATGTGCCACGTCCCAGACCGCCAGATCGGCGCGCATGCCGGGGGCAATGACGCCCGCATCGCGCAGCCCCAGCGCCCGCGCCGCATGACGGGTGATCCCGCGCAGCGCCTCCTCCGGCGTCAGGCGAAACAGGGTGCAGCCCATGTTCAGCGCCAGCAGCAGCGAGAACATCGGCGACGAGCCCGGATTGCCATCGGTGGCCAGCGCCATCGGCACGCCATGTTTGCGGAATGCCGCGACCGGCGGCGCCTGGGTCTCGTGCAGCGTATAGAACGCCCCGGGCAGCAGCACCGCCACGGTGCCCGCCTGCGCCAGTGCCCGGGCATCCGCCTCGCTGGCATATTCCACATGATCCGCCGACAGCGCGCCATATCGCGCCGCCAACGCGGTGCCGCCCAGATTCGACAATTGCTCGGCGTGCAGCTTGACCGGCAGATTCAGCTCCCTGGCCGCCTTGAAAACCCGCTCGATCTGCGGCGGGGAAAACGCGATTCCCTCGCAGAACCCGTCGACGGCATCGACCAGTCCTTCAGCCTGTGCCGCCGCCAGCGTCGGGATGCAAACCTCGTCGATATAGGCATCGGCCCGTCCAGCGTAGTCCGGCGGCACCGCGTGGGCGCCGAGATATGTCGTGACGATCCGCACCGGGCGCATCTCGCCCAGCCGTCGCGCCGCCCTGAGCATCTTCAGCTCGTTTTCGCGATCCAGCCCGTAGCCCGACTTGATCTCGACGGTGCTCACGCCTTCGCGGATCAGTGCGTCGAGCCGGGGCAGGGCGGTTCGCACCAGCTCGTCCTCGCTGGCCGCCCGTGTCGCCTTGACGCTCGATATGATGCCGCCGCCAGCGCGCGCCACCTCTTCATAGCTCGCGCCTTCAAGGCGCATCTCGAATTCGCGCGCCCGGTCGCCGCCAAAGACCAGATGTGTGTGGCAATCAATCGGCGCCGGCGTGATCAGCCGCCCGCCCATGTCGCGCCTCTTCTGCGAGGCGAATTCCCCGGGCAGCTGCGCTTCGGGTCCGACCCAGGCGATCCTGCCCGCGTCGAGCGCAAGTGCGCCATCAGCGATCAGGCCATAGGCGCTGTCTTCCTGCATCGTGGCGATGCTGCAATTGCTCAAAAGCATGCGACTCGGCCTTGTTCATTGCGCTGTTCGAATATTATGTATGCACTTAATACGGAGTCAAGAACAGACCGATGGCCAGCCCCGATGCCGATCAGACGCATGCACTTCGGGCCAGTCACGCAAGACGCGAGCCGCCCTGAGGCGTGCCAAACAATGCTGTTGGAAAAAGCTGGTACCCCGTAGGGGAATCGAACCCCTCTTTCCAGGTTGAAAACCTGGCGTCCTAACCGA
>CBDUGF010000175.1:0-4683 GCA_965366835.1 uncultured Rhodobacterales bacterium
TCTGCAAGTGACGAGATTTATAGTAATGCATGTTCGCCAGAGCTAATAACTGCGCTTAAGCTGGTTGAGCAAAATGAAATTGCGGCAAGACTTCTTGGGAAGATTCCGTCGGCGGAGGCGGAATTGAACACGGCATACTCGACACTTCTTGAGCAAAGCGGGCACAAATTTCAAACCAATTTGCTCTATATCAGAAAGAGGTTTGAAGCGGCGTTGTCCGGAGTGAAATCAGACTTCGGTTTTATTATCTTCATAGACGGGATTGACATTCGCCCCAGCTCAATTGATTTTTCTGACTATCTCGATTGCATCAAGGGATTGGCGAATGCGGTCTGGTACCTAAACAACGACTTCTTTTCTGAAATTAAAGACTCGGTTGGTAGGTTTCGTACTGTTCTACTGGTGCGACCTGACATTTTTGTTAAGTTAGGATTGCAAAATCCAAATACCAAATTACGTGACAATTCCGTCGTTCTTGACTGAATGACAACATATAGGGAGCATCGAAACTCAAAAATTTTCAACGTCGTTGACAACCTTCTTAGTCGACAGCAGAGTAGTGATTACGCACTCGGGGCGTGCTGGGATCACTACTTCCCGTTTGATATTGATACGGTGAAGGAAACGTTTTCCACTCGCAACTCATTTATCTGGTTTCTCAGAAACTCTTTGTATAGACCGCGCGACATTCTGACTTATGTTTCTATTTTCCAAAAGAATGTCGAAAAGCACGAGGCGAATAATTCTTCGTTTTCTCCAAAAAAGCTTATTGATAAGCGAGAAGCATCGAATGAATATGCAGAGTATCTGCTGGGTGAACTGAGAGACCAATTGACCTTTTATCATAGCGGTGAGGAATACGAGGATTTTCTTCAGTTCTTTGAATTTCTTTATGGAAAAACTCGATTTAACTATGAAACTTACACTGACGCTTTCGAAGAATTTTCCAACGACTTGGACAGTAGAAAGCGAACACTACCTTCTTTCATGGAAACCGCAAATCAGTTTTTGCAATTTCTTTATGAAATGAATGTTATAAGCTATCAGGAAACCAGTGTAGGTAAGGGGCACTTCATTCACTGGTGTTTTCGCGAGCGATCTGCCGGGAAACTGGCTCCAAAGGTCAAAACGGACTGCCTTTACGAAGTGCACTACGGACTGGTTCCCGCATTAAACATGGGTCGCGAAATTCGTAAATCTAACAAGGTTCGGAAGAGAAAAAAAGGGGGTTAACTAACCATCCATCTTCAAAGCCGAAATAAACGCCTCCTGCGGGATATCAACCTTGCCGAACTGGCGCATCTTCTTCTTCCCGGCTTTCTGCTTCTCCAGCAGCTTCTTCTTCCGGGTCGCGTCGCCGCCATAGCATTTCGCCGTCACGTCCTTGCGCATCGCTGACAACGTCTCGCGCGCGATCACCTTGCCGCCGATCGCCGCCTGGATCGGGATCTTGAACATGTGGCGCGGGATCAGGTCCTTCAGCTTCTCCACCATCGCCCGCCCGCGCATCTCGGCCCTATCCCGGTGCACCATCGTGCTCAGCGCATCCACCGGTTCGTCATTCACCAGGATCGACATCTTCACCAGGTGATCCTGGCGATAACCGATCATCTGGTAGTCGAACGAGGCATAGCCCTTGGTCACCGATTTCAGCCGGTCGTAGAAATCGAACACCACCTCATTGAGCGGCAGATCATAGACCACCATCGCGCGCGAGCCGGCATAGGTCAGGTCCATCTGGATCCCGCGCCGGTCCTGGCAGAGCTTCAGGACATCGCCGAGATACTCGTCCGGCACCAGGATCGTCGCCTTGATCCGCGGCTCCTCGAGATGGTCGATGGTCGAAGGGTCCGGCATGTCCGCCGGGTTGTGCAGCTCGAAATGGGTGCCGTCGCGCAGGTAGATGTTGTAGATCACCGAGGGCGCGGTGGTGATCAGGTCGATGTCATATTCGCGCTCGATCCGGTCGCGGATCACCTCGAGGTGCAAGAGGCCAAGAAAGCCGCAGCGAAAGCCGAAGCCCAGAGCCGCCGAGGTCTCCATTTCATAGGAGAACGAGGCATCGTTCAGCGCCAGCTTCTCGATCGCTACACGCAGGTCCTCGAATTCCGACGAATCCACCGGGAACAGCCCGCAGAACACCACGGGCTGCGACGGCTTGAACCCGGGCAGCGCCTTCTCGGCGCCGCGCTTCTCATGGGTGATGGTGTCGCCCACCCGCGTGTCGCGCACCTGCTTGATCTGCGCGGTGATGAAGCCGATCTCGCCCGGCCCCAGTTCCTCGACCGGCATCATCCCGGGGCGGAACACGCCGATCCGGTCGATCAGATGGACCGAGCCGTTCTGCATCATCCTGACCCGGTCGCCCTTCTTCATCACCCCGTCCATGATCCGCACCAGCACGATCACGCCGAGATAGCTGTCGTACCAGCTGTCGACCAGCATGGCTTTCAAGGGCGCGTCGCGGGTGCCCTTGGGCGCGGGCAGATGATGCACGATGGCTTCCAGCGTCTCGTGAATGCCCTGCCCGGTCTTGGCGCTGACGCGGATCGCACCGCTGGCATCAATCCCGATCACATCCTCAATCTGTTCGGCCACACGGTCGCAATCGGAAGCCGGCAGGTCGATCTTGTTGAGGATCGGCACGATCTCGTGATCGGCGTCGATAGCGTGATAGACATTGGCCAGGGTCTGCGCCTCCACACCTTGCGTCGAGTCGACCACCAGCAGCGAGCCTTCCACCGCGCGCATGGAGCGGCTGACCTCATAGGCGAAATCGACATGGCCGGGGGTGTCGATCAGGTTGAGCACATATTTCTCGCCATTGTCGGCGGTATAGTCGAGCCGCACGGTCTGGGCCTTGATGGTGATGCCGCGCTCGCGCTCGATATCCATCGAGTCGAGCAACTGCTCCTTCATGTCGCGATCCTGCACCGTCCCGGTGGACTGGATCAGCCGGTCGGCGAGCGTCGATTTGCCGTGGTCGATATGCGCCACGATCGAGAAATTGCGGATATGTGCGAGGTCTGTCATGGATGGGGATATGATGGGGATTTCACGCTTGGTCAAGTGAGCACATACCGGCTTTTGCGAAACGCTCTTGCCTCTTCCTCTGACCAGAAATATCCCGGGGCGTGTGAGGGGCTGGCCCCTCACGCCGGCCCTCCCCCGATCACGTGCAGCTCAGCACCTTGTCGCCAACGCAGGTGATAAACCGCCCCGCCGTGATCCGGTCATTCGTCGGCACGTTCTCCACCCCATGCAGATAGGAGGCGTTCATGAAATAGAGATCGCCGCGGCGGATTTTCACCCGGATACTGCCAAACCCGTCGGCATAGTCGCGCGGATAGGGATAGCCGGTCTCCTCGAGCCCGAGCCTGCGCCGTTCCTCGCCGTCCGGGCAATGATCCCACAATACCGTCTCGCTGCCCTCGGCATCGTCGGCAAGGCACAGGTTCGCCGCGATGGTGTGCGCCCCGCCGGCAATCTCGAAGCCGTCGCGCGCAGCCGAGGCCAGCTGGGCGGAATCCTCATGCGGGTGCAGCGCCATCGCGCCATTGTTAAGCCATTTGCGGGTGGTGGCGAAATTGGCCACTCCACCCTGATGCTGTGCCCGACGATAGACCTTGCCACGGCGGGCAAATTCACGCTCGAGCACGTCATCGAGAAACAGCGATGCCACCTGCCCCGCCTCGAGCACCGAAAACAAATCCAGCACCTGCCCCATCTCGGCCAGCACCGCGCGCATGTAAGACGCGCCATCGTGGGAAAACTGGGTCGCGCCGATCTGCTGATTGCGCACGAAGCCGTCCTCGCCGCGCTTGCTGCCATGCGCCGCGATCAGCGCGTCAAACCGCGCCGCCAGCCGCTCGCAGATCTCCGCGTCCACCAGCCCGCGCAGCACGATCATCCGGTTCGCCCCGATGCCGCCATCCTCGATGAACCGCGCCAGCAGGTCGGCCTCGCAGGCCCCGTCGAACTCCAGCCAGCCGATGTTTTCGCTATCCAGCATCCCGTTTTCCCCGTTTCGTGTGCCTTCCCCCACCGAAGCTCCCGTTTACCGCGAAAAACCAGCAGGCGCCATGGCACATCGCGACGCAACGAAACAGTGCCGCCGCCGATGACATTGCCGCTCGCGCCTCTTAGCTATGGGGCAACAGGAGACACACATGACCCCCTATTCCATTCTCGATCTCGCCCCGATCCCAGAAGGCCATGACGCCGCCGAGGCGCTCAGGCGCAGCACCGATCTGGCGCAGCATGCCGAACGCTGGGGTTATTCCCGCTATTGGCTGGCCGAACACCACAACATGCCCGGCATCGCCAGCTCGGCCACCGCCGTGCTGATCGGCCATATCGCGGCGGCGACCAAGACCATCCGCGTCGGCTCGGGCGGGGTGATGCTGCCCAACCATGCGCCGCTGGTGATCGCCGAGCAGTTTGGCACGCTGGCGACGCTGCACGGGAGCCGGATCGACCTTGGCCTAGGGCGTGCGCCGGGCACCGATGCACGCACCGCCCATGCCTTGCGCCGGGGCCGGATGCAGGGCGATGATTTCCCCGACGAGGTGATCGAGCTGCTGGGCTATCTCGCCCCGGCCCAGCCGGGCCAGCCGGTGCGCGCCATTCCCGGCGAGGGCACCCAGGTGCCGATCTGGATCCTCGGCTCCTCGCTCTATGGCG
>CBDUGF010000176.1:0-4611 GCA_965366835.1 uncultured Rhodobacterales bacterium
CATGGACCGGCCGCGGACGGCGCCCCGCTTGGGTCAACGCGGCTCTTGATGCAGGAAAATCGCTCGACGATCTGGCGATCTGATCGTTTTTTCCGATCGCTTTTGAACGCGCGGGGAAATGCAAAGAGAGCGGTCATGCGATTTGAAACCGCTGTTGGAGCATTTCAGGTCAAAGCAATCTCGAAATACGCTGCCTCTCGCGTTTCACTCGAACGCAATTCGATCCAGAGTTTCAAGCTAAACCTGAAATGCGTCAGCGGACCGGATCGAACAAAGCGTCTTTCATCGCGCAATCGCGCAGCGTGTCGCGTCCGCACGGCACCGGCTCCAGCGCTTTAGAAAGACAGATCCGCGCTTCCTGAATGCGCCCGGCCTTGCAGGTGATGGTGATCATGTCGGGCGCAAGCCCGGGATTGGCTTTCAGGAAAGCTTCTTCCACGACCTTTGCCGGCAGTTTGACCGGCGTTTGCAATTTGCGAAACACCTCCGGGCGGGTAACGCTTTCATATGCCCTGCGCGACAAGTTATAAAAATCCGGCGCCGATAAACCGCTGCAGACCCCGTGCTTTTTCCACTGATACCAGGCCAGCCCGGATGTCCCCATGATATCGGCCATGGTGTTGGTCAGGGTTCGGTTGGGCTGGCGCTCGGTGCTGGGGCAGAACGACGGCCATCCGCGTTCATATTGCGGCCAGAGACCGTGCAGGGTCCAGCCGAAATCATGCGCCGTATCGCATTGCGGCGAGCCCCTGGCATCGCCCTCGATCGCGCACCAGCTGGGTGACCACGAGAGCGCCATGACGTAATGGTCGAACTGCCCCGCCGGCTCTCCGCCAGCCCGGGCCAGCCCGGCGAGCGCGATCAGCCCCGCCGCAAACAACAGCCGCATTCACTCTTCCCTTCTTTGCCTCACCGCACTATATAGCGCCCAAGTTCCCCGACAACGGTAACCCGCCCGGACCCTCCGAGGCCGCCCCTTCCAGGGCACGGGAAAGTTCTGTCCGGGGCATGTGCGAACCGATAGGAGTAAACAGATGTCCGACAAACCGCTCATGGCCAAGGCCACCGCTGTCTGGCTGGTCGACAATACAACCATCAGCTTCAAGCAGATTGCCGATTTCTGCGGGCTGCACGAGTTGGAAGTACAAGGCATCGCCGATGGCGATGTCGCCGCCGGGGTGAAGGGTTTCGATCCGATCGCCAACAATCAGCTGACCCAGGAGGATATCGACAAGGCCCAGGCCGATCCGCTGTTCCCGCTGAAACTGAAATTCAACGCCGCCGCCGTGGGCGAGGAAAAACGCCGCGGCCCGCGCTATACGCCGCTGTCCAAGCGCCAGGACCGCCCGGCGGCGATCCTGTGGCTGGTCAAGTTCCATCCCGAGCTGGCGGATGCGCAGATCTCCAAGCTGGTGGGCACCACCAAGCCGACGATCCAGTCGATCCGCGAACGCTCGCACTGGAACATTTCCAACATTCAGCCGATCGACCCGGTTGCGCTGGGCCTGTGCAAACAGTCCGAGCTGGATGCCGTGGTGCAGAAGGCCGCCGCCAAGAAGTCGCGCGACGGTGTGGTCATGAACGATGACGAACGCCGCAAGCTGGTCAGCACCGAAACCTCGCTGGGCATGGATTCCGAGCCCCGGATCCCGACCGCGATCGAAGGGCTGGAGACATTCTCGCTGAGCGGATCGGACGACGACGAGGACGACAAGGAAAACGAAGAACAATACGACGCCGAAACCCTCTTCAACCTGCCCTCGGGCGACGACGAAGAGCAGCCCTGAGCAACAGACTGTCGCGCCCCAGATCCTGTCTGCGGCGCGATGCTCTGGCCGGTGCTGCGGCCATGACGCGTTTGCCTGATCTGACTCGTGCCGCAGGCGCGGGCATGGACGGCCCTACAAACCGCAGAGTCTGAATGACCCGCAACATCGCCCTCTACCCCTGGTTCCGGTTCTTTCACGGCCTGCTGTTCTGGCACGGGGTCTGGTTTCTCTATTTTCAGGACAAGCTGTCGGCGGCGGATGCGATCCTGCTCTATGTCGCCGCCGATATCGCCGCCACCGCGCTCGAGGTGCCGTCGGGCTATCTGTCGGACCGTGTCGGGCGGCGGATCACGCTGATCGTGTCGGCGCTGACCGGACTGGTCGGGGCGGTGCTGCTGGTGATGGGCAATGGCTTTGGCGTGTTCGTGCTGGGGCAGGTGGCGCTGGGCGCGTCGACGGCCTTTGTCTCGGGCACCGACAGCGCCCTGCTTTATGAATCGCTGGTCGGTACCGGCCGGGCGGAAGAGACCGAGCGCCAGGAGGTGCGGGCCTGGCGGTTTTCCTTTGTCGCGGCGGCGCTGGCGGCGGTTGTGGGCGGCGGCATGGCGCTGTTCCAGCCGGTGTTGCCGTTTGTCGCCGGGGCGCTGGCCTTTGCCGGCATGCTGACGATAGCGTGGATGTTTGCCGAACCGGCCCATGCCGCCCCGGCGCCGGGCGCGGCCCCGCAAGGCGCCGAGATCATGCGGCTGGCGTCGCTGCGCGCGGCCTTCCGCGAGCCGGTGCTGCTGTGGCTGTTTGCCCTCGGGCTTACCATGTATGTGTTCAGTCACATTCCTTACGTATTCGGCCAGCCCTTCATCCTTCAGGCGCTCGAAGGCGCGGGCTTTTCGGGGCAGGCGCCGCTGGTCAGCGGCGTGGTCTCGGCGGCGATGATGATCGTTTCGGTGCTGGCCTCGCTGATCGCGCCGTCCCTGCGCGCCCGCATCGGGCTGGCGGCGATCCTGCTGCTGGCCTTTGGCATGCAGATCGGGCTGATCGCCGTCTTGTCGCTCACCAGCAGCGCGGTGGCGATCGGCTTCCTGTTCCTGCGGATGGTGCCGGATTCCTTCTCGCGGCCGTTCATCCTGGCGCGGATCCAGCCGCTTCTGAGCGATGACAGCCGCGCCACCTACCTGTCGCTGCGCAGCTTCGCCGGGCGCCTGCTGTTCGCGGCGACGCTGTGGTTGTCGTCCTTCGTTGCGTCGGATCAGGCCGAGATGGCACAGTCCGAGCTGCGCACGGTTCTGGGCTGGTATGCGATTGTCGGTGTCGTGATTTTCGCGGCCCTTGTGTTGGCGCAACGCAGGATCGCGATCGAGCCGGCGCAGCGCCAACCCGCGCAGCCATCAGCCGGGTGAGCGCCGGGCATAACCCGCCGCATGCCGCCCGGCCCAGCGCCCGGTGGCCAGACATGCGGTCAGCAGATAGCCGCCCGTGGGGGCCTCCCAATCGAGCATCTCTCCGGCGGCGAACACCCCGGGCCGGGCGCGCAGCATCAGGTGCTCATCGAGCGCGGCAAAGCGCAATCCTCCGGCGGTCGAGATCGCCTCGTCGATCGGGCGCGGCCCGAGATGCGGCACCGGCAGCGCCTTGATCAGCGCCGCGGGATCATCGGGCAGGGGCCGGGCGAATTCCATCAACAGCGCCTGTTTCTCCGGCGCGAGCTTCAGCGCCTTGCGCAGGCTGTTGGACAGGCTTTCCTTGGGGCGTCGGCGCGACAGGCGGGCGCGGATCTCGCCCTCCGAAAGGTCGGGCAACAGATCGAGCCGCAGCGGCGCGCCGTCGCGCAGCGCCTTCGAGACCGCGTAGATCGCGCTGCCCTCCAGCCCGCGGGCGGAGATCACGAACTCGCCCTTGACCTCGGTATCGCCCGCGATGAGCCGCACATTCTTGACAGGGGCGCCGAAATGGCGGGCCATATGCGCCGACCAATCCATGCGAAAGCCCATGTTGGCGGGCAGAAACGGGGCGATATCGGTGGCCGGGAACTGCGCCGCCCAGAGGCCATCGGAGCCGAGCCGCGCCCAGCTTGCGCCGCCACAGGCCAGCACGGTGATGCGCGGTGCGAGGATTTGCGGCCCCTCGGGCGTGTCGAACGCGGTGCCGCCGGTCCAGCGCCAGCGGGTTCTGAGCGAGACGCCCAGCCCGTCGAGCCGCCTGAGCCATGCCCGCAGCAGCGGCGAAGCCTTCATCGCCTTGGGAAAGACCCGGCCCGAGGAGCCGGTAAAGACGCTCTGGCCCAGCGCTTCGGCCCAACAGGTCACATCGCCCGGACCGAAGGCCTCGAGCATCGGGCGTAGGCTCTCGGACGCATCGCCATAGGCCGCGAGGAAGCTCTCGAATAGTTCGTCCCTGGTCAGGTTCAGACCCGATTTGCCGGCCATCAGAAGCTTGCGCGCGGGCGATGGCTTGGCCTCGGCCACGGTGACGGCAAGCCCGGCCTTGGCGAGTTCCTCTGCCGCCATCAGCCCGGCGGGGCCAGCGCCGATGACGAGCGCATCGCTCATGCCTTCGGCTTGGCTCGGGAGCGCTTCGCCGGCGCCGCCTCGGCCATCGGCAGGCCGCCGCCCTTCAGCTCGATCACGCGATGCGGATAGGGGATCTCGATGCCGTTGTCCTTGAGCGCGTTCCACACCGTGAACAGCACTTTCGGGGTGAACTTGTTCTTGCCATCGTCGATGCCGTTGACCCAGAATTCGACCGCGAAATCCACCCCGCTGTCGCCGAAGCCGCGCAGCTCGCAATCGGGGCCATCGGGCTTTTGCAGCACGAAATCGAGCTTCGCCACCGCCGCCTCGATGAT
>CBDUGF010000177.1:0-4445 GCA_965366835.1 uncultured Rhodobacterales bacterium
CCCGTCGGCTGGGTATCCAGATGCGAGCCGACATAGACCGGCAGCGCGTCGGGGTCGGTGCCTTCGCGGCGCGCGAACATGTTGCCCATCGTGTCGAGCCCCATGGAGCAGCCTGCGTCCTCGCACCATTTCCGGAACAGGGCGCGGCCCTCGCCATCGGCGTCGGTGAGGGTCTGGCGGTTGTTGCCACCGGCGACACCGGGGCCGATTTTCGCCATCTCCATCAGGCTGTCCCACAAACGGTCGCCATTGATCTTGAGGTTCTCTCCGGGGGCTGGCATGGCGTGTCCTTCCTGCGCATTGAGACGCGACGGGAGGGGCGCAACCATGCGCAGACCCCCCGACGCGTTTATTTTGACCAACTGGTAAAACAGAGGCTAACACGGCTTTACACCCAGTCAAGAACTTCGCATCATGAAGGCCCATAAACCAAGGGAAAACTGGGGGTTTCGAGGCGGGCCGCGCAAAACCCCCGCGGCGAGCGACCCGCAGCCGATTTGAACACGACGCTTGCGCCCGGCGCAGGCCAGAGCAAAGGGACGCGATGCAGCAGAACGCGGCGAAAGCGGCCAAGGGGCCGACGCGGATTCAGCGCAAGAACACCGCTGCAATCCTGGAAGCGGCACTGGACGTGTTCTCGACCCACGGATTTCGGGGCGCGACTGTCGATCAGATCGCCGGTGCGGCGGGGCTGTCGAAGCCCAACCTGCTCTACTATTTCCCGACCAAGGAAGCGATCCACGCCACTTTGCTGGAAGGGCTGCTGCAAACATGGCTCGATCCGCTTCACGCTCTGCGCGAGGATGGCGACCCGCTCAACGAAATCCTGGGATATGTGCGCCGCAAGCTGGAGATGAGCCGGGATTACCCGCGCGAATCGCGGCTGTTTGCCAATGAAATCCTGCAAGGTGCGCCGCGGATCGCACCGGCGCTGTCTGGCGAGCTTAAAGCCCTGGTGGACCAGAAGGCCGAGGTCATCCGCCACTGGATTGCCGATGCCAAGATCGCCGAGGTCAACCCGCATCACCTGATCTTCTCGATCTGGGCGCTGACCCAGCACTACGCCGATTTCGACGTGCAGGTGCATGCGGTGCTGGGGGGGGCGCATGTCGATCCCTATCCCGAGGCCGGGCGCTATCTGGAAACGCTGTTCACCCGGATGCTGACGACCGCCTGACCCCGGGTCTTGCCTGACGGCAGGCAAGCCCCCTAAGCTGAAGGCAAATACTGAATGATTTTGGATGTCGCCGCGATGTTGCGTTTCCTCGCCCTTGGGTTCGTGCTGTTGATCCATTGTGGCGGGTCTTTGGCAGCACAGGCAATCGAAGCGGCGCCGACCGCCGCAGACCCGCTGGCAGAATGGGGCCTGCATGAGACCACGGGTGCGGCGGCGGGATATGTCGCGGATGCTGCCTGTGGCGAATGCCATGCCGAAAAGGCCGAAAGCTACAGCGAGATGGGCATGGCGCGCAGTTTCTATCGCCCGCTCAGCCAGCCCGTGCTCGAGGATTTCACCACCCTGCCGTTTTTTCACGAACCATCCGGGCGGTATTACGAGATGCGGCGTGTCGGCGATGACTATCGCTTCCTCCGCTACCGGCTGGCCCCGGATGGCAGCCGGGTCGACGTGTTCGAACGCCGGGTCGACTGGATCCTCGGGTCGGGCAACCATGTGCGCACCTATCTCTATCAGACCACCGACGGCGCGCTGTTTGAGTTCCCGCTGGCCTGGTATTCGCAAGAGGCCAAATGGGAAATGAACCCCGGGTTCGAATTTGCCGAACAGATGGGGGTACAACGGCAGGTGCGACGGCGGTGTTTCTCCTGTCACAATGCCCTGCCCGAGGTGGCCGAGGGCAGCGACCGCGAAGGCTGGCCCGATCTTTTTCCGCATGAGATGGCCGAAGGGCTGGGCTGTCAGCGCTGCCATGGGCCGGGGGCTGAGCATGTGCGCCAGGCCATTGCCGGAACGGGCGACGAAACCACCCTGCGCGCTGCCATCGTCAACCCCGGCAAGCTGCCGCGCGAGCGGCTCTATTCGATCTGTTATGGCTGCCACATGCAGCCCACCGTCTCGGTCAATGCGCCGCTGCGCGGCGGGCGCGGGATATATTCGTTTCGCCCCGGACAGGATTTGACGGATTACCTGACCCATATCGACATCGACGATGCCACCCGCCCCAAGGCGGAGCGGTTCGAGATCAATCATCATCCCTACCGGCTGGAACAGAGCGCCTGTTTTCAGAACAGCGAAGGCCAGCTCGGATGCCTGAGCTGTCATGACCCGCATGTGAAGATCAAGCCGGCCGAGCGCGCGGCGCATTACCGCAAGGCCTGTCTGAGCTGTCATGTGCTGGACCCGGCGGGCCTGCCCGAGATGCAAGCGGCCGGCATCCATCCGGCCATCACCGACAAGGACGATTGCACCACCTGTCACATGCCCGAACGGCGCACCCAGGATGTGATCCACGTGACCATGACCGACCACAGGATCACCCGCGATCCCGGCGATCTGGCGGCGCTGGTGGCGCCGATGGCGAAAACCCCGACGGATGTGCGCGGCGTCGAGCTGCTGCGGCAAGGCGGGCTATCGGGCGACGAAGCGACGATTCAGCGGCTGCTGGCGATCTTCTCGAATACAGGCCGGCGGGCGGAATACGCCACCGAGGCGCTGGAGCGGGTATTGCGGTCCACCGACTGGCCACATCCCGGGCCGTGGCTGGAGCTGGCGCTCAGTCACTATGCGCTGAACCGATTTGGCGATGCCGAGCTGGCCGCGCGGGCGCTGTTGCAGCGGGATCCGGCCAACCCGCATGGCCGCGAGGTTCTGGCGCTGGCGCTGAACCGGCTGGGGCAGACCGAAACGGCGCTGGAAATGCTCGCCTCGATTCTGGCGGATCACCCGGAAATCGCCCGCACGCAGTTCAATCATGCGGTCGTGTTGGCGACGTCGGGCGATCTGGACGGTGCGTTGGCGGCGGCGAAAAGAGCGTTGGCATTGCGCGACATCCACTGGCCCGCGCATCGGCTGATCGGGCAGATCGAGGCGGCGCGTGGCAATGAGGCGGCCGCGATCGAGGCCTACCTCGAGGCGCTGCGCGATGAGCCGCGCGCTCCGGGCGTGCGTCAGCCACTGGTCTCGCTGCTGGAGAAGGTGGGAAAAACGGCAGAGGCGGCCCGCCACTCGCTGGCGGACCGCCCCTGATATTCGCAAAAGCGCGGGTTTACTCGGCGGCGCGGGGGGCGCCTGGATTGTTGGGGTGCGTGGTCCAGTTGGCATATTCCTCCTCGACCACCTTGCCGGTGCGCGGATCGGTCTCGCCCGGCACCATGCGCACCATGGTAATGCAATCCTCCACCGGGCAGACATTGACGCAGAGGTTGCAGGCGACACATTCGGCGTCGTTGACCTCGAACACCCGGCCCTCTTTCATCCAGATCGCCTGGTGCGAGGTATCCTCGCAGGCGGCGAAGCAGCGGCCGCATTTGATGCAGGCATCCTGGTCGATCTTCGCCTTGGTGACGAAATTGAGGTTGAGATACTGCCAGTCGGTCACGTTGGGAACGGCCATGCCGATGAATTGTTCGGTCGAGCCATAGCCCTTCTTGTCCATCCAGTCGGACAGGCCCGAGATCATCTCCTGAACCACCTTGAAACCATAGGTCATCGCGGCGGTGCAGACCTGCACGTTGCCGGCACCGAGCGCCATGAACTCGGCGGCGTCGCGCCATGTCGTCACCCCGCCGATGGCACTGATCGGTTTCAAATGGGTTTCGGGATCGCGGGCGATCTCGGCGACCATATGCAGCGCGATCGGCTTGACCGCCGGGCCGCAGAAGCCGCCATGGGTGCCCTTGCCGTCGATGCTGGGTTCGGGGCTGAAATCATCGAGATTTACCGAGGTGATCGAGTTTATCGTGTTGATCAGGCTGACCGCATCGGCGCCGCCCTTGAACGCGGCGCGCGCCGGCTGGCGGATATCGGTGATGTTGGGGGTGAGCTTGACGATCACCGGCTTGGAATAGTTCTCCTTGCACCAGCGCGTGACCATTTCGATGTATTCGGGCACCTGGCCCACCGCGCTGCCCATGCCGCGCTCGGCCATGCCGTGCGGGCAGCCGAAATTGAGCTCGATGCCGTCGGCGCCGGTGGCTTCGACCTTGGGGAGAATGGCCTTCCAGGCGGCCTCTTCGCAGGGCACCATGATCGACACGATGACGGCGCGGTCGGGGTAGTCCTTCTTGACGCGGGTGATCTCCTCGAGATTGATTTCGAGCGAGCGGTCGGTGATCAGTTCGATATTGTTGAGCCCGAGCAGGCGGCGGTCGGCGCCAAAGACGGCGCCATAGCGCGGGCCGTTGACATTGACAACAGGCGGGCCCTCTTCGCCCAGGGTTTTCCAGACCACCCCGCCCCATCCGGCCTCGAAGGCGCGCCGGACGTT
>CBDUGF010000178.1:0-4259 GCA_965366835.1 uncultured Rhodobacterales bacterium
GTTCTGCATCGCGCCATGGCGGCAGCGGCGGAAGAAGACGAGGAGGAGCTCGAGGTGATCGAGCGGTTCTGAGCGGTACGGGGGCCGCCAGGACGACGAAGGTTGGAGTTGCATCCCAGCGGGCGCCGCCTGTGACATCAGGGGAGGCTGGCGATGGCCGTCGCCGGGTCTGAAATCAGCTCTCGGTGGGGGCTTGCGAGGTCATGCCGTCGAGCCAGCCCATGAGCGCCATTACCTGGGCATCGAGCCAGGTGCGCAAACCGTCCATCACGCCGACATAGCCGTCCATCACACCCCCAAGGGCGGGCAACATCGCCGCGATCTGATCGGCATAGACATAGAGCAGGATCAACACCCCGACGAGCAGGATCACCATCAAGAAGCCGCGCGAAAACCCGCCGCGCCGGGGCTCGGCCGGGCTCGCGTCGCCTTCGCTGGCGGCGGCGCGGTCGGTATCCTTGCGCAGCGAGGAATTGATCTCTTCGATATCGGGCAGCAGATCGCGGCGCGAGGCATTGGCGGCCAGCCCGGCGGCCGCGCCGAGCGCCTCCTCCTCGCTGAGGCCGCGCATCCGGGCCATGCGCAGCCGCGCTTCGCGGTCCTGCTGGCTCTCCTCGCCATGCGATTGCTCCAGCCCGAGATCGGGCTGGGTTTCGAGCCCGCCGGCGCTGTCTGCCCGGCGCGCCTGTTGCTCGTGTTCGGCTTCCTGGCGCAGGATTTCGCTCACCGCCGGGTCGAGCGTGCGCGGCTCGGGCAGCTCTTCGGCAGGTGCCGGTTCGGCTTCGTCGTCGAAGTCATGATCGAACGCCTCGTCGTAGACGTCGTCACGGTCCGGCTCGGGATGGTCCTGTTCGGGATCCTCGAAGCCGTCCCATTGGGTGTCGTCGTCCGCGTCGCCTGTATCGTCATCGACGGGCTCGGCGGCCAACTCGGGCTCCGCGGCATGGTCGGGCTCCGGCTCGTCGGGCGTTTGCGCGGTGGCTTCGGCACTGTCCGCCACATCGTCTTCCCAATGCGCTTCGTCGAGCGATTGCTCGAGCTCCTCGGACAATTCCCGGTCCTGACTGGGGTGTTTCTGAAACCAGGTATCGCCGCAATTGGAGCACTGAACATCGCGCCCGCCATCGGGGATCACATCGTCAGGCACCTCATACTGCGCCCCGCAATTCGGACAGATCAACCGCATATTCTTACCCATTGCCTGCTCGGCGGCCTGCTTTCCCGCTCTTAATACCATATGTTGTAACCGAAACTGCGAAAAGCGCAAAGAAATTGCGCGCGAAAAGAGTGCGGCGGATTGCAACTTTTTCGCCCCTGAGGCAAGAAAGACATGCAATGCCGTAGGAGGCCAAGCCTTGATCGAGCTGGAAAACGTGGCCTACAGCTATGGCGGGGGCGAGCTTCTGAGCGGGATATCGCTCGCGCTGCAGCGCGGATCGTTCCATTTCCTGACCGGCCCGTCGGGTGCGGGCAAGACCACATTTCTCAAGCTTTGCTATGGCGCGCTGATCCCGACTTCGGGGCAGGTGCGGCTGTTTCAGAGCGATGTGCGGGCGATGAGCCGCGACGATATCGCGCTGAGCCGCCGGCGCATCGGGGTGGTGCATCAGAGCGTGCAGTTTCTCGATCACCTGCCGGTCGCCGACAACGTGGCGCTGCCGCTCACCGTGTCGGGCCGCGCCACGCTTGATGAAAGCGCCAATCTCAAGGAACTGCTTGGCTGGGTCGGGCTCGAGAAGCGCGCCGACGCGCTGCCGCCCGAACTGTCGGGCGGCGAGCGGCAACGCGCCGCGCTGGCCCGCGCCGTGATCATGTCGCCCGATGTGATCCTGGCCGACGAGCCCACCGGCAATGTCGATTGGGAAATGTCGCAGCGGCTGCTCAAGCTGCTGGTCGAGCTCAACCGCATGGGCAAGACGATCATGATCGCGACCCATGATCTGGGCCTGATCCGGGCGGCGAAGAGCCAGGTTCAGGCGCGGGTCCTGCGCATCTCGGACCGGCAACTGCTGTTGGCGGGGGCGGATCTGTGATGCTCGATCCGGCCCGGATCCTGACCCTCGCCGTCGGCGACCGGCAAGCCGACCGGGTGGTGCCGCCTTCGGGATTTACCGCCCGGCTGACGCTGTTTTCCGCCGGGGTGATGGCGTTTCTGGCGGTGTTCGCGATGGCGCTGTCGCTGGCTTCGGGGCGGCTGGCGTCGCGCTGGGGCGATGAGCTGGCGCGCTCGGCGACCTTGCGCATTTCGGCGCCTTCGGACCAGATGCAGGCCCAGACCGAGGCGGCGCTCAGGGTGCTGGAGACAACCGGGGGCATCGCTTCGGCCCGTGCGCTGAGCAAAGACGAGCAGCGCAAGCTGCTGGAGCCGTGGTTTGGCCCCGATCTGCCGGTCGAGACGCTGCCGATCCCGCAGCTGATCGAGGTGATCGAGGACGATGCCGGTTATGACGCCAACGGCCTGCGCCTGCGGCTCGCCGCCGAAGTGCCCGGCGCGGTGCTCGATGATCACACCCGCTGGCGCAAGCCGCTGGTCAGTGCCGCCTCGCGGTTGCGCTCCCTGGGCTGGCTGTCGATCGGGCTGATCTTCGCGGTGATGGCAGCGATGATCACGCTGGCGGCCAATGCCGCGCTGGCCGCCAATGCCCAGGTGATCGAGGTGCTGCGGCTGGTCGGCGCGCGCGACCGCTATATCGCCCAAGCCTTCGTGCGCCGCTTCACGCTGCGCGCGCTGGGCGGTGCGGCGGCGGGTACCGTGGCGGGGCTGCTGGCGATGCTGCTGTTGCCCTCGGCGGGCGACGAGGGCGGCTTTCTCACCGGGCTGGGGCTCAGCGGCGCGGGCTGGCTCTGGCCGCTGGTGATTCCGCCGCTGGCCGGGATCGTGGCTTTCATCGCCACCCGCATGGCGGCACATAAAACCTTGAAAGGGCTGAGCTGATGGCACTCGCATGGCGCTGGTTGGTCTCGATCCTGTTCGTGGTGCAGAACGCGCTGGCGATGTTGCTGTTGGGTGTGGTGTTCCTGCCCTGGGCGCTGGTCTCGAGCCGGGGCGCGCGGCTGGCCTGCAAATCCTATGCGAACTGGGTGATCTGGACGGCGGGCTGGATGATCGGATTGCACGGCGAAGTGCGCGGCCAGGCCCCGACCGAGGAGGTGATGATCGCGGCCAAGCATCAATCCTTCCTCGATATCCTGATCATTTTCAACGCGGTGCCGGCGGCCAAGTTCATCATGAAACGCGAGCTGCTGTGGACCCCGATCATCGGGCTTTACGCCTATCGCATCGGCTGTGTGCCGGTGAACCGGGGCAAGCGCGGCCAGGCGATCAAGCAGATGGTGGCCGATGTCGCTTCGGGCGCGGCCAATCCCGGCCAGCTGGTGATCTATTCGCAAGGCACGCGGGTGCCGCCGGGGGCGCACAAGCCCTACAAGGTCGGCACCTTTGCGCTTTATGACCAGCTTGGGCAGCCCTGCGTTCCGGTAGCAACGAATGCCGGGCTGTTCTGGCCCAAGGGCACGATGCTGCGCAAGCCGGGGCTGGCGGTGGTCGAGTTTCTCGCGCCGATCGCGCCGGGGATGGCGCAGGCGGCGTTCATGGAAAAGCTCGAGCGCGAGGTCGAGGAGCGCTCGAATGCGCTGATGCGGGAGGCGGGATTTGATGCGCAAGATCGAGACGCTTGAGGCGCTGGAGGCGCTTTATGGAGAGCCTGCCGCGCCGGCGCTGAGGAAGGTGGCGACGCGGCTGACCCCGCTTTATCGCCAATGGATCATGGCGTCGCGCTTCTGCGTGGTCTCGAGCGTCGGGCCGGAAGGCACCGATGGCAGCCCGCGCGGCGATGATGGCCCGGTGGTGCAGGAACTCGACGAGCACACGCTTCTGCTGCCCGACTGGCGCGGCAACAACCGGATCGACAGCCTGCGCAATATCCTGCGTGACGGGCGGATTTCGCTGATGTTCATGGTGCCGGGCTCGGACACCATCGTGCGGGTCAACGGGCGGGCGGTTCTGAGCGACGATGCGGACCTGCTGGCGCGGTTTTCCGACAAGGGGCGGATGCCGCGCTGCGTGATCGTGATCTCGATCGCCGAGGTCTACAGCCAATGCTCGCGCGCGCCGATGCGGGCCGGGCTGTGGACCAGCGGCGATCAGAGCGCGGGCCTGCCCACGGTGGGGCAGATCCTGGCCGAGCAGACCGAAGGCGAGGTCGGCGGCCCCGCGTATGACGCCGAATGGGCCGGGCGCGCCAAGACGTCGATGTGGT
>CBDUGF010000179.1:0-4149 GCA_965366835.1 uncultured Rhodobacterales bacterium
TGTCGAGCGGCGAGCGCAAGAGCGCCAAGCATATCCTGCTGGCGATGGGCGGACATCCTGTGAAGGCGGGCATTCCGGGCGAAGAGCATGCCATCACCTCGAACGAGATTTTTCACCTGAAGGAGCTGCCGCGCTCGATCCTGATCGTCGGCGGCGGCTATATCGCCTGCGAATTCGCCGGGATCCTGAATGGGCTGGGCGTGAAGACCACGCAGTATTATCGCGGCGCGCAGATCCTGCGCGGCTTTGACGACGAGGCGCGCGGGCTGGTCAGCGAAGAGATGATCCGCGGCGGCATCGAGCTGCATCTCGGCACCAATGTGATCGAGATGGAAAAGACCGACACCGGCATTCATGTAAAGGCCACCAACGGCGACAAGCGCGATTTCGACGCCGTGCTGTTTGCCACCGGGCGCGCACCCAACACGCGCGACATGGGGCTGGAGGAGGCCGGGGTGAAGCTGGGCCGGGGCGGCAAGGTCGTGGTCGATGACTACAGCCAGACCAGCGTGCCCTCGATCTATGCGGTGGGCGATGTGACCGACCGGGTGAATCTCACACCGGTGGCGATCCGCGAGGGCATGGCCTTTGTCGAGACCGTGTTCAAGGGCAACCCGACCAAGCCCGATCACGCGCTGATCCCGACCGCGATCTTCACCCAGCCCGAGATGGGCACCATCGGAATGAGCGAGGAAGAGGCGCGCGACAAGGGGCCGATCGAGGTCTTTTGTTCGAGCTTCCGGCCGATGCAGACGCTGTTTGCCGGGCGCGAGGACCGGGCGCTGATGAAGCTGATCATCTGCGCCGAGAGCCGCAGGGTTCTGGGCTGTCATATCGTGGCGCCGGGGGCGGGCGAGATGATCCAGCTGGCCGGCATCGCGATCAAGATGGGCGCCACGAAAGAGGATTTCGACCGCACCATGGCGGTGCACCCGACGATGAGCGAAGAGATTGTAACCATGAGATCGCCGACGCGCAGCGCGTGAGGGTGACTTGAATTTTCCGGCAAATGGCACAGGTAGTGCGTAACCGGATGCAAAGAGAGGATGGCTATAGATGGCTGGTAACTCAGGCGGCCCATGGGGCGGCGGAGGCAATAACGGCGGCGGCGATGACGGCGGCGACAAACGGGGCGGCAAGCGCCGCCCGGGCGAAGACGGGCCACAGATTCCGGAAATCGAGGAATTGATGAAGAAGGGCCAGGAGCAGCTGCGCGTGCTGATGGGCGGGCGTGGCGGCGGTGACGGCGCGCGCCGTGGCGGTGGTGGCGGCGGCGGAGACGGCGGTGGCCCGAGGCTGACCCGTGGCACGATCGGTCTGGGCGCTCTGGCCGCTGTGGCGCTCTGGGCCTATGCCAGCTTCTATACGGTCAAGCCGGAAGAACAGTCGATCGAGCTGTTCCTGGGCGAGTATTCCTCGACCGGCAATCCGGGGCTGAACTTCGCGCCCTGGCCGGTGATGACCTATGAGGTGCTGCCGGTGACGCGCGAGCAGACCGAGAATATCGGCACGGGCGAGGTCTTTGGCGATACCGGCTTGATGCTGACCGGCGACGAGAACATCGTCGATATCGATTACCAGGTGGTCTGGAACATCTCGAGCGCCAGGGATTTCCTGTTCGAGCTGCGCGAACCGCAGGCGACAATCCGGGCGGTGAGCGAATCGGCGATGCGCGAAATCATCGCGCAGAGCGAGCTGGCGCCGATCCTGAACCGGGATCGCGGCATCATCGCCGACCGGTTGAAAGATCTGATCCAGTCGACGCTGAACAGCTATAATTCGGGCGTGAACATCGTCCGGGTGAACTTTGACAAGGCCGACCCGCCCGCCAAGGTGATCGACGCGTTCTTTGCCGTGCAATCGGCAGAACAGAAGCGCGACCAGCTGGAAAAGCAGGCCGATGCCTATGCCAACACCGTTCTGGCCGCTGCGCGCGGCGAGGCGGCGCAGGTTCTGGAAGAAGCCGAGGGCTATCGTGCCCAGGTGGTCAACGAGGCCGAAGGTGAGGCGAGCCGGTTCAAGGCGGTTCTGACCGAATACACAAAGGCGCCGGAAGTGACCCGCAAGCGGCTTTACCTGGAAACCATGGAAGAGGTCATGGGCCGGGTCGACAAGGTGATCATCGACGAACAGTCGGGGGGGCAGGGCGTTGTGCCATATCTGCCGCTCAATGAGCTGCGCAAACCTAGCGCAGGAGGGAACAACTGATGCGGAAATCAACCTATATCCTTCCCATTGCGGTGTTGATCTTGGCGGGCATCCTGTCGTCGGTCTTCATCGTGGACGAGCGCGAGAAGGCGCTGGTGCTGCAATTCGGCAAGGTGGTCAGAGTCAAGGACGAGCCGGGGCTGGCGTTCAAGATTCCGCTGATCCAGGACGTGGCGCGTTATGACGACCGTATCATCAGCCGCGATGTGCCGGAGATGCAGATCACCCCGTCGGACGACCGGCGGCTCGAGGTCGATGCCTTCGCCCGCTATCGGATTGCGGATGTGACCAAGTTCCGGCTGGCCACAGGGGCTGAAGGCGAGAACGCGCTTGATGTGGCGGGACGACGACTGGATTCGATCCTGCGCTCGAAAACCCGCGAAGTGCTGGGCAGCGTCGCCTCGAACGATATCCTGAGTTCGGACCGGGCGACGCTAATGCTGCGGATTCGCAACGGGGCGATCGCCGATTCGCTCGCATTGGGGCTGGAGATCATCGACGTGCGGCTGAAACGCACCGACCTGCCGGAAGCCAACCAGCAGGCCACGTTCGACCGGATGCGCGCCGAGCGGGAACGCGAAGCCGCCGACGAGATCGCCCGAGGCAACGAGGCGGCGCAGCGGGTTCGCGCCCAGGCCGACCGGACCCAGGTGGAGATCGTTTCGGACGCCAAGCGGCAATCGGAGATCATCCGCGGCGAAGCGGATGCCAAGCGCAACGCGATCTTTGCCGAAGCCTTTGGTGCGGATGAGGAATTCTTTGCCTTCTACCGGTCGCTCAACGCCTATCGTGGGGCGCTTCTGGGGGAAAACACCACCATGGTGATTTCACCCGATAGCGAGTTCTTCGATTACCTGAAGACCAACCGCTCGGAATGATCCTGGGCGTGGCATTGCTGGCCCTCGGGCTGGTGCTGATTGTGGAGGGGCTGGTCTATGCGCTGGCCCCTTCGCTTGTCGAAGACCTGCTGGAGGCGCTGAAGGCGATGCCGCCGGAGGCGCGCCGCCTCGTCGGGTTGCTGGCGCTGGTGATCGGGCTGGCGCTGGTCTGGATCGGCAAGGCACTGGGGGCGTAACACTGCCGCGGCGCTCGTATGCCTGACGCGGCAGCCGGGCCAGGTGCATCGCGGC
Organism: uncultured Rhodobacterales bacterium; assembly: GCA_965366835.1. Lineage (GTDB taxonomy): Bacteria > Pseudomonadota > Alphaproteobacteria > Rhodobacterales > Rhodobacteraceae > JAKGBX01. The sequence continues at coordinate 3,339 of CBDUGF010000179.1, forward strand.
GCTTCACAATCGGTTGAGATGCACGGCGCGGGTTTGAGTTGCGTCGGATTGCGCCTACATTAAACTAGACGAGCAAATGGACCGGCAATATCGGGCCGGACGAATCCGGATATCAAGGGAGATACGGGTGTGAAAGATCAGGTTGTTGCAAGAACCCTGGACGAAAATCGACCATGGCATGGTCTCAAGGCGGTCTGGATCGGCACGCTGGTCATGCTGTTCATGTTGCTTCAGTCGATCCAGGCCGCAGCACAGCAAAGTTTCGCCGATCTGGCCGACAAGGTGAGTCCGTCGGTGGTGAACATCACCACCTCGACGATGGTGGCGCGCGGCACCGGGCCGGGACCGATTGTGCCGGAAGGCAGCCCGTTCGAGGATTTCTTTCGCGAGTTCCAGGACCGCAACCGGCAGGATGGCGAACGGCCGCGCCGCTCGTCGGCGCTGGGATCTGGCTTTGTGATTTCCGAGGATGGCTTCATCGTGACCAACAATCACGTGATCGAAAGCGCCGACGAGATCGTGATCGAATTCTTTTCAGGCAAGGAATTGCCCGCCAAGGTGATCGGGACCGACCCGAACACGGACATCGCGCTGCTCAAGGTCGAGGCGGACGAGCCGCTGCCGTTTGTCAACTTCGGCAACAGCGACACCGCCCGCGTCGGCGATTGGGTGATGGCGATGGGCAACCCGCTGGGCCAGGGCTTCTCGGTTTCGGCCGGGATCGTTTCGCAGCGCGGCCGCGCCCTGTCGGGCGCCTATGACGACTACATCCAGACCGATGCGGCGATCAACCGGGGCAACTCGGGCGGGC
>CBDUGF010000180.1:0-3881 GCA_965366835.1 uncultured Rhodobacterales bacterium
GAGTTGAATGGCCATGATAAGCGCGGTGCATCGCTCCAATTTCTCACCATATTGATCAAGCGTTATTTCGTCGCGTAATGTAAGAAGCGAAATAACTTGGCTTTGAATTGGAATGTCAGGAATGTATTGCGCAGCCTTAATTCCAGAAACACTGAAAACCATCAAATCTGTATAGATGGGGTTTCCCCTTTTTCTAACCGATTCAATAGTGGCGGCGCCATTCGTTCGTTGCCGCATCTGCTGGAGAATGACGGTGAGCGCCCTCAGGGGGTCCTTCGGAAGCTCGGATAATTCAATCATTTCAATTTCCTGACAGTTTCCTAAACATCCAACTCCTCCACAAACCTCGCATTCTCCTGGATATACTGGAAGCGCAGTTCCGGCTTCTTGCCCATCAGGCGCTCGACCAAGTCGGAGGTTTCGCCGGGTTCGTCCTCGTCGATGGTGACGCGGATCAGGCGGCGGGTCTTGGGGTCCATGGTGGTTTCCTTCAGATCCTTGGCGTCCATCTCGCCGAGGCCCTTGAAGCGCTGCACGTCGATCTTGCCCTTGCCGCCGAGGCCCTTGGCCAGAAGCGCCTCCTTTTCGGCGTCGTTGGCGACATAGACCCGGCGGGCGCCCTGGGTCAGGCGGTATAAGGGCGGGCAGGCGAGGTAGAGGTGGCCCTGGTCGATCAAGGGGCGCATCTGGGTGAAGAAGAAGGTCATCAGAAGGGCCGCGATATGGGCGCCGTCGACATCGGCGTCGGTCATGATGATGATCTTTTCATAGCGCAGATCTTCGAGATTGAACTTGGAGCCCATGCCGCAGCCGAGCGACTCGCAGAGATCGGAAATCTCGGCGTTGGAGCCGAGCTTGGAGGAGGCGGCACCCAGCACGTTGAGGATCTTGCCCTTGAGCGGCAGGAGCGCTTGCGTCTTGCGGTCGCGCGCGCCCTTGCCGGAGCCGCCGGCGCTATCGCCCTCGACGATGAACAGCTCGGTGCCGATGCGGTCATTCGAGGCGCAATCGGTGAGCTTGCCGGGCAGGCGCAGCTTCTTGGTGGCGGTCTTGCGGGCGGTCTCTTTCTCCTGGCGGCGGCGCAGGCGCTCTTCGGCGCGCAGCACCAGGAAATCGAGGATCGCGCCGGCGGATTTGGTGTTGCTCGCCAGCCAGTGATCGAAATGATCGCGCACGGCGTTTTCGACCAGGCGCTGGGCCTCGACCGTGGCCAGGCGATCCTTGGTCTGGCCGACGAATTCCGGCTCGCGGATGAAGCAGGAGACCAGCGCGCAGCCGCCCGAGATCAGGTCTTCGCGGGTGATCTGGGCGGCCTTGCGGTTGGACGCCAGCTCGCCGTAAGCCTTGATGCCCTTGAGGATCGCGGCCCAGAACCCGGCGACATGGGTGCCGCCCTCGGGGGTGGGCACGGTGTTGCAGTAGGATTGCAGGTAGCCATCGCGCGACGGGGTCCAGTTGATCGCCCATTCTACCTTGCCGGGGGTGTTGAACTTCTCCTTGAAGTCGACCAGGCCCGAGAACGGCTCTTCGGCATAGGTGGTGGCGGCGCCCATGGTTTCCTTGAGATAATCGGTGAGGCCGCCGGGGAAGTGGAAGGAGGCCTCGAGCGGCGTCTCGCCATCGTCGATCGCGGATTTCCAGCGGATCTCGACGCCCGAGAACAGGTAGGCCTTGGAGCGGGCCATCTTGAACAGGCGCGCGGGCTTGAACCGGAGCGCGCCGAAAATCTGCGGATCGGGGTGGAAGGTGACCGAGGTGCCGCGGCGGTTGGGGGCGGTGCCGATCTTTTCGAGCTTGCCCCGGGGCAGACCGCAGGCGAACTCCATGGCGTAGAGCTCCTTGTTGCGGGCGACCTCGACGCGCAGGTGATCGGAGAGCGCATTGACCACCGAGGAGCCGACGCCGTGCAAGCCGCCGGATGTCTCGTAGCTGTCGCCGGAGAACTTGCCCCCCGCATTCAGGGTGCAGAAGATGATTTCGAGGGCGGATTTGGAGGGATCCTTGGGGTGCGGCCCGACCGGGATGCCGCGGCCATTGTCGCGCACGGTGACATGGCCGTTCTCGTGCAGCTCGATCTCGATCCGGTTGGCATGGCCGGCGACGGCCTCGTCCATCGAGTTGTCGACGATCTCGGCGACCAGGTGATGATAGGCGCGATCATCGGTGCCGCCGATATACATGCCGGGGCGGAGCCGGACATGCTCCATGTCTTCGAGCACCTCGATGGAAGAGGCATCATAATCGCCGCTGTCGGCGGAGGAGAGAAGATCGTTGGCCATGTGCTGCTCTTGTTGGTCTTGGTTGGCGGGCATTATGGCAGAGAGGGAAGGGTGGGGGAAGATGGTGGATGAGGTAAGGTGGTGCCCGGGCGCTTCATTCGGCGCAGCGTAGCAGCCAGGTGTTGAGGTAGAAATTGGATTGCAGGGCGATGGTGGCGTTGAAATAGCCTTTGCGCGCGAGCGTCACCTGCGGGTCTTTCGGAAGGACCAGAGTTTCGAGGTTCGTGCGCATCTCGCCAAGGGCGATCGTATCGAGCAGATTGCGGGCGGTGATGACATAGCGTTGTTCGCTGTCGCGGTAGTCTTTCGATTTCACGAAGACGACGACCTCGTCGCGCTTGACCAGCAGCGTGAAGGTTTTCCGGCGGTTCTTCTGTTTGAACGCTTCATCATCGCTGAAGCCGATGAAGTCCTGAACCACGCATTGATATTGCGCGAGGGCGGCGGCGGGCGACGCCGTGAACCCGGCAAGGGCGGCGATGAGCGCGGCGGTGGAGAGGAACTTCATGCTGGTCTGGTCCAATGATCGGTTGAGAGGGTGCGCCAGAGTGTCGGGTCCGGCGCGACGTGGCGAGCGTCAGGGCAGGGCGGTCCAGTCGAGAATGGCCTCGGCCACGGCGTCGGGCTTCTGGTGGCAGACCCAGTGATCGGCGCCGGGGATGGTGACGCGGGCGAGGCGGGGGGCGTAGTCTTCGAGGCCATGGGTGGTTTCGGGTATCAGGGCGGTGTCGTCTTCGGCCCAGATCAGAAGATGGGGCTGGGGCACGGTGAGGCGCTCGGGCGGGAACGGGCGCAGATCGGTGATCGGCGCGCCGGGAGCGGCGACCCTGAGCGGCGAGGCGCGATACCAGTTGAGCATGCCGGTGAGGTTTCCCGGGCGGGACCATTCGCGCTTGTAGGCGTGCAGTTTGGCGGGGGTCATCCATGAGAGATCCATCCTGGCGGAAAACAGCGCCATGAAGCGGGCGAAATCTTCGGCGGCGAGCTTTGCCTCCGCCCCCTCGGAGCGCAGGAAGGTGATGTATTGCGACGCCTCGGACTGGGCGCCGCCCGCCGCCAGTTCGCGCTGGAACGGGGCCGGGTGGACGCCGTTGATAACGATCAGCCGTGACACCAGGTCGGGCTGGGAAATGGCCAGCGCGTAGGCCACCGCCGCGCCCCAGTCATGGCCGAGCAGGGTGAGCGGGGCGATGTCGAGGACGCTGATCAGCTCGACCATGTCGCCGGCCAGTTTGCCGATGCTGTATTCGCCGACCTCGGGCGGCGCCCAGCTCTGGCCATAGCCGCGCTGATCCGGGGCGATGCAATGGAAGCGATGGCTGAGCCGGGTGGCGACTTCGTCCCAGGCGGCGGAATACTCCGGGAAGCCGTGCAGCATCAGCAGCGGCGGCAGATGCGGATCGCCCCAGGTGAGGTAGTGGAACGGCTGACCCGAGAGATGGATATGATGGCTTTGCATGGGCTGGAGCGTAGGGGGTGTTGGCCGGGCGCGGCAAGCGCGACGTAAGGTTGAGCACGCGGTGTCAGGGCTGAGAGTGTGGGGATTGGCGCAGGAAGCTGGCCTGGGCGCGTTGGCGTGACGGGGGTGTGCCCGGTGGGGCG
>CBDUGF010000181.1:0-3737 GCA_965366835.1 uncultured Rhodobacterales bacterium
CCGGCGGACCGCACACCGCGCATACCACCACTCCGGTGCCGGTGGCGCTGTTCGGCGGGCCCACGGGGGCCGGGCTGCGCGCCGGCCGACTCTCGGATCTGGCGCCGACGCTGCTCGAGCTCATGGGCCTGCCCAAGCCGCCCGAGATGACCGGCGAAAGCCTGCTCACATGATGCTGCGCGCCGCCCTCCTTTGTGCCCTGCTTGCCGGTGGCGCCGTGTCGGCACAGACCCCCGATCCGGCCGAGGCCGCCCGCGCCGCGGCCGTCCGCCTGAACCAGGCGACCATCCGGCTCGATCAGGCCAAATCCGCCCGCGACCGGGTCAAGGCGCTGTCGGAAACCATCCGCGCCTTTGAGGACGGGCTGGCGGCGATGCGCGAGGGGCTGCGGCACGCCTCGATCCGCGAACAAACGCTCAGCCGCGAGCTCAGCGCCCGCGAGGACGAGTTTTCGCGCCTCATCGGCGTGCTGCAATCCATGGGCGAAACCCGCGCTCCGACCGTGCTCCTGCACCCTGCCGGCCCGACCGGAACGGCACGCGCCGGCATGATTCTGGCCGATGTCACCCCGGCCCTGAACACCCGCGTCGCCGAATTGCGCGGCAAGCTCGACGAGGTTTCCACCCTGCGCCGCCTGCAGGACAACGCCGCCGAGACCCTGCGCCAGGGTCTGCGCGGCCTGCAGGAGGCACGCTCCGAGCTGTCGCAGGCCGTAGCCGACCGCTCCGACCTGCCCCGTCGGTTTGCCGAGGATCCGGTTAAGACCGCCCTGCTCATTGCCTCGAGCGAGACGCTCGAGGGCTTCGCATCGGGGCTTTCGGAAATCGCTGTGGGCGAGTCCGCCGGCAGCCTGCCCGACATTTCGCACCGCAAGGGCAAGTTGCCGCCGCCGGTCCAGGGCCGCGTGCTGCGCGGCTTCATGGGCTCGGATGCTGCCGGGATCACCCGGCCCGGCGTCATCATGGCGACCCGCCCGCGCGCCCTTGTCACCACCCCCGCGGCGGCCACGATCCGCTATCACGGCCCGCTGCTCGACTACGGAAACGTGATGATCCTTGAGCCGCAATCAGGCCTGTTGATCGTTTTGGCCGGTCTCGATGTGGTCTATGGTCTGACCGGTCAGGTTCTTCCCGCCGGAGCGCCAATCGGCCTGATGGGCGGGGCAGACCCGGAAATCGGCGAGATTCTGACCCAGAGCAGCGAAGGGGCTGGCAATGACCGCACGGAAACGCTCTATATAGAAATCAGAGAAGACAATGTTCCGGTGGATCCGTCCGCCTGGTTCAGCATTGCGAAGGATGGATGAACGATGAAGAAATTCCTCATGGCCGCCGGCGCCGGGATCCTGGCTGGCGCCGTTGTCACCACACAGGTGGCAGCCCCCCTGCTGGCTCAGGAATCGGCCAAGACCACGGATGTTTACCAACAGCTCGATCTGTTCGGTGACATCTTCGAGCGCATCCGCTCGCAATATGTCGAAGAGGTCGACGAGGCCGACCTGATCGAAGCCGCGATCAACGGCATGCTCACATCGCTTGATCCGCATTCCTCCTATCTCTCGCCCGACGATGCCGAAGACATGCGGGTGCAGACAAAGGGCGAGTTTGGCGGGCTCGGCATCGAGGTGACGCAGGAGGAAGGCTTCGTGAAAGTCGTTTCCCCGATCGACGGCACGCCCGCCGACATCGCCGGGGTCGAGGCCGGGGATTTCATCACCCATGTCGATGGCGAATCCATCCTCGGGCTGACGCTCAACGAAGCGGTCGAGATGATGCGCGGTCCGGTCGGCTCCGAAATCGTGATCACCATCGCGCGCGAGGGTACCGACGAGCCGTTCGACATCTCGATCATCCGCGATACCATCAAGCTCACCGCCGTGCGCACCCGCACCGAAGGCAAGACGGTGATCCTGCGGGTCACCACCTTCAACGACCAGACCTATCCCAACCTCGAAGAAGGCCTTGCCAAACAGGTCGAGGACGCCGGCGGAATCGACAGTGTCAACGGCTTCGTACTCGATCTGCGCAACAATCCCGGCGGGCTGCTGACCCAGGCGATCAAGGTCTCCGACGCGTTCCTCGAATCGGGCGAGATCGTCTCGACACGGGGCCGCGATCCGGCCGATGGCGACCGCTACAATGCCCAGCCCGGCGATCTGGCGCAGTCCAAGCCGCTGGTGGTGCTGATCAATGGCGGATCGGCCTCGGCTTCCGAGATCGTCGCCGGTGCCTTGCAGGATCACCGCCGCGCAATCGTCATCGGCACCCGCAGCTTCGGCAAGGGCTCGGTCCAGACCGTAATGCCGCTGCGCGGTGAAGGCGCCATGCGCCTGACAACGGCGCGCTACTACACGCCGTCGGGCCGCTCGATCCAGGCGCTGGGCATCTCGCCCGATATCGTCGTGGCCCAGCCGCGCCGCGACCCGGTCAGCGAAGACGGCGAAGAGAAAGCACCGATCAAGCCACGCAACCGCTCCGAGGCCGACCTGCGCGGCGCGCTCTCCAATGACAGCCTGAGCGAGGACGAGATCAAGCAGATCGAAGCCGACCGTGCCAAGGCCGAAGCCTCCGCCAAGCTGCGCGAAGAGGATTACCAGCTGGCCTATGCCATCGACATCCTCAAGGGGCTTTCGGCGCTCGGGCCGGACGCCGACTGAACCGATCCGGAGACCCGCTCGATGACGCCGGCCGAGATCGCCCTGCTGCCCTATCGCCGCAATGTCGGCGTGATGCTGGCCAATCGTCGGGGCGAGGTCTTCGTCGGGCAGAGGCTCGACAATGATCAGGCGGCCTGGCAGATGCCCCAGGGCGGGATCGACAAGGGCGAGAGCCCGCGCGATGCCGCCCTGCGCGAACTTTTCGAGGAAACCGGTGTCGCCCCCGCGCTGGTCACGATCGAGGCCGAAACCGAGGGCTGGCTGCCGTATGAGCTGCCCGTCGATCTGGTGCCGAAGATCTGGAAGGGCCGCTATCGCGGGCAGGAACAGAAATGGTTCCTGATGCGGTTTCAAGGCGCCGACAGCGACATCGACATCGCCACCGAACATCCCGAGTTCTCCAGCTGGCGCTGGCTCGCGCCCGATAATCTGGTCGCGCATATCGTGCCGTTCAAACGCAAGGTCTATGAACGGGTGCTGGCGCAGTTCGCTTCCCGATTGTGATCCGCGCGCCGCTTTGATGACGCTTCCCGCTCCGCTCCCGGCGCTGTCTCCTGTCCGGCCCGGACCCGCCTGAGGCAATCGTCCGCTTCAACCCCGGCATTCGCGACCTTGGCAAGGGTTGAATATGAGTATTTTTGCCAAGAAAAAGCAGCGAACGGCGCAACATGCACGGGCTCAGCGCCATTCCGCGCCCAGGCCCGCCGGCACTTCCTCGATCATGGGTCAGACAGCCCGAGAAGTTGGATCGGGCGAAGGCAGGCGGCAAGCCGCCGGACCCGGCCCGCGGCTGGCGGACCGACGGCGGCAAGGAAACGGCCCCGGCAAGGGCTCGCGCCATTCTGGCAACCGCGTGGCTTCTTCGCATGAAGCCCTTGCCGGGTCTTCCCGTTTTCCGGGCGCACGCCCTTTTGCTGCCCCGCCGGTCGGCGTTTCGCCGATGCTTACGGGGCCCGCGTCTTGCGCGCCTTTTCCTTGTGCGGTCAACGGCTCTCCAGCCTGTTCCGCAAACCCAGACTAGCGCGTTAACCTTAATGGAAGGTTAAATCGCGAGCATTTCCGGGGTAAAAACAGAGCGCTC
>CBDUGF010000182.1:0-3728 GCA_965366835.1 uncultured Rhodobacterales bacterium
GATATCGCAGCGATTTCCAGTGCGAGTGCCGCCGCAAGGCAGGCATTGCTCCGCACCAGCGCGATGTTGGTGGCGAGCGAGCGGCCCCCGGTCAGCTCGAATATCCGGCCCAGCAGGAACGGTGTCACCGCCTTGCCCGCGATGTCTCGGGCCTGCGCCTCGGCCAGGGCCTGCGCGATGATCGGCGCCATCTCCGCTTCGGCGATCTGGTCGGCCTCGGGCACTGGATTGGCGATCAGCTGCCCGCCCGGCACCCCCAACGCCGCACGCATCAGGTGGGCGCGCGCGATCTCGGCGGCGCTGTCCATCCGCAATGGCGCGGGCAGGGCGGAGGTGGCCGACCAGAAGGCCGGCAGCACATCCTGGCCATAGGCGATCACCGGCACGCCCAGCGTTTCCAGTACTTCCAGCGTCTTGGGCAGATCGAGGATCGCCTTGGCCCCCGCCGCCACCACCGTCACGGGCGTCTGCGCCAGCTCCTGCAAATCGGCGGAAATGTCGAAGCTCTGCTCGGCCCCGCGATGCACGCCGCCGATGCCGCCGGTGGCAAAGATGGCAATCCCCGCCAGCCGCGCCGCGATCATCGTCGCCGCCACGGTGGTCGCCCCGGTGCCACCCTGCGCCAGACAGGCCGCCATGTCGGCCCGGCTCAGCTTGGCCACATCTTTCGCCTGCGCCAGCCGGTCCAGCTCATCCGCCTCGAGCCCGACATGCAGACAGCCCGCAATGACAGCCATCGTCGCCGGAACCGCCCCGGCATCGCGGATATCCTGCTCGACCAGCCGCGCCGTCTCGGCATTCTGCGGCCAGGGCATGCCATGGGTGATGATGGTCGATTCCAGCGCCACCAGCGCCGCTCCGCGCGCCTTGGCCTCGCGCACTTCGCGGCTCTGTTTCATCTCGATCATCCTGCCACCTCTCCTGAAACATAGGCCGCCGCCGCCGCCAGCGCTGCCTCCAGCGCCTCCCGGCCGGCCGCGCCGCGCGCTTCGGCGGCGATATGCGCCGCCATGAACGTATCGCCCGCGCCGGTCACCCGGGTCACCATCACCGCCGGCGGCACCGCCTCTGTGATACCCTCCGGCCCGCCCTCGGCCGCCGCGCCCGCACCATCGGTCACCAGAACCCGCGCCGCGCCCCGCGCCACAAGCCCCTCGGCGGCCTGCGCCGCGCTGGCGAACTCGCGATGGCAGAGCAGCCCGGCCTCTTCGCGATTGACATAGAGCACCGCGCGGGAATGGCTGAGAAACGGCAACAACCGCTCGGCCTTGCCCGGAGAGGCCGGGGCCACCCGCAGGTCGGCCAAGGAAAAACAGGGGCTTACGGCGATCTCTTCAAGCAATCCAAGGGTCAGATTGCCATCCAGCGCCACCAGCCCGGCATAGGGCGCGGTGGTGCTGCCCAATCGCCCGTCGATCAGCGGCGCCAGAATTTTCGCTCCGGCCTGTTCCAGCGAATGCGCATCGGCAATCGCCGCGATCAACCCGTTGGCGCCCTCGACCGCCATGTAGCGATCGGTTGGCAGATCGTCGGAGCGATAGAGATGGCCGACCTCCATGCCGAACGCGCCGCAGGCTTTCACCAGCTCGTCGCCCTCGGCATCGCGCCCCACCGCGCTCAAGAGCGCCGGGCGCAGCCCGAACCGCGCCAGCGTCATCGCGATATTCATCGCCACGCCACCGGGCAGGCGGGTGATCCGCCCCGGCACATCCGCGCCCAGCCGCATGTGATAGGGCGCGCGCCCGATCACGTCCCACAGAACGCTGCCGATACACAGAATGTCATGCCTGCCCGCCATCGCGCCTATATCGCTCTCGGTGCAGCCCTGTCGCCCCGTCTCATTGCGGCACCGCGAAGGTCAGTGACGCCCACAGGCTCTCCCAGCTCGCGCCGTCGCCCTCGATCTCGAGCAACACCACCGAATCGACCAGATAGCGATGCCCGGGCCTGACCGGCACCACCGCGCGGCCCTCGGCATCGCTTTCGAGCTGGCTCTTGATCACCGTGCCGTCGGGTGCCTTTTCGAACACGTCGATCTGCCCGCCGCCCAGCGGCGCACCTTCATAATAGAGCGCAATCGCCAGCCCGCCCGAGACATCGCCATAAGGATTGCCCAGAGCCACGATCTCGTGGCGCATCCCGGCGCGCACATCCGCGCCTTCGCCCGCGCCCACCGCAACCAGCGCCTTGCAATAGCGGATATAGCTTTCGCGAATGCCGGTTTGCGCCAGCCCGCGCGCCAGGTGCCGTTCCACCGCCCAGTCATGGCCCTTGCTCTCGACGAAGCTGACGAACTTGGCCCATTCGGCATAGGTCAGCTCGGTCGGCGTCGATTGATAGACCAGCCGCACCAGCCCCTCGGGCGCCTCGGCGATTTTCAGCGCCGGGCGCTCGCCGGTGCGGTTCTCGAACCGGGTCTCGTCCGCGCCCGCATGCCATGTCGCCATGGCGATGCGGCGTTCGAACCAGGCCAGCTCCGGCCCTTCGAAATTCTGACCGTTATAGATCCCGGCTTCGATCGTCGCCCCGGTATCCACTTGATATTCCGCCGCTTCTATCCAAAACTCATGCGCCAGGCCCATGCGGGCAATGAGCATGAACATGAAAGCGAGCGAGATGCGAAGCCAGATAGACATGACCGCAGGGGGCATGATCGCCGCGTCGGTTGCAAGCGTTTTCCTCATGCTGGTGCTGTGCCTGGCACCGCGCGCGAGCGCGCATGAGGTGTTCCCGGCCATTGCCGAGATTGAGGTGCAGGGCGACAGTCTGCATCTGGCCATCGAAGTCACCCTTGAAGCGCTGATGGCCGATATCGACCTTTCGGCCTATGAAGACACCAACGCCGCGCCCAATGCCGCCGATTACGATGCCCTGCGTGCGCTCCCGCCCGAAGACCTGGCGGCGCGGCTGCCCGCTTTCCTTCCGGTGTTTCTCGGCAATGTGCAGTTTCAGATCGACGGGGCAGGGGCCGTGCTCGCCTTCTCGCATCCCGAGATCCGCGACCCCGGCGATGTCGAGCTGCAACGCCAGAGCGTGCTCCATTTCACCGCCCCTTTGCCCACGGGCGCCCAAAGCGCCGCGCTCGGCTGGGCGAAATCCTACGGCACATTGGTGGTCCGCCAGGTCGGCGAGATCGAAGACCCGTTTACCGCCACGGTCTCGGGCGGCGCGCTGGCCGGGCCGTTCGCGCTCTCCGGCGGCAGCGCCCAGACCGGCTGGCAGGTGTTTGCCGCCTATATCCCGATCGGTTTCGATCACATCCTGCCCAAGGGCCTCGATCATATCCTGTTCGTGCTCGGCCTGTTCCTGCTGGCGGCGCGGCTGCGGCCGCTGTTGTGGCAGGTCACAGCCTTCACCGCCGCCCATACGGTCACTTTGGCGCTTGGTGCCTTGGGCTGGGTCACGGTGCCCGCCAGCGTGGTCGAGCCGCTGATCGCCGCCTCGATCTGCTATGTCGCGATAGAAAACATCTTCACCGATCATCTCAATCCGTGGCGGCCCTTCGTGGTGTTCGGCTTCGGCTTGCTGCACGGGCTCGGCTTTGCCTCGGTGCTGGGCGAATTCGGCCTGCGCGAGGCGCATTTCATCCCGGCGCTTCTGGGGTTCAACGTCGGGGTCGAACTCGGCCAGCTCACGGTGATCGCGCTGGCCTTCCTCGCGGTCGGGCTCTGGTTTCGCAACAAGCCGTGGTATCGCGCGGCCATCACCATCCCGGCCTCGCTGCTGAT
>CBDUGF010000183.1:0-3466 GCA_965366835.1 uncultured Rhodobacterales bacterium
TTCATGGTCTCTCCTCCGGGGGCGGCGGGCGGGATGGCGCGGGTTCATCCTCACATGCCGGAATGGTGCTGCCTTTGATCTGGGTCAGGCTGCGGGGCGCGATTTTTCTGCGAAAAATCGGCTCATCCTTGCAGCGCCTCCCACATTTCGATGTCGCGCTGGGCGGTCCAGATCCGCGGTGTGTCGATGCCGCGGGCCTCGTCATAGGCGCGCGCGACGTTGAACGGCAGGCAATGCTCGTAGATCGCGTAATCGGCGAATTTGGGGTCGCATTCGGCGCGCACCGCGTCCCAGGCCTCCTTGAGCGTGCCACCGCGCGCGGCAACGCGGGCGGCGGGGCGATAGGTGCTGTCGACGAAATCGCGGGTGTTCTCGATCGCGGCGTTGACCATCTCGGGGCCCATCAGGGCATCGCCACGGCCCGGCGCGATGGCATCGACATCGAACCATTTGATCGCATCGAGCGTATCGCCCCAATCGGAGAAATGGCCATCGCCGCAATAGCAGGCCGAGTGATATTCGACGATATCGCCGGTGAACATGACGTTCTGATCGGGCACGTGGATCACCGCGTCGCCCGCGGTATGGGCGCGGCCCAGATGCATGATGTCGACCCGGCGGTTGCCGAGATAGACGGTCATCGCGTCGCTGAAGGTGGTGGTGGGGTAGGTCAGGCCGGGGATGCTTTCATGGCCCTCGAACAGGCGTGGGAAGCGCTGGAATTCGCTGTCCCAGTCTTCCTGGCCGCGTTCGACCACCATGGCGCGGGCCACGTCGGACATGATGATCTGGTCGGCGTTGAAGGCGGAGGCGCCGAGCACGCGCACGGCGTGATAATGGGTCAGCACGACATGGGAGATCGGCTTGTCGGTGACCTCGCGCACGCAGTCGATGACCTTTTGCGCCAGCCGGGGCGTGGCCTGGGCTTCGACGATCATCACGCTCTCGTCGCCGATGATGACGCCGGAATTGGGATCGCCCTCGGCGGTGAAGGCATAGAGACCTTCGCCGACTTCGGTGAAGGAGATTTTCTTCTCGCTCATGTCGCCTTGCGATGCGAATGCTTTGGCCATGGTGTGGTTCCTTTGTTCGGTTGCGCCGGAAGCGGGATGGGGAGCCTCCGGCGGGGATATTTCTGGTCAGAGGAAAGGCTTAGCGTGCGTAGGGATCCTTGAGCGCGGGCAGAACCTTGCCGGAGCAGTCGCCGAAGCCGATGGTGTAGCCGTCGCCTTTTGCGGCGCCGCGCAGCGTGAGCGTGTCGCCGTCCTCGAGGAAGGTGCGGGTCTCGCCGGTGTCGAGGGTGATCGGTTCCTTGCCGCCCCAGCTGAGCTCCAGAAGTGAGCCGCGCTCGGATTTGGCCGGGCCCGAGATGGTGCCCGAGCCGAGCAGATCGCCGGGGTTCATCGGGCAGCCCGAGGTGGTGTGATGCGCCAGCTGCTGGGCGGCGGAGTAATACATCTGGTTGTAGTTGGTTTCGGCGATGGTGCTGGGCGGCTTGCCCTCGGGGGCCAGGGTGACGCCGAGGTCGATGTCATAGAGCATCGGGCCGGTATCCTTGAGATGGGGCAGCAGTTCGACCTCGCGCTCCGGCGTGGCGCAGCGGAACGGCTCGAGCGCCGCCTTGGTAACGATCCAGGGGCTGATCGAGGTGGCTGTCGCCTTGGCCTGGAACGGGCCGAGGGGCTGGTATTCCCAGGCCTGGATGTCGCGCGCCGACCAGTCATTGAGCAGCACGTAGCCGAAGATGTTGGCATCGGCCTCGTCGACCGTGATCGGGCCATCGGAGGGTTGGCCGACGATGGCGCCCATCTCGAGCTCGAGATCGAAGCGGCGGCAGGGCAGGAAGGCCGGTTTGTCGTGATCCGGCGATTTCAGCTGACCCCAGGGGCGGCGGATATCGCTGCCCGAGACCACCACCGAGGAGGCCCGGCCATTATAGCCGATGGGGATGTGCAGCCAGTTGGGCGGCAAGGCATTTTCGGCGCCGCGGAACATGGTTCCGACATTCACGGCGTGGTTCCTGCCGGCGTAGAAATCGGTATATTCCGCGACCAGGAAGGGCAGGTGCATCTCGGCGTCTTTCTGCGCCACCAGCATGGGCTCGGCCTCGGATTTGTCGCGCGAGCCTTCGGCGAGGATCTCGATCAGCCGGGCGCGCAGGGCGGCCCAGAGCTCGGGGCCTTCCTCCATCACCTCGTTCCAGAACGGCACGTCGAACAGCGGCGTTTCGGCCAGCGTGACCAGCCCGGAGTCTTCGGCCGCCGCCATGTCGAGGATCATGTCGCCGATGGCCACGCCGCAGCGCGGTTCGAGATCGGCGGTGGAAAAGACGCCATAGGGCAGGTTGTTGAGCGGGAAGGGGTGGTTGGCATCGTTGGCCGAAGCCACCCAGGATTTGAGAAGAGGCATGTCTTGTCCTTGCATTGGAAGGTGCGTGCAAGCACACACCCTACGGCGGATTTCAGGTTTGGCGTAGGGTGCGTGATCTCACGCACCGTTTTGGTTCATTTCTTGCCCGGCGTGCCGTCGAATTTCTTTTCGATATCCGACCAGCAATCGATGTAGTCATCCTGCAACGGCGCCTCGTTGGCGGCAAAGCCGGTGAGATGTTGCGGGAAGCGGGTTTCGAACATGAACGACATGGTGTTGTCGAGCTTTTCCGCTTTCAGATCGGCGTTGGAGGCGCCCTCGAAGGCGGTCTTGTCCGGTCCGTGGGGCAGCATCATGTTGTGGAGCGACATGCCGCCGGGGACAAAGCCCTTGGGCTTGGCGTCATACTGGCCATAGATGTTGCCCATCAGCTCGGACATGATGTTCTTGTGATACCAGGGCGGGCGGAACGTATCCTCGGCCACCATCCAGCGTTCGCGAAACAGCACGAAATCGATATTGGCGGTGCCCGGCTGGCCCGAGGGGGCGGTGAGCACGGTGAAGATCGAGGGATCGGGATGATCGAACAGGATCGACCCGACAGGGCAATAGGTGGAAAGGTCGTATTTCACCGGCGCGTAATTGCCGTGCCAGGCCACCACGTCGAGCGGCGAATGGCCGATCCTGGTCTGGTGGAACTGGCCGCACCACTTGATGGTGACGGTCGAGGCCGCATCGCGGTCCTCATAGGCGGCGACGGGGGATTTGAAATCGCGCCGGTTGGCCATGCAGTTGGCGCCGATCGGGCCGCGGCCCGGAAGCTCGAACTTGGCGCCGTAATTCTCGCAGACAAAGCCGCGCGCCGGGCCGTCGAGCAGCTCGACCCGGTAGAGCAGGCCGCGCGGGATGATGGCGATTTCCTTGGGTTCGAGGTCGATGATCCCGAGTTCGGTGCAGAACCGCAGGCGGCCCTCCTGCGGGACCACCAGCAATTCCGAATCGGCGGAGTAGAAATAGGAGTCCTGCATCGATTTCGTGACCAGGTAGATGTGGCTCGCCATGCCCACCTGCGTGTTGACGTCACCCGCCGTGGTCA
>CBDUGF010000184.1:0-3455 GCA_965366835.1 uncultured Rhodobacterales bacterium
CGCCCGATCACCGGACAGCCCAGCGTTTGCTGTAGCGCCGCCACCAACTCATCGACCGTTTCCGTTGACACGAACATCCCGCCGGTCTGATCGGCCAGGCATTTGGCCACCGTCTTGCCGCCGGCATAGCTCTTCTGCTCCGGATTGTCCCAGCCGAAGAAATCCACCACCACCTTGAAGCCGATCACATGCACGGTCAGGTCATGCCCCGAAGCGGCCAGCCGGGCGCCCAGGGCGCAGGGCCGCCCGCCGCAGGTCTCGTTGCCATCGGTCACCAGCACCACGATGCCGGGCCGGGCGCGATAGTCCAGCACCTCTGCCGCCCGTTCCACCGCGGCTGAAAGCGGCGTCAGTCCGTTCGGGGCCAGACGCTCGACCGCGTCGATGATCGGCCCGGCGGCATTCTCGACCGGACCGAAGCGCAGGTCGATATTGGCGCAGGCATCGCCCGCCCCGGGGCCATAGACCAACAGGCCGACCCGGCGATAGGGCGCGATACCCGGCATCGCCCGGCGCATCGCCACCCGGGCATCGACGATACGGGTGTTTTCCTGGATGTCGAAACCGATCTCGTCCATCGAGGCCGAGCCGTCGAAGACCAGCATAGCGTCCAGCGCGCACTCGTTCGCGGCGCGCACGGGACGGTCGCCCGGTGCGGTTGACAGCGCAACAGCGAGCAGCGCGCCGACGGACAAGGTTTTTCGCGTTCGTCGTTTCATGGCGCGAGTGTCGCATTTGAGGCGCGCGCCTGGCAATCTCGATCGTGCCGTGCAGGGTATGGCCGAAGGCGCGCTCTGCCCTCTTGCATCGTTGCAAGCCAAGGTCTATACGCCCCCGGTGGCCCCTTGCGCCACGACTCGAAACAACCAAGAAACGCCGCGTTTGGCTCCCTTCGCTTCATGGGCCAATTCCGGCAAAGGAGAAGCGACATGAAACTCAATGAACTCAGCGACAATCCCGGCGCAACCAAGCCGCGCAAGCGTGTCGGCCGTGGCCCCGGTTCGGGCATGGGCAAGACCGCAGGGCGCGGCGTCAAGGGCCAGAAATCCCGTTCGGGCGTGGCGATCAAGGGCTATGAAGGCGGCCAGATGCCGCTCTACCAGCGCCTGCCCAAGCGCGGCTTCACCAAGCCCAACCGCAAGAAATTCGCCGTGCTCAACCTCGGCCTGATCCAGAAATTCGTCGACGAGAAGAAACTCGACGCCAAGAAGGCGATCACCGAGGACGTGCTGGTTGAATCCGGCCTGGTGCGGCGCAAGCTCGACGGTGTGCGGGTGCTGGCCAAGGGCGAGATCAGCGCCAAGCTCAACCTGGAAGTGACCGGCGCGTCGAAAGCCGCGGTCGAAGCGGTGGAGAAAGCCGGCGGTTCACTCAAGGTCACGGCTGCGCAAGCCGCTGAATAAGAGGTTGTTCCCGGCCCCTGCGGGCCTTACATAACCTCCAGTTTTCCAAAAGCGCCGCCGGGCCGGGAGACCGCCTTGGCGGCGCATGCATGAAAGAGACCGATAATGGTATCTGCCGCCGAACAAATGGCCGCCAACACCAGTTGGGCCGCGCTGGGCAAAGCCAGCGATCTGCGCAACCGCATCCTGTTCACGCTGGGCCTGCTGATCGTCTATCGCCTGGGCACGTTCATTCCCGTGCCGGGGATCGACGGCCAGGCGCTGCGCGACTTCATGGAAGGCGCGGGGCAGGGCATCGGCGGCATCCTGACGATGTTCACCGGTGGCGCGCTGGGCCGGATGGGGATCTTTGCCCTCGGCATCATGCCCTATATCTCGGCCTCGATCATCGTCCAGCTGCTGGGCTCGATGGTGCCGGCGCTCGAACAGCTCAAGAAAGAGGGCGAGCAGGGCCGCAAGAAGATGAACCAGTATACCCGCTACGGCACGGTATTTCTGGCCACCTTGCAGTCCTATGGCCTGGCCAAGAGCCTGGAAGCGGGCGATCTGGCCACCGAGCCGGGCTTCTTCTTCGTCGCCTCGACGATGATCACGCTGGTCGGCGGCACCATGTTCCTGATGTGGCTGGGTGAGCAGATCACCGCGCGCGGCATCGGCAACGGCATCTCGCTGATCATCTTCGTCGGCATCATCGCCGAAGTCCCCGCCGCGCTGGCGCAGTTCTTCTCGCAAGGCCGCTCGGGCATCATCAGCCCCGCCGTGATCGTCGGCGTGATCGTCATGGTGATCGCCACCATTGCCTTCGTGGTGTTCATGGAGCGCGCACTCAGGAAGATCCATATCCAGTATCCGCGCCGTCAGGTCGGCATGAAGGTCTATGACGGCGGCTCGTCGCACCTGCCGGTCAAGGTCAACCCGTCGGGTGTGATTCCGGCGATTTTCGCCAGTTCGCTGCTGCTGCTGCCGGTCACGATCAGCACGTTTTCCGGCAATCAGACCGGCCCGATCATGAGCACGCTGTTGGCCTATTTCGGCCCCGGCCAGCCGCTCTATCTGGCGTTCTTCGTGGCGATGATCGTGTTCTTCGCCTATTTCTACACCTTCAATGTCAGCTTCAAACCCGACGAGGTGGCCGACAACCTCAAGAACCAGAACGGTTTCGTCCCCGGCATCCGCCCGGGCAAGAAGACGGCCGAATATCTCGAATACGTGGTCAACCGCGTGCTGGTGCTGGGTTCGGCCTATCTCGCTGCCGTGTGTCTGCTGCCCGAGATCCTGCGCAGCCAGCTGGCGATCCCGTTCTATTTCGGCGGCACCTCGGTCTTGATCGTGGTCTCGGTCACGATGGACACGATCCAGCAGGTGCAGAGCCATCTTCTGGCGCATCAGTATGAAGGCCTGATCGAGAAATCGCAGCTCTCCGGCAAGGGGCGGCGGCGCAAGAAGAAAGGCCCGGCGCGGAGATGAACATCATTCTGCTCGGACCGCCGGGGGCCGGAAAAGGCACCCAGGCGCGCCATCTCGTCGAGACCCGCAACATGATCCAGCTCAGCACCGGCGACATGCTGCGCGAAGCCAAGGATTCCGGCACCGAGATGGGCAAGCGTGTGGCAGCGGTGATGGCGCGCGGCGAGCTTGTGACCGACGAGATCGTGATCGGCCTGATCCGCGAAAAGCTGGAGGGCGACAAGCAGGGAGGCTTCATCTTCGATGGCTTTCCCCGCACCCTGGCCCAGGCCGATGCCCTGGCGGAGCTTCTGGCTGAGACCGGCGAAAGCCTGGACGCGGTGATCGAGATGCGCGTCGATGACGACGCCTTGGTTGATCGCATCACCGGCCGCTACACCTGCGGCAATTGCGGCGAGGTCTATCACTACAGCACCAAGAAAGAGACTGTGGAGGGCGTCTGCGACAAGTGCGGCGCGTCGGACATGCAGCGCCGTGCCGACGACAACGAAGAGTCGCTGCGCACGCGGCTGATGGAATATTACAAGAAGACCTCGCCGCTGATCGGCTATTACTATGCCAAGGGGCAGCTCAGATCGGTCGACG
>CBDUGF010000185.1:0-3275 GCA_965366835.1 uncultured Rhodobacterales bacterium
GATATCGAGGTCTTGAAAGAGGGCCTGCGCCTCTGCGCTTCCTATGGCTTCACCAGCCTGCACAACATGGATGGCAATCGCTATCAGCTCGACCTGCTGAGTGAGATCGAAGCCCAGGGTGCTCTCGATTGCCGGATCGAGATCCCGTTTCACCTGACCCCCTCCAAACCGATCTCCTCACTGTCCGAAGCAAGCGATCTGGCGCGGGAATTCGCCACCGACAAGCTCAGTGCCAACCGGATCAAGATGTTCATGGATGGCGTCATCGACAGCTCCACGGCTGTCCTGATCGAAGATTATGCCGACCGGCCGGGCTGGCGCGGCGAGCCGCTGCACTCTTCGGAAAGGTTCTGCGAAGCGGCGATCGAGGCCGACCGGCGCGGCCTTCAGATCTCCGTGCATGCCATCGGCGACGGCGCTGTGCGCCGGGTGCTCGACGGCTACGAGGCGGCGCGCAAGGCCAATGGCGCGCGAGATTCCCGCCACCGGATCGAGCATATCGAATTGCTGCACCCCGATGACCTGCCGCGCTTCCGTGCGCTTGCCGTCGTCGCCTCGATGCAGCCACCGCACCCGCCCGGTGCGATGGATTTCCCGCTCGAGCCATGGCTTACCCATGTCGGCGAGGCGCGCTGGCCCTGGGCCTTCCCGCTCGATTATCTGCGCGCCGAGGGCGTGCCGATCGCCTTTGCCTCGGATTGGCCGGTTTCGGATGTCGATCCGATGCGCGGCATCAAGGCCGCCGTCACCCGCCGTGCCTGGAAAAAGGGACATCCCGACCACGCCTCAACCCTGCATCAGGCCCTGCATGGCTATACCGCGGGCGGCGCCCATGTCGGCAAGGACGATCACCGGTTGGGGCGCATTGTGCCCGGTCTGCTGGCCGATATCGTGATCATGGACCGCGATCTCGAGGCGACCCCGGTGAGCGATCTCGATCAGGCGCGCGCGGCGATCACCTTGTGCGATGGCCAGATCACCTGGGAGGCGTGAGCGCACCGCGCCCAACCGTCAATTCCGAGAAAATGGCAGGGGCACCAGGGCTCGAACCCGGGACCTACGGTTTTGGAGACCGTCGCTCTACCAACTGAGCTATACCCCTACATCCGAGACAGCATTTACGAAACGCGCCTTGGCATTGCAAGGCGGAATTCGTGCTGCCGCCCGATCCGCCCTGCCGCACTGCGCCCTATGCCGCAAGCGAGTTTGCTGACCTCGCCCAATCACGCAGAACCGCTGCCGCAAATTCGGGGTTCTTGTGGCCTTCGTCTCCGGCCTCGGCGGCACCTTCGCGGGCAAAACGTGCCTGTGTCATGGCGCCGCTGGCGATTGTGTCCTCTGGCTGCGGCAACAGCATCAACCCGTCGCGCAGCGCCACCGCGCTCAGCGCCGCCCACAAGACAGATCGGTGCTCCACTTCGGCTTCGAGCGCCAGCGGATACCCGGCAAAACCGGAGCCGCGCCGGGCCGGATCGAGGATCCCTTCCGTCGGCAGCGGGCTCGGCACAACGCACACCTGCGCGCCGCTACCGGAGAATGCACGGGCATAGCGATAGCTGCGATTGGTCACCAACCAGCCCGCGGCAGCGGTTTCGAGCACAGCGCAGCTCTGCCCCGCGCGCGGGTCGAGCTGGCGATGAAGATAGGGCGCGAAAAACTCCACCACCCGCATCCGCGCGCCGTAGAACACGAAGCCGTCAAAATCCTCTGGTGCGAGTGCCTCACGTCCGTGATCGTTGATCTTCTGCACGAACGGCAGCGCCGCCTTGTCAAGCACGATCCTGCCGTCCTTCATCCTGAGCTTGCGGAAATTCGGCCCTGTTGCGCCCCAGAATTCGACGTCCACCTCCGGTGGCAGCTGCAACAAACCCTGGTCGAAGGCCAGCTTTACCGATGCGATCTGGCTATCGCCAAAAAAACAGATCCGCTGGCGGCGGCGTTCTGACGGATCAGGCGAAGGCATCGAGCATCACCTCCTCGCATTTCAAATCATCGTGGCTCAGCACTTCCTCCGCCGCGCTCTGCTCGGGCGGCGCGCGCGACGTCACTTCGGCGCCGAACGCCTTGGATTGCTCGGTGAAGAAATGCTGCATCACGGTTTTCACCCCCTCGGGCTCGACGCTGCGCTGATCTGGCGCAAAGAACATGCCGCGAAACACCGGATGGGTGATGATTTCGTAGGACGGGAAATAATCGACATTGTCATGCGCCTCGGCCAGCTCTCCAGCCGCCGCCCGCAGCACCGACTTGGAATAGCTTGTCGCGGTCAGCACATGGCCGCCCGAAGCGGTCGCCGCCAGCGGCACCGGCGAGACGGTCAGCAACACCTTGAGCTTGGGGTTGATCTGCCGCAGCCGCTTGAGCGCCCGCGTCATCCCGGTCATGACCTTGGAATGCCGGGCATTGACGAAAACATGGGTCTTCTCATCGAACTTGCCTGCCGCCGTGCCGGGACACAGCGCATATTCCATTCGCGAGCGCCGGTTGATCCACGATTCCGTCAGCCCCATGGTAAAGACGAAAACGCTGGCCTTTTCGATGGCGGAGCGCAAGGCCGTCGCCGTCACCATGCGCGCCGAACGCAGTTCGTCCTCATCGGCAAAACCTCCCGGCTCGATCGCCGGACGTAAAGGATCGAAAAACCGCCCGTCCTGCTCCCAGATCTCGGCGTGCCCGGCCGCGCCGAGTGCCAGATCGATCCACTGGTTGAGCATTCGTGCGGTGTAGATATTGCCGGTGCGGAAGCTGAATATCCCATAGTTGAATTCACGCGCCTGCACATCCGTCAGGAACGGCGGCGCGGGTTCGGCGTCATACCAGCCATAGCCGCGCGCCACGAGCGCCTTGCTGAAATGCTGGGCGAAACACGACCCCGCCGTCACGATCCTGTCGTCCGGTCCAACCGGGAATTTCGGAGACCATAATCCTTCGAGTCCGAATGCGCCGCGCTCGGTCACGGCGGTACGCCAAAACGCCTCTGTGCCGAGGCGTTTGTAGGGATGGGCCATCTGCTCGCTGCCTCTGTCTCAATTTTGTTCTTTTGTTTTTCAAAGGCTAGCAGCCGCCGGACTCGCGATCAATCCTTCCGTCCAGATGTCGGCCGCAGCACCCGGATGGCGTTTCATTTCTGCCTCTATCATCGAAAAGGCCCGCCCTGCTCCATCTCCCGGACAAAAAAAGGCCGCCCCGAAAGGCGGCCCTGTTTCGCTTTTGCAAACTTACAAATTACGCGAGGATCTTGGAGACCACGCCGGCGCCGACGGTGCGGCCGCCTT
>CBDUGF010000186.1:0-3093 GCA_965366835.1 uncultured Rhodobacterales bacterium
GCAAATGTCCCGGCATCGAACAGGAGGATGCGAGCGTCGGCTTGGAACTCCGCTATGGGCGCGGGACGACCTTCGATTCATCTACCACGCGACGCCTGTTAAACTTGTGGCCGGCCCATGCGAGCGCGCCCGCCACAGCTTGCGCATTGCTTGTGGGTGGTAGATCAGCGCTCCCAACGAGGAGCGCGATCTATCGCAGTGCAGTTGAATTACCCAGGAAATTTGGCTCCGGCGGTAGGGATCGAACCTACGACCAATTGATTAACAGTCAACTGCTCTACCGCTGAGCTACGCCGGAACACGTCAGGCCATATAGCAACCGTGCTCGAGCCCGTCCAGAGGGATTTCGAACTATTTCCGCGTTTTGCCGAAGGCCGGTCAAAGCAGGTGGAAATCGGCCTCGGCGGACAGGCGGGAACGCGGGGCGACGCGCCTTTTGCCAGTCAGATCAACAAGATGGGCAAAGACATTGCGGGTGGCTGCGCCGATGAAATGTTTCGGCACCTCGGTATAGATGCGACTGGCCAGCGCAAAGGCACTGGCAGGACCATCGCGCAGGGCGGCGAGGATTTCGGCTTCGCGCGCGCGCCGGTGCGACACCAGCCATTCGAGCCGCCCGGCGGGATCGTTGATCGGCGCGCCGTGGCCGGAATGAAACACCCGCCAGGTGCCGCGTTGCAAGCGCGCGCAGGAGGCCATGAAATCGGTCAGATCGCCATCCGGCGGCGACACCAGCGAACTGGACCAGCCCATCACATGATCGCCGCAGAACAACACGTCGCCCCAGGCGAAGCTGATGTGGTTGCCGTAATGGCCAGGGGTATGGATCACCCGCAGCGCCCAGCCATCGCCGGTGATCGCTTGCCCGTCATGCAGCGAGATGTCCGGATGAAACGCGGCATCGACGCCTTCGCCGCCCCCGGCGAGCCCCTGCGCGGCCAGTTCCTCCATCACCGCCGAGCGTCCAGCCTTCCAGTCGCCGAAGGCCAGAACCGGCGCGCCCGTGGCCTTCGACAAGGCCCGCGACAGCGGCGAATGATCGAGATGGGAGTGGGTGACGAAGATATGGCTGATCTCCTGCCCGGGCGCGACGGCGGCGAGGATGGCATCGAGATGGTCCGCGTTCTCGGGCCCTGGGTCGATAACGGCCAGAGCGCGGGTTCCCAGAAGATAGGTGTTGGTGCCGCGATAGGTCATCGGCGAGGGATTGGGGCAAAGCACGCGCCGCAGCCCCGGTTCGATCTCGATCGGCGTGCCGGTCGGCGGGTTGAAATCGTCCGGGGCTTGCAATGGGTTGGACATCGGCAATGGGCTCTTTCTTCATCGGGTCTTCACGGCTAGGAATAGGCATGTTTTTCGCCTGGCTCAAACGCTATATGCCGCGCTCGCTTTACGGGCGGGCGGCGCTGATCCTGGTTTTGCCGGTGGTCCTGCTGCAACTGGTGCTCTCGGTGGTGATCGCGCAGCGCCATTTCGAAGGGGTGACGCGGCAGATGAGCGTCAGCGTGAGCCGCGAGATCCGGCTGGTGATGACCCCGGCTAGGAACGGCGATACGGCGTATTCGCCCGCAGCGGCGCTCGGCATCGCGATGCAAGGCATACCGAAGGCCGACGTGCCAGAACGCAACTATCGGCGCTGGTACGATTTCTCGGCCTTCATCATCTTTGCGGAACTCGAGCAGCGGGTGCCTGGGCTGCTGGCGATCGAACTGCCGGATGACAGCGTGGTACGGGTCTTCGTGCAGGGCGAGGAGGAGCCGGTGCGGCTCGAATTCGACCGGCTGCGGATCTCGGCGCGCAATCCGCATCAGCTGTTCGCCAACATGCTGTTCTTCGGCATCCTGCTCACGGTGATCGCCTTCATCTACCTGCGTAACCAGCTGCGCCCGATCAAGCGGCTGGCCGGCGCGGCGCAAGCCTTCGGCCGCGGCCGCCATGTGCCGTACCGGCCCACAGGGGCGATCGAAGTGCGCGCAGCGGGCAACGCCTTTCTCGACATGCGCGCCCGGATCGAGCGCCAGATCGAACAGCGCACCCTGATGCTGTCGGGGGTGAGCCACGATCTGCGCACGCCGCTGACCAGGATGAAGCTGGGCCTGTCGCTGCTCGAGCCGCAGGATCGTGAGCCGCTGGAGCGCGACGTGGAGGAGATGCAGCGGCTGCTCGATGAATTCCTGTCCTTCGTGCGCGATGCGTCGGAAGGCGAGCCCGAGCCGGTCGATCCGCTGGCGCTGGTCAGGCAGATCGTGGCGGATTTCCAGCGCGGCGGGCGCGACGTGGTGCTGGGGCTGATGCGTGGCGAAGGCGAGCCCGATAGCGGCATGGTGAACCTGCGGCCGGTGGCGATCCGCCGGGCGGTCGAAAACCTGATTTCGAACGCGGTGCGCTATGGCAGCCGGGCGGAAGTCTCGGTCGAACTGACCGAGAAGAGCCTGCGCATCCGGGTCGAGGATGACGGCCCCGGCATTCCCGCCGACCGGCGCGAGGAGGCGATGCGCCCGTTCACCCGGCTTGACGCCGCGCGCAACCAGAACCAGGGCTCGGGCGTCGGCCTGGGGCTTTCGATCGCGGTCGATGTCGCGCGCGCCCATGGCGGGGTTCTGCGGCTTGGCGAAAGCGAGGCACTGGGCGGGTTGCGTGCCGACATCGTGATTGCCAGATAGGCCCCGGATTGCTCCTGCACGGCATTGACTCAAGGGCCGCAACCCCTGCTTTTTCTTGGCAAAAATACTCAAATCCCAAGGCCCGATGCCGCACCCGCTCTGGGTTGTTCTGCGTCGGCATCACACCAGCAAAGGGCCGAGCGAAGCGAGGCCCCCGGCGACGCGCGCAGCGCGGCGCAACCGCTCCGGGCGTCAGCCCGGCCGGGAAAGGCAGCGGGGGGGAGAAGAGCGCGAGGGAGGAATTGGAGCGGGTAGCGGGAATCGAACCCGCGCGTTCAGCTTGGGAAGCTGACAGGCTACCATTACATCATACCCGCCGTGACAGTCGGGATAGCGTGCGGATGTGGGGTGGTCAAGCGGGCAGAGTACCTTCAGCACGCGACAGCACGCGAAAACTTATCGCCAGCACAAGGATGTAGCCGAGTGCGCC
>CBDUGF010000187.1:0-3061 GCA_965366835.1 uncultured Rhodobacterales bacterium
GGGTGGGCGTGGCAGGTCAGCGCGATGTCCTGCGCCGAGGCGCCGAATTCCATCGCCACGCAGAGCTCGTGAATCATGTCGCCCGCCGCCGGGCCGATGATCGCGGCGCCGAGGATACGATCGGTATCCGGGTCGGCGATGATCTTGACGAAGCCGTCGCCCTGATGCACCGCCTTGGCGCGGGCATTGCCCATGAACATGAACTTGCCGATCTTGGGCTTCAGCCCCTTTTCCTTCAGCGCCGCCTCGGTCTGGCCCACGGTGGCGACCTCGGGCGTGGTATAGACCACGCCGGGAATGACGCCGTAATTCACATGGCCATGCTTGCCGGCCAGAACCTCGGCCACGGCCATGCCCTCATCCTCGGCCTTGTGGGCCAGCATCGGGCCTTCGATCACGTCGCCGATGGCATGGATGCCCTTCACATTGGTGGCCCAGCGCTCATCGGTGGCGATCTGGCCGCGCTCTGTCATCTTGATGCCGAGCGCGTCGAGCCCAAGCCCCTCGGCATAGGGTTTGCGCCCGGTGGCGACCAGCACGATATCGGCATCCAGCGTCACCTCGTCGCCGCCCTTTTTCGGCGCATAGGTGACCTTGGCCTTGGATTTCAGCGCCTCGGCGGATTTCACCGCGGCGCCGGTGATGATCTCGAGCCCCTGTTTTTCGAGGATGCGCTTCAATGTGCGCTGCACGTCGGCGTCCATGCCGGGGCAGACCGCGTCGAGATATTCCAGCACCGTGACCTCGGCGCCGAGGCGCTGATAGACCGAGCCGAGCTCGAGCCCGATCACGCCGGCGCCGATCACCACCATTTTCTTCGGCACCTTGGAGAGCTCGAGCGCGCCGGTCGAGGACACGATGCGGTCCTCGTCGATCGTCACTCCGGGGATGCTGGCCGGTTCGGAACCGGTCGCGATCACGATGTTCTTGGCCGCGTGGGTGTCGTCGCCGACCTTGACCTTGCCGGCCTCGGGGATGCTGGCCCAGCCCTTGATCCAGTCGATCTTGTTCTTCTTCATCAGGAACTCGATGCCGCCGGTATTCTGGCCGACCACATCGTCCTTGTAGGCCAGCATCTGCTTCCAGTCGACGCTGGGCGATTTGCCCTTCAGCCCCATACCGGCGAAATTGTGCTCGGCCTCGTGCAGCATATGGGTGGCGTGCAGCATCGCCTTCGACGGGATACAGCCGACATTGAGGCAGGTGCCGCCCAGCGTCTCGCGGCCCTCGACAATGGCAGTTTTCAGGCCGAGCTGGGCGCAGCGGATGGCGCAGACATAGCCGCCGGGGCCGGCTCCGATGATGATCACGTCATAGTTGGCCATTTGTTCACTCCTGGCTGTCTCCGCCTGCGCGGTCTCTGGTGCGCTGCGGCACCTGTTTCACACATTCCCCGCAGTCGGGGCAAATCAGTTTTCCGGCCCAGAACGGGCGCTCTTGCTCGGCCTCTTCGCGCCATGGTCCGGCTTTCTTCAGCACCCTGTAGGCCGGAGCCTTCTGGCCGGTATTCGGCCCGGCGCCGACGATCCAGACAATCTCGCCGGTCTTGCCGCAGCCGGGGCAGGCGAGGCTCTGGGGGGCGAGATAGGCCATGGGGACACCTTCGCGCAGATCACATCAGGGCCGCAAGCAACATCAGGGCGGTGGCGAGAAAGCCCACCGACCAGATCAGCGAACGCCACGGCACCCAGCCGAAGGCATAGGCCGGGACATAGAGGACGCGCGCGGCGAGATAGGCATAGGCGCAGGCGGCGGTGAAGCCGCTGGATTGGCCCGAGATGGCGATGACGCCGCAGGCGATGGTGAACAGGATCAGCCCCTCGAAATGGTTGTTCATGGCGCGATGCAGGCGGGCGGTGCGGGGCGAGACCTGCTCCATCAGCGGTTTGCCCAGCCTTTCGGGGTCGCGCGGCGACAGGGTCTTGCCGACGCCGAGCTCGAGATTGGCCGGGACGGCCATGAGGACGACCTGCACGACCTGGAGCAGCGCGGCGAGGGTGAGGGCGGTGAGTTCGGGGGTCATGGATATCCCGGATGAAGCAAAGTTACTTTCGCAGGCGACGCGACGTGAGATTTGATTTTCGGGGCTTCGCTCAGACATGCGTGAAACCGTTGACCGGTCACGCCCGTGGCGCCTGCGGCACGGGCAGCGCCCGACCTCCCCCCGGGGAGGGCGCTTTCATCCCCCTCCCGAGGTCGGGTGCCGCCCTCCGTTGGGTGCGTGTTCACACCCACCGCTCACAGATCCATCAACAGCCGCCGCGGATCCTCCAGCGCCTCTTTCACCCGGACGAGGAAGGTCACCGCGCCCTTGCCGTCGACGATCCTGTGATCATAGCTGAGCGCGAGATACATCATCGGGCGGATCACGATCTCGCCGTTGACCACCATCGGCCGGTCCTGGATCTTGTGCATGCCGAGGATGCCCGATTGCGGCGGGTTCAGGATCGGCGAGGACATCAGCGAGCCATAGACGCCGCCATTGGAGAGCGTGAAGGTGCCGCCCTGCATCTCGGCCATGGTCAGCTTGCCATCGCGCGCACGGCGGCCCTTTTCGCCGATTTCCTTCTCGATCGCGGCAAAGCTCTTCTGATCGACATCGCGGATCACCGGCACCACCAGACCCTGCGGTGTGCCCGCAGCGACGCCCATATGGACGAAATTCTTGTAGACGATATCGGTGCCGTCGATCTCGGCGTTCACCTCCGGCACTTCGCGCAGCGCGTGCACGCAGGCCTTGGTGAAGAAGCTCATGAAGCCGAGGCGCACGCCATGTTTCTTCTCGAACTCGTCCTTGTAGGTCGAGCGCAGGTCCATCACCGGGCCCATGTCGACCTCGTTATAGGTGGTCAGGATCGCGGCAGTGTTCTGGGCGTCCTTGAGGCGGCGGGCGATGGTCTGGCGCAGGCGGGTCATCTTGACCCGTTCCTCGCGCGCGGCATCGTCAGCCGGGACCGGCGCGCGCGGCGCGGCGGCGGCAGGCGCGGAAGCGGTGGCGGCTGGGGCCGAGACGGCGGCGGCAGGGGCCGGAGAGGCGGCGGCTTTCATTACGTCTTCCTTC
>CBDUGF010000188.1:0-2926 GCA_965366835.1 uncultured Rhodobacterales bacterium
ATTCCCGGACCCAGGCCAGCCCCTGGGACGAGGTCCGCGATTTCTTCCATTATTGCGACAATTACATCGACGCGGTCGATCGCGCCGCCGAGTCTTTCGCCGGCCAGGCCGGCAGCGGCGGGATCATGGCGCTGGCCAGCAAGAGCCTGAGCACCGAAGGCATCCGGGTACAGGAAAGCGACGATGCGATGCTGCGCCGGTTTGATCCCGACAGCCGCGTGCTGACCCTGTCGGCACGCGCCGCGCCGCAGACCCGCACCTTTCAGTTGCTGTTGCAGCTGGCGCTGTTGAAACAGGACGCGCTGCTGGAGGCGACGCTCGATCTGGCGCGGTTCCAGAGCGACGAGGCCCGCGCCATCGCCAAGATCGGCCTGGCCAATTACTTCGCCGGGGCGGCACTGATGCCCTATGGCCGCTTCCTGGCGGCGGCGCAGGAGACACGCCACGATCTCGAACGGCTGGCGCGGCGGTTCGGCGCCTCGATCGAGCAGGTGGCGCATCGCCTCTCCACCCTGCAGCGGCCCGGCGCAAAGGGTATTCCATTTTTCTTCGTGCGGGTCGATCAGGCCGGCACCATCACCAAGCGCCATTCGGCGACGCGGCTGCAATTCGCCCGCTTCGGCGGCGCCTGCCCGCTGTGGAACGTGCATCGCGCTTTCGAGACGCCGGGGCGGTTTTTGCGCCAGCTCGCCGAGACTCCCGACGGGGTGCGCTATGTCTCGATTGCGCGCGACGTGTCGAAGCCGGGCGGCTCGTTTGGCGCGCCGGTGCGCCGCTTTGCCATCGCCCTGGGCTGCGAAGTGGCCCATGCCGGCAGCCTGGTCTATGCCGACGGGCTCGATGTGAGCGAGCGCCAGAGCTTCGAGCCGATCGGCATATCCTGCCGGATCTGCGAGCGGGTCAATTGCCATCAACGCTCGGTGCCGCCGCTGGAGCGGCGCTTGAGCATCGACGCCAATGCGCGCGGCGTGCTGCCCTATGAGGTGGGCTGACCAGTGCGCGTGCCCGGAACAAGGCCGAAGGCCGCCGGGCAGCGCCTGCCCGTCCCGGCGGGCTGGCGCTTGGGCGAGGACAGTGCGACGATCCGATGAAGCAATGACATGGCAGGGATAAACTGCCCACCACCAGCGCTGGATGCGTCATCCCACGGACAGGCGCTGCCCGGCTCGCGCCAAGCGGAAAGCGAAGGCAAGCAATGACCCTGTTCAAACTCGCCAGCGTCCTTCTGGCCGTCGCCTTCAGCGGGCTGTTCGGCCTCGACCGGCTCGAGCGCGAGATGGTCTATCCGTTCGATCCCGCCGAGGTCGATCCGGCGGCGATGGGCCTTGCGATGCGCGCCGAGGTTTTCGACAGCGGCGGGCAAAAGCTGGTGCTCTGGGTTTCTGAGGCGAAGCCCGGCCAGCCGGTGATCCTCTATTTTCATGGCAATGCCGGCAACCTGGCGGCGCGCGCCGGGCGGTTTCAGCGCTTTATCGCGCGCGGCTATGGTGTGGTGGCGCTGGCCTATCGCGGCTCGTCCGGGTCAACCGGCACGCCCGGCGAAACCGCACTCAGCTTCGATGCCGGGCGGCTGCTCAAGCGAATCGAGCGCTATGCCGGCAACGCCCCGGTGGTGATCTATGGCGAGAGCCTCGGCGCCGCGGTGGCGCTGGCGGCGGTCGAGCGGGCGGGAGTGCAGCCCGCCGCGATGGTGCTGGAAGCGCCGTTCACCTCGGTGCGGGCGGTGGCGCTGCACGCGGCACCACAGCTTGAACCGCTGATCGACCGGATGAAGAGCCGGTGGAACAGCCTCGCGCGGATCGAGGCGCTCGACGCACCGCTCCTGATCCTGCATGGCAGCGCAGACGATCTGATCCCGGTCGATCAAGGGCGGCAGCTGTTCGCCGCCGCCCGGACACAGCCCAAGCGGCTGCGCATCGTCAAGGGCGGGCATCACACCGATCTGTGGCGATCCGACGTGCTGCCCGATCTGTGGCGCTTCATCGAGCGCTACGGCACGCCCTGAGCGCCCTGATCAGCCGTCGGAAAGCATCCGGTAGATCTCGTCTTTCAGCAGGGCGCGTTTCTTGCGCATCTCGACCTCGGCCAGTTCCTCGACCGGCTCGACATTGGTTTCGGCGCGGTGCACGGCGCGGTTGATCTCGTGATAATCGTCGGCGAGCTTGGCGAAATGGGCGTTGTTGGTTTTCAGCTCGGTCAGCTTCTGGGCGTATTCGGGGAATTCTTCGTGCAGTTCGTGCGGGGTGTGGGTCATGCGCATGTCTCCTCGTGCGTATCGGTTGCCGCGAAGGGTAGCCCGGGGATTGGGCTCAAGGCCTTGATACCGATCAAGCCCGGCGGCGGATCAGAGCCGATATATACGGTTTGCCGTGCCGGAGAAAAGCGCCGATTTCGCGGCTTCGCCGTAAGGTGCGGCGATCTTCTTCAGCGCGTTCCACAGCACCGCATAGGAGATCGAAAGCCGGTCGACCGGGAAGTTGCTTTCGAACATCGCGCGCTCGGGGCCGAATGAGGCGATCATGTGGCCATACCACTTGCCCTGCGCGGCGACGAATTCGTCCGAACTGGGCGGCTGGTCGCGCGTGTCCCAGCCAAAGCCGTTGGTCGGCATCGCCATGCCGCCGAGCTTGGCGATCACGTTGGGGCATGTGGCGATTGCCGCCATCTCGTCCTGCCATTGGGGGAAATAGTCGTCGCGCTTGCCCTCGAAGCGGGCCACGCCCAGCGGCGTGCCGAAATGATCGAGGATGATCGTGGTCTCGGGGCAGGCCCGCGCCAGGGCGAGGAATTCGGGGTTTTGCGGATGAAAATGCCAGGTGTCATAGCTGAGCCCGCGCTGGCCCAGATGCGCCACGCCGCGCTGAAAATCGGGATCGAGATAGAGCCGCGGCGTGGTCTGTCCAGCAAACAGGAACTGGCCGCTCTC
>CBDUGF010000189.1:0-2865 GCA_965366835.1 uncultured Rhodobacterales bacterium
GCCACACTGTTGATCTGTTAGTCTGCCCGCAACAAAAACACGGAGGCAGGGCAGATGCTTCTCAGGGCAATGATAGTGACCGGCGGGATCGCCGGGGCGGCGGGCATGTCGCAGCTGCCGGAGTTTTCCCAGCAATATGCGCAGCGCCTGGGCGGGGCGGTGGATGAGCTGAGCCGCTTTGTCGCCGAGTTCGATGCCGATGCGGCGAGCCTGGGGCTCACCCGCGCGGCGGCGCTGGAGGATTTGCGAACGGGCGGGGCGATGGGCGCCAAGCGGGCCGAGACCATGGGCGCGACGCTGGCGCGGCATCAGCGGCTGAGCGCCGATCTGGAGGCGCTGCAAGGTGCCGGGCCATTCACCCGCGCCTATCTGGCGGCGCGCACCCGTGACAGCGAGATTGCCGCGAAGGCCTGGGAGGCGTTCCGCCCGGCGCTGCCACTGACGGTCGAAGGCGCGGTCTTTGCCGGGTTCGGGTTGATCGCGGGGATGGCTGCGATGGCGGCGCTGGCGGCGCTGATGCGCGGGCTGTTGTGGCGGCGGAAAACCCGCCCCGCAACCCCATCGGCTTGACCTGAGCCAGCCCCCGGCGCAGATTGCGCGCAACCAAGACCACCGGAGCAGGCATGGCAGGCAAGACCCCCCCTTTCGCGGCGTTCGAATTCATCATCGCCTGGCGTTACCTGCGGGCGCGCCGGGCCGAGGGCGGCGTCAGCGTGATGACCTGGATCTCGCTGATCGGCATTACTCTGGCGGTGGCGGCGTTGATCGCGACGCTGTCGGTGCGGGCCGGGTTTCGCGCCGAGCTGGTCGATACCATCCTCGGCGCCAATGCCCATGTGACGCTCTATAATTCCGGCGAGCCCGACCCGGTGAGCGGGCGGATCGACCGCACCATTGACGACTATGAGGCGATGGCCGAGCGGGTGCGCGCCGTGCCCGGTGTGATCCGGGCGGCGCCGCTGATCAAGGGCCAGGTGATGGCCAATGCGCAAGGGCGCAACGCCGGGATCGAGGTGTTCGGCATCGCGCTCGACGATCTCAGGACGATTCCGCGCGTGGCCGATCCGGACGCGGCAGAGGGCGATATCGCAAGGTTTGACGAGGGCGTCGCCATCGGCTCGGGGGTGGCGCGCGAGCTGGGTGTGGCGGTGGGCGACCGGATCAAGGTGATCAGCCCGAACGGGGTCAAGACCGCCTTCGGCACCTCGCCGCGGGTGAAGGCCTACGAGGTGGTCTATGTCTTCACCGCAGGGCGCTATGACATCGATCGCACACGGGTCTACATGCCCTTCGGCGAGGCCCAGGAATTCTTCAACCGCGAGGGCGTGGCCGATGAGCTGGAAGTGATGGTGGCGGCGCCGGAACAGGTCGATGAGCTGGCGCTCGACCTGATCCGGGCAGGCGGCGAGCGGGCGCTCTTGTGGACCTGGCGCGATGCCTCGGGCTCGTTCCTGCGCGCGCTCGATATCGAGGATAACGTGATGTTCGTGATCCTCTCGGTGCTGGTGCTGATCGCGACGATGAACATCGTCTCGGGGCTGATCATGCTGGTCAAGAACAAGGGGCGCGATATCGGGATTCTGCGCACCGTCGGGCTGACCGAGGGTTCGGTGCTGCGCGTGTTCTTCATCTGTGGCGCCTTCACCGGCATCATCGGCACGGCGCTGGGTGTCGGGCTGGGCTGTCTTTTCGCGATCTATATCGACCAGATCTTCGGCTTCGTGAACTGGCTGACCGGCGGGCAGGCCTGGGATCCCTCGATTCGCGGCATCTATTACCTGCCGGCGAAATTGCAGATCGGCGATGTGATGTCGGCGGTGGGGCTGAGCCTCGGGCTGTCCTTCATCGTGACGATCTTTCCGGCGCGACGGGCGGCGCGGATGAACCCGGTGGAGGCGTTGCGCTATGAGTGATCCGGTGCTGGCGCTGGACGGCGTGACCAAGACCTACAACCGCGGCAAGCCCAATGCGGTCGAGGTGCTGTCCGGCGTCGATCTGAGCCTTGCGCCGGGCGAGCTGGTGGCGCTGGTGGCGCCGTCGGGGGCGGGCAAGTCGACGCTCCTGCATATCGCCGGGCTGCTCGATGCCGCCGATGGCGGCACGGTGCGGATCGGCGGGCGCGACATGGCCGGGCTCGGCGACCGGCGGCGCACCGGAGTGCGGCGCGAGGAAGTTGGGTTCATCTATCAGTTCCACCACTTGCTGGCG
This sequence comes from uncultured Rhodobacterales bacterium, assembly GCA_965366835.1. GTDB lineage: Bacteria > Pseudomonadota > Alphaproteobacteria > Rhodobacterales > Rhodobacteraceae > JAKGBX01. Next base: position 2,209 of record CBDUGF010000189.1, read on the forward strand.
GAATTCAGCGCGCTGGAAAACGTGATGCTGCCGCAACTGGCCAACGGGGTCGGGCGCGCCGAGGCCGAGCTGCGTGCCAACGAGCTGCTGGCCCGTGTCGGGGTCGGCGGGCGCGCCGGGCACCGTCCGGCGGCGATGTCGGGGGGCGAGCAGCAGCGGGTTGCCTTCTGCCGGGCGCTGGCCAACGAACCGCGGCTGCTGCTGGCCGACGAGCCGACCGGCAATCTCGACCCGGCCACCTCGGAGACGGTGTTCGAGACCCTGATCGAACTGGCCCGCGACACCGGGCTGTCGGCCCTGATCGCGACCCATAACATGGCGCTGGCGGCGCGGATGGACCGGGTCTTGCGGATGGAAAACGGCCGGCTGGTCGCGGCCTGACCCGCCGCCCCCTTTGACCCGCTCCCACCCTGTCATCGGCTGCACAACGTGGCCGGCGCTGCACTGTCCCACCCCGCGGGCCAAAGGGGGCGCAGTGCTTTCGCCTCACGCGGTGGAGCCGGTGGCACGGTCTGGAAATGAGTATTTTTGCCAAGAAAAAGCTGAGGAGTAACGCGATGACTCCAGCCTTTTTCTTGGTCCAAATACTCAAACTCCGGATCTCGAAACCCGCGCATCGCTGATGCCTGCTCGCGACGATGATAGCTTTGGCGCCGA
>CBDUGF010000190.1:0-2584 GCA_965366835.1 uncultured Rhodobacterales bacterium
CATTCTCAGACCCAAGCAAATGCGGCGCCGCCCGGCAAGAAATATATGCTGTTACGGTTCCGGAAACGAAGTGTTGCGCCGAGTTCTGCTGGCAAGGCTCGCGATGCGGGTCTACGTTGAACAACTGTAGATTGTTCGATTGCGCTCGACCCTTGCGCAATTGCGTGATGAGAAATGCGGGAGAAGAGCTATGCAGATCATGCGGAAAATCATTTCAACCACCTGCCTGGGACTATGCCTCTTGGTGGTTCCGGCCGAGGCGTGGGCGGACAGTTCTGACCAGCGGGTGAGCGCGAACGATCTGCCGCGGAACCTGAGCTTTCTGAAGCGCGGGACGGCGAGCAACACGATGCAGCGGCTTGCCGGTATCATGTTGCAGATCGACCCCGAAGGGAATGTCACGCCAGAGGCGATGGCAACCTATGAAAGCATCTTGCGGGCGCAAACCCCGACTTTGCCCCGATCGGCATGCAAGGCCAGCGGCGGCATGAGATCACCGTCTTGCTGGGCATGGACCTGAATGGTGACGGGGTGACCGTCCCCGACGAGGTGATCACCGCCATCGGGATGGTGGTTGACGCCAACAAAAGATAGGTGGGCGAAAAATCGCGGGGCAAACGGACGCGGCGGCGCATGCCCCTCGCTGTATCGGCCTTTTTGCCAGATTGTCTCAATGAAGGGGTGAATTGCCTCTCGCACGGTCCTGGCATCTCTCCTATCACCCTCTCGGGGACAGACATACGGAGATGCTGCCACTGACCGGAGACCTTTCACCGATCGACAAGGCCAAGTTCGTGGCCGCGAAACGCGCCGCCGAGATGGTGGAGGGCGGCATGCGTGTCGGGCTTGGCACCGGCAGCACAGCGGCCTGGCTGGTGCGTTGCCTCGGCGAGATGGTGCGCGAGGACGGGTTGAAAATCCGCGGCGTGCCGACATCGACCCGCACCGCCGAACTGGCCCGCGACGTGGGCATCGAGGTGATCTCGCTCGACGAGGCGAAATGGCTCGACCTGACGATTGACGGGGCTGACGAATTCGATGCCGACCTCAACCTGATCAAGGGCGGCGGCGGGGCGCTGTTGCAGGAGAAGATCGTAGCCACGGCGAGCGATCAGATGGTTGTTATCACCGATGCCAGCAAGGAGGTCGAGACGCTGGGGGCGTTTCCGCTGCCTGTCGAGGTGATTCCGTTTGGCTGGCAGACCACCAAGGCGCTGATCGAGGAGACGCTGATCAGCATGGATGTGCTGGGGCGCCAGACCACGCTCAGGATGAATGGCAAGGTGCCTTACATCACCGACGAGGGCAATCACATCATCGACCTGCATCTCAACCGGATCGGCCATCCGCGCCAGTTGGCCATGGTTCTGAACCAGATGCCCGGCGTGGTGGAAAACGGGCTCTTTATCGACATCTGCGACACGGTGGTGATCGGCTATGGCGACGGCCGCGTTGAGGTGCGCGACATCAACGAGGGCACGATCGAGGAAGACCGGCTGGATTTTGTCGAGGATGACAACCTGTTCACCGATCTGGCGGAGTGACGATGGAATTCCGGCGCACGGGCAGGCAGCTGGCGATCGTCGGTTTCAATCTGATCATCGCGGCGGCGCTGGCCTGGTGGAACATCAGCGAAGGGCTGCGCGACAGCCGGACGGGGATCGTGCTTCTTGGAATAGGGTTCGCCGGCTGGGCGATTTTCCTTCTGTTGCATCTGGTGCGGCAGAGGACATACGGGCGGATCGAAAGCGATGCCGTTGTTCTGCGCACGGTTTTCAGGGAAACGCGCGTTCCGTTCGAGCAGATGCGATGGGCCCATATCCAGGGCGGCCGCCACGCAAGTGTCATCGCCTACCGGGCGCCGGGAGAGGAAAAGGACCGGCTTGCCAGGTTTTCACGAAGGTTCCTGGGCCCGGAGGCGACCCGGGTTCTGCAAGAGGCGATTTTTGCCGCCCGACCCGATTTGCCTGATCGTGCCCCGGACGTAGCGCTGCGCTGATCAAGTGCTGTTCCGGTATCGGGCGTTTTCCGGGAAATCAGGCCGATCCAGCGCTGGTTTCCGGGCTGCGCGAACGCGACGGGGTGGACTTCGCGGGGCAATTCAATACATGTGGCGGAAGTTTCGACACCACTCAACAGACGGTGAAGGCGAATAAATGAGTTTCGACTATGATCTGTTCGTGATCGGCGGCGGTTCGGGCGGCGTGCGCGCGGCGCGGGTGGCGACGGGCGAGACCGGGGCCAGGGCCGCACTGGCCGAGGAGGACCGCTATGGCGGTACCTGCGTGATCCGCGGCTGCGTGCCGAAGAAACTGATGGTGTTTGCCAGTGAATTCGCGCCGATGATGCAGGATGCCGCTGCCTATGGCTGGAGCGTGCAATCCGGCGGCTTTGATTGGGGCAGGTTTCATGGCCAGCTCAACGACGAGCTGGACCGGCTTGAGGGGATTTACCGCAACATCCTGAAATCCAATGGGGTCGAGACCTTCGATGCGCGCGCGCGGCTGGTCGATGCGCATACGGTCGAGCTGTCGAGCGGCGAGCGCAAGAGCGCCAAGCATATCCTGCTGGCGATGGGCGGACA
>CBDUGF010000191.1:0-2004 GCA_965366835.1 uncultured Rhodobacterales bacterium
CGGCGGTGCGGGCGAACTTGCCGAGGCAGAAATAGGCCATGGCGCCGAGAAACAGGATGGCGGAGCCGAAATGCAGGACGCTGGCTTTCGCCTCGAGGTAATACTGGAAGATGTTCAGCGTCTCGGGCGCAAAGCGGTTGGGGAAAATGGCCAGCCCGAAGGCGCCGATGCCCGCCAGCGTCGCGGCGAGATTGTCCGACAGCGGCTCTCCGGGCTGACGCTGATGGCCCTTGTAGCTGACCAGGAAGATGCCGATGGCAAAGAGCGTGCCGACGAAGATGTCGCGCAGGGTGGTGTGATAGTAGTCCGAGATCGAGGGATGGATTTTCGCGTCGTGCATGAGCCCGCCGAAGAGAAGGAGGCAGGGGAAGGCGAGGCCGAGAACGCCCAGCGCCTGGCGGACGCGATAGAAGGAGAGGACATAGTCTTCGCGGGTGCGATGGGGCATGGTCGATCAGCCTGATTTTCGATTGGACAAGACTAACGTGAGAAATCGAGGCGTCTATCCCGGGTGTTGAACAGTCGCGGAGGCCAGCCGCCACATGGCCGGGATACTTCCAGCAAGATGAAGGGCTCCGGCCTGATCGACCTTGAGGGGCTTGCAGACTCGTCCCGACTTGCGTATATCCCCCTCAACAGCGGCGCGCTGGGGTCCAAACCTGACGCTCCACCGGGAAATATCGACGGGCCGCGGGCCCGTTTTTTTGTGTCTGTGTTCATGCCCGCGCCCTAACAACCGAGAGACCGAATGGCCGATCTGATTGCCAAGACCACGATGGACCGCAAGATGAGCCGGATCATCACCCCTGTCATCGAGGACATGGGGTTTGAGCTGGTGCGCGTACGGCTGCTGGGCGGCGAGAACAAGACGCTTCAGATCATGGCCGAGCGGCCCGATGGCACCATCGAGGTGGATGACTGCGTCGCGCTTGCCAATGCGCTGGGCGCGGTTCTGGATGTCGAAGACCCGCTGGCGGATGCCTATACGCTGGAAGTGTCCTCGCCCGGGATCGACCGGCCACTGACCCGGCTCAAGGATTTCGACGCCTATGAGGGCTATGAGGCCAAGCTGGAAACCGACGAGCTGATCGACGGGCGCAAGCGGTTCAAGGGCGTATTGGCCGGGATCGAGGGCGACGAGGTTCTGATCAACATCGAGCAGGGCGGCGAGACCGTGACGGTGGGCCTGAAATTCGATTGGCTGGCCGAGGCCAAGCTGGTGCTGAGCGATGATCTGATCAAGGCGATGTTGAAGGCGCGCAAGGATGCGGGCGTGCTGGATGAAGCGCAATTCGATGAAATAGAAACCGACACAGGTTCTTCTGAGGAGACTTAACCAATGGCAATTACCTCTGCAAACCAGCTGGAGCTGTTGCAAACCGCCGAGGCCGTGGCGCGCGAGAAGATGATCGACCCGGTTCTCGTCATCGAAGCGATGGAAGAGAGCCTGGCCCGCGCGGCCAAGAGCCGTTACGGCGCCGAGATGGACATTCGCGTGAGCATCGACCGCAAGACCGGACGCGCCAGCTTTACCCGGGTGCGCACCGTAGTGGCGGATGACGAGCTGGAGAATTACCAGGCCGAGTTTACCGTGGAGCAGGCCAGGCAATACATGGAAGACCCCAAGATCGGCGATACGCTGGTCGAGGAGGTTCCGCCTGTGGAAATGGGCCGGATCGCGGCGCAGAGCGCCAAGCAGGTGATCCTGCAGAAGGTGCGCGAAGCCGAGCGCGACCGCCAGTTCGAGGAATTCAAGGACCGCGCCGGCACGATCATCAACGGCCAGGTCAAGCGCGAGGAATACGGCAACGTCATCGTCGATGTGGGCCGCGGCGAAGCCATCCTGCGGCGCAACGAGAAGATCGGCCGCGAATCGTATCGCCCGAATGATCGCATCCGCTGCTATATCAAGGATGTGCGCCGCGAAGCCCGCGGGCCGCAGATTTTCCTGTCGCGCACCGCGCCGGAATTCATGGCCGAGCTGTTCAAGATGGAAGTGCCGGA
>CBDUGF010000192.1:0-1682 GCA_965366835.1 uncultured Rhodobacterales bacterium
TCAAGGATGCGCGCCATGCCGAGGCCGGCATTCTTGCGCATCGGCATCGGCGTCGAGCCGGTATGGGAATCCTTGCCAAACACGGTCAACTGGGTCCAGGACAGACCCTGGCCATGGGTCACGACACCGATATCGACATTTTCAATTTCCAGTATCGGCCCCTGTTCGATGTGCAGCTCGAAGAACGCTTTCATCTTGCGGGCGCCGACCTCTTCTTCGCCGCGCCATCCAATGCGCTCCAGCTCATCACCGAATTTCTTGCCGTCGGCATCTTCTATTGCATAGGCCCAGTCCTGTTTGTGCACATCGGCAAACACGCCTGACGCCAGCATGGGCGGTGCGAAACGCGCGCCTTCCTCATTGGTCCAGTTGGTGACGACAATGGGATGCTTGGTCTTGATATTGAGATCATTCAGGGTCCGCACGATCTCAAGGCCTGCCAGCACCCCCAGCACACCGTCATAGCGGCCACCGGTGGGCTGGGTATCGAGATGCGAGCCTACATAGACCGGCAGGGCGTCCGGATCGCTCCCTTCGCGCCGCATGAACATGGTGCCCATCTGGTCAACGCCCATGGTGCAACCGGCATCCTCGCACCAACTCTGGAACAGTTTGCGGCCTTCGCCGTCTTCATCGGTCACCGTCTGGCGGTTGGATCCACCGGCGACACCGGGCCCGATTTTCGCCATCTCGTGAATGGAGTCCCACAGCCGGTCGCCATTGATACGCAGGTTCTCGCCAGGTGCTGTCATTTCTTTTCCCGTGCAACATTGAAAATTTTGATCAATTGGTAAAGATTACAGGTTTCACATCGTTCCTCAAGATGTAAAATGAACGCTCAGGGCCGTAATCACAATCAAAGCCGGCCTAGATCAGGATGATTTTTGGTTGATTCAACCGAAAATCATAAACCTGATCGCTTTCAAAGTGATAGAGCAACTTTATGGGTTCGTCAGAACCCATGTTGCTCTAGAAGGAGAAACATCGCTTGGCCAAGCCCAGAGCTGCAGAAACCCGCAAGCGCACCCGCATCCAGCAGGAGAAGGAAGACCGTATTCTCGACGCCGCTCTCGATGTGTTCTCGGTGCATGGGTTTAGGGGGTCGACGATTGATCAGATCGCCAAGGCCGCAGGCATGTCGAAACCGAATTTACTGTACTATTTCCGCACCAAGGAAGCGATCCACCGCCTGCTGATCGGGCGGCTTCTGGATACCTGGCTTGATCCATTGCGCGAAATGAAAGCCGATGGCGATCCCCTGTCGGAGATTTGCTCCTATATCAGGCGCAAGCTTGAAATGGCCCGCGATTACCCGCGCGAAGGCCGCCTGTTCACCAACGAGATCCTGCGCGGCGCGCCGCACATTCAGGAAGAGATGATCGACCTGAAATCGCTGGTTGATGAGAAGGCCAAGATCATGCGCGGCTGGATGAATGACGGGCGGCTGGCCAAATGCGATCCTCATCATCTGATCTTCTCGATCTGGGCCACCACCCAGCACTATGCAGACTTTGACGTTCAGGTGCGCGCGGTCCTGGGACCGGCCAAGTCAGGTGAAGGCCGCTTCGAAGATGCCGCGCGCTACCTTGAGAAGCTGTTTCTGGACGGCTTGAAACCGTAGAGTCGAGCTCATTGCTTCATGCTGTCCGCAATGGCTGCTTCGAGCCTATTCCGTTGAAAAA